>JAOAKE010000009.1 GCA_026413805.1 Microcaldota archaeon | reverse complement strand
GCCTATGACTACCTCAACCAGCTTGAAAAGGCAATTGCAGACTACGACAAGGCAATTGAGCTAAACCCTGATTTTACCGAAGCGATTAACCACCGGGAGATTGCAAAGGGCAAGCTGGCAGGAGGGGGCGGGGGCGGCACAGCAGCAATAGGCGAGGCAGCACAAAACCAAGGGATAAACGCCGCCAAGCTTCTTTCAAAGCCCAACATGAAATTCAAAGACGTGGCCGGCATGAACAAGGTAAAAGAAGAGATAAACGAAGCAATCGTTTATCCTCTGCTAAAGCCTGACCTGGCAAGGACCTATGGGAAGCTGGCAGGAGGAGGCATAATGCTTTATGGCCCCCCTGGCTGCGGCAAGACATTCATCATGAAAGCAGCAGCAGGGGAATGCAACTCCTCGTTTATAAATGCCAAAATATCGGATGTGCTGGACATGTATGTAGGCAACACCGAAAAAAACCTCCACAACATATTTGAAACAGCAAGAAAAAATGCGCCCTGCATAGTCTTCTTTGACGAGGTTGAAGCCCTGGGCGGAAGGCGAGAAGACATGCAGCAGTCAACCCAATACATGAAAATCGCAGTCAACCAGATGCTCTTTGAGATGGATGGAATTGAGTCAAACAACGAAAATGTGCTGGTGGTTGGCGCGACAAACGCCCCATGGGACGTTGATCCCGCCCTTCGCAGGTCAGGGCGCTTTGGAAAAACAATTTTTATCCCAGAGCCTGACTTCAAGTCGCGGATAGATATACTCAAGATGCACACAAGAAAGGTGCCTGCCGCAGGAAGAATATCCTTTTGGAGAATTGCACTTGCCACCTGGGGCTATTCCTCAGCTGACTTAAAGGCAGTGGTGGAAGAGGCAGCAGCAATCCCGTGGAGGGAGGCATTTAAGACTGGAAAGCAGCGCGTGGTGACTACCAGCGATTTCATAGCAGCTATCAAGAAAAGAAAGTCAACCCTGCCTCCGTGGTATGAGCAGGCAAAGAAGCAAATCGGCCAGCAGGAAGAAAAGACGGTGGTAGATGGGAAAGAGCACATAAAGATTACCGAGTCCAAGCTGGCTGCAGCTGAAAAGGAGGCATTCAAAGACCTGTTAGACACTATAAAGCGAAGGAATGAGATTTGGCACAAGGCCCTTGTCTGGATAATACGGCATATCGGCCTTTATGTTCCAATCCCATTCTAAAAAGGTGTAATATTGGTAAAGATGCAGCCTCTTGCATTGTTCCTCATTCTTTTTGCCTCCATTGCCTATCCGGATTCGGTCGGAGAGGAGCTTGCCGATTTTGATTACGGGCTTGAAGCCAAATATTCTTTTGAAAACACAAACCTCACAACAAGCCCGCAGCTTATACTGGTTAAAATAACAGCCACCAACCCATTTAACTCATCTTTGCCCCTTTACCTACTTCGCCAAGAGGAAGACGGCTGGAAGGTGGTAAAGCTTCTTGGAGCGCTCCCTCCAAATAAAGAAAGCACGATTGAGCTTGAAATCGAAGTAGAATACCAAAAAGTAATAAGCAAAAAGACAAGGTATGCAATTGCTGGGCGAGGTCCTGAAGAAAAGATTTATGGCAGCTTGTTTTATGTTGAAGAGGACTGGTCAGGCTATGAAAAAAGCATAGAAGAAGGCCTGTCTGCCCTCCTGCTATTTTTTGTCCCTTTAGCTGCCCTCGTTTCTGCTGTTCTGGTCATCTTTCTTGCCTATAGCGGCTACTTCTCAAAGAAAAGCGATGCTGAGAAAAACCTCAAGGAAATGGTCTCTCCCCTGGAGCGGCAGAAGGGAGAGCTTGGAAGCAAGCTGCTCATGAATCCCTTTGTAGTCGCAGCCGAGCTGTTTTGCGTTCTGCTCTTGGTGGCAGTGCTCTTTAACAATCTTTTGGAAACACACTCATCCGAGAATGCCATCAAGGTTTTAGCTGTTGCATTGCTAGGCTCATTGGCAATTCCACTTCTTTATTTTGCTGCTTGCTGGTATTTGGAGAAAAAAGAGGAGGGAAAACCCATCTCTTTCTTTGTGGGCATGTTTGTCTGGGGCATGTTTGCTGCATTTCTCTCCCTTCTAGTTAGCTCAAGCGCCACTGGAGAACTTCAACGGCTGGGGCTTTTTTCCACGATGCTTGTTGCCACCCTTTTTGTTTCACCAATCGTAGAAGAAATCATAAAGGGGATAGGCGTGCTTGCAATGTCAGGCAACCGGCAGTATAATGACACGCTGACAGGCCTTTTGCTTGGATTCAGCTGCGGGGTTGGCTTTGCACTTGTTGAGAATTGGTTTTACTTCTCCTCAAAGGCAAACCCCTTTGAGATAGGCGGGCTTGAAAGATGGCTGGTGCTAATACTTTACCGCTCTTTCTTCAACACATTGGCGCATGGCTGCTTTACTGCTTCTGCTGCCGCCCTCATAGGATACATCAAAAGCATTCCAAGCCTTAGGCAGTTTGCAGCCCTTTCATTTTTGCCAGGCATTTTGATTGCAATTTTCCTTCACGGGATATTCAACCTAAGCGCAGTGATTGACGGGCTGATTGTTGATGGCAGGCAGGCAATATTTTTTGTCTTTAACCCAATGCTGGTCATCCTAATGGCAGCAATGTTTTTCCTTGTGCTTGTCCTTGCGCTTATAGATGAAAAGAAAAGGAAGGTGGCGGGGGGTTGATATGCAAAAGGGCCAGGTTTCAACAGAGCTTTTGGTGCTGATTGGGCTAGTCCTGCTCTTGATGTTCCCGCTCCTTATCTATTCAAGAAATAAGGCAGAAATGGCAAACGAGAACATGGCGATACAAAAGGCAGAATTCGCTGCGCAAAGAATGGCAAGTGCAGCAGATTCAGTTGGCTATTTGGGAGGGTCTGCAAAGATAATTGAAGAAATTGAGGTCCCTTCCAACATAAAACGAGCCTATGTAAATGGGCACGACATAGTATTTGAGCTGGAGACAAGCAACGGGATTACACAGGTCGTAAAAAGCTCTGCCTTTAACCTAACTTCAAGCGGCTTTGAGAGAATAAAGAAAAGTGGGACATATTATTTTGAGGTTAGTGCCCTGCCCCTTGGCTCTTCTTCAAGCGTGCAAATAAAGGTGCAATGAAGGGGCTATAGCAGCTCCCGCCCCATGCCTGGCTTTGAAAGGACAATTTCACCATCAAAAGCCAGCTTGCCTCGCAAGAAAACTTTTTCTATCTTGCCAACTATTTCTTTTCCTTCAAACGGCGTCCAGCCGCACTTTGAAAGGCGGTTTTCAGCGGTAATTTTCCACTTCTTTTTCATATTGACAATGACCAAATCTGCATCAAAGCCTTCAGCCAGCCTTCCCTTGTTTTTTAAATAAAATGCCCCCGCAGGGTTTTCAGCGCACCACCTTGCAATGTCGCAGGCCCGTATCCTCCTTTTGCTCGCAGCGTCAAGCAAAAGTGGAAAGATAGTCCCAACTCCTGGAAAGCCTGGCGCCCCGTCTAGCTTGTGGGTGATTAGATGCGGAGCATGGTCTGAAGCAATTATAGTGTCTTTCCCAAGGTTGCGCCATAGGGCAGCCTGCTCTGCTTTGTCTCGCAGCGGCGGGTTTATCCTGCCAAGCTGCCCAAGCCGCTTTAAGTCTGCAGTTGAGAGGAAGAGGTGGCTAGGTGTTATTTCATAGGTGGCGTTCTTGTAGCGCCTGCACATCTCTATTTCAAGCCCTGTTGTAAGGTGGCATATATGGACTCTCCTGTTGAGCTTGGCAGCTTCCCTCAGCGAAAATTCGCAGGCAAGCTGGGCGGACAGCTTATCTTGGATTTCTGACTGGAGCTTAAAGCGCTTTCGCCTATTCTCTATTCTCTCTTTGTCTTCAGCATGGACACAGACTGGCTTGTGAGCAGGAAAGGTGGCAAAATGCTGCACTGCTGCTGAATGCGAGACAGTCAGCTCGCTTCTTGTCTCCGAAAGGAAAATCTTTAGTGATGGCGCTCCTGACCTTGCAGCTTCCTCTGCGTTTTTTTCAGAGCCACCGAACCTGAGCTGGTAATCGCAGCGCGCCTTTGTAGCCGCAATTATTCTCTTTTGGTTGTAAGCAGCTATTGTAGTAGTGGGCGGATTCCTGTAATTTGGCATGTCAATTACAGTCGTCACCCCTCCTGCAAGTGCAGAGGCGCTTCCTGTAGAGAAGTCCTCCTTTGTCGTGTCTTCTGGGTCGCGAAAATGGACATGGGCGTCTATTGCACCTGGAAAGACAAGCCGCCCGCTGGCATTTATTACCTGGGCTTTTTTTGGCGAAAGTGGCTTGCCAATCTTTGCTATTTTCTCGCCTTCTATTAGCAGGTCTGCCTCCATTATTCCCTCTGGCAAGACAAGCCTCCCTCCTTTGATAAGAATCATAGCTGCACCTTTCTGCCTGCCTTGTCCCGCCATATTTTTCCAAACTCTGGGTTAGCAAGCATTTCGTAGCCAAAGCGCGGGCCATCAAAGCAAACTAATTTGTCTCCGCACGCACAATGCCCGCATACCCCGATTGCACACTTGATGTAGCGCTCGAGAAGGAGCTGGCACCCTGCCCTGTGCTTTTTTGCAAGCCTTGCCACAGCCTCCATCATCTTTTCAGGTCCGCAGGCATAGACTACATCAAACCTCTCTTTTTTAAAGAGCTCTTCCATTGCTACAATTGCGCTTCCCTTTATCCCAAATGAGCCGTCGTCAGTTGAAAATATTGTCTTGCAGGCCGCAGGCTTCAAAAGCAGGCTCTTGGTCCTTGCCCCGCATATTGCAACTGCATGGATTCCCCTCTTTTTTGCCTCAGCTGCCAAAAATCGCAAGGGTGCAAACCCATAGCCCCCTCCTACGAGCAGGATTTTTTTCCCCAAAAGCTCAAAGCCCCTTCCGTATGGGCCGCGCACCCAAGCACGCTCGCCTTTCTTGAGGCTGCAAAGCTTAGTTGAAAACGAGCCTCTTGCCCCAACAGTTATTTTAAGTGGGCTGGCTCCTGCAAGGCTATAGGGCTTTTCATCAAAGCCAGGGAGCCAAACCATAATAAATTGGCCGGGGGCTCCATTTAATTTCACATCAAAGGTTAGTGATACAACTCTTTCGTTTTCCCTTTCTGCCCTGACAACCCTTGCTGGGATGTGCATCATAAGCTCAACTCTCCAGCTTAAGCTGTGAAATTTTTGAATAGCCGTTCTCTTTCATGAATGCCTTCATTTCATTGCATATTTCCCGAAAAGCATTCCTTCGCAGCACCACTGCACTGCCAACCCCGACAGCAGTAGCGCCTGCCATTATCATTTCCACCGCGTCAAGCCCGCTTGCACCCCCGCCAGTGCCTATTATCGGGACATCTGGCCCAATCGCTTTTCTTATGCTATAGACCGCCTTGAGGGCAATTGGCTTCAGTGCAGGCCCGCTAACCCCACCATACTCGTTGAAGAGAACGGGGCGGCGGGCATAAGCGTCAATTAGCATTCCTCCCATCGTATTCACAGCAGTGATGCAATTTGCGCCTGCTCCCACGCATGCAGCGGCTATTTCCCCTATGTTTGGGACATCTGGTGAGAGCTTCGCTGAGATAGGGGCAGAGGTTGCTTCCCGCGCTGCTGCAACAGCAGAGGCTGCATCAGAAGGGCTGGCCGAAAACATTTTTCCTTCGCGATGCACATTCGGGCAAGAGATATTCATCTCAATCATGTGGGGCTTTGCCTCTGAAATGCGGGAAGCGAGTTTTGCAAAGTCTTCCACAGAGTGGGCAAATATGCTTGCAATTACAGGCACGCCTGCTCTTTTCACTGCAATCCTTATTTCTTCAACCTCTTCATCAACCCCAGGGTTTGACAGCCCAATTGCATTCAGCATAAATGGTTGGCAGCCCATCATTGTGGGGTTGTTATGCCCCTCGCGAGGAAGAAGGGAGCATGACTTTGAAGTGACTGCGCCTGCTCCTTCCTTTGCAGCCCTTATGAGCAGGTAGGCATTGTTGCCGCGTATCCCTGAAGCAAGGACGGTGGGGTTGCGCAGTTTCAGGCCGCAGAGTGAAACTTCAAGAGACACCATGGCGCCACCTACTCCTCTTTCATCCTTGCTTCTCTTTTTTTACGCTCAATTTTTTCCAATTTGCTTCGCTCTGCCATCCTGCGAAGCTCATAAATTACCTTATGGAGGGCATTTTCAATCCGAAAATCGCTTGCACTTGCGCTAAATGACTTTGAGCCCTGAAGCCTTGCCCGAATTGAAAAGCCCGACCCATCATGCTTAACATGGAATGCCAAAGATGATATTGCAAAGCTTTTTCCAAGCTTTGAAAGGAGCTTCTCCCCTTCCTTTACAATTTCTTCTTGGTATTCCTTGTTCTCATACGGCAGCCCAGAAACAAACACCTGTTGCGCCTTTTCATAAGAGATGGCAAGCTGGAAGATATCCCTTGCAGTAAGGATGCCAACAGGCCTTCCTTCCTGCGACACTACAAGCGCCGCTACTTTCTGCTCAAGCATCTTTGAGGCTGCTGCTGCAAGCGAGTCAGTAGGCGCAATAGTCTCAACCTTTTTATTCATGTAAGAGGAAATCGGCTGCGAATCCATGGGGCTTTTTTCTCCTGAATAGTAAAAGGTTGGCGAGACTTTTTCCTTTAATGCAAAGCGAGTCAAGTCAAAAACAGAGACCATGCCTGCAACCTTTCCGTCCTGGATTACAACCAGCCTGCGTATGTTGTGCTTGCGAAGCTCAGCCCGGGCCTGCCCCACAGTTGCCGAGGCGTCTATTGCAACCACAGGAGAGCTCATTGCCTCCTCCACCCTTTTTCTTGAAAGCATTTTTTCATTAAGAAGCTCTAAAAGAAGGGTGTGCCTTGTGACCGCCCCAAGTATTTTTCCTCCGTCCACTACTGGAATCGCCTTGAACCTGCCGGCAAAGAATGCCTTGCAGGCATCCAGCACAGTGCTTTTAGGGGAAAGGACAGGAGTTCTTTCAGCAATTTTTTCACATTTCTCTTTTTTAGGGTTGGCTGCCTTTCGGGCTATTGCCCGCTCGTCAATTAAGCCGAGGTATTTTCCGCCCTTGGTGATTATTACAGGCAGCTTGGAAGAGGATATCGCATTTATTGCCTTTGAAACCGGCTCGCTTGCATCAAGGACAGTGAGGCGTTCCATCTCCATTTCAACCACTCCCGCATCTCTTTTTTAGCTAACTAATATATAGATAAATGGCGCACCTGCGATTAGGCTTCAAGGCCTGCCTTTAATGCCCTTACTTGCTGCAGGTAATCTGCATAGCTTTCCCAGCCTCTTTCCTTGCTGAATATATAAAGGTCTCCATCAGATATGATGCGGTGGATGTAATTTGGCTTTTCAAGGCATTCTGCTGCTGTGCAGATTTGGAACTTTTCCCCAATCCTGCCAAGATATTCCCCATTTTGCGGCTCAAATACCATGCCGTCCATCTCAAGCACTTCTGAGCTTTTTGCCAACTTTCTCTCAGAGAGCGCAACAGCGCAGTGCCCGTAAAGCGAAGAGACAGTGTAGCAAACTACATAAGCTTGCAAAGAAGAGAGGTTGCCAGCATATCCCTTGCGGGCATTAGGGTAATAGTAATATTCCTCTGTGTGTATGCTTTCTTTGGGGTAGACTCTGAATTCTCCTCCCCCTCCGCTTCTCCATCCATAGGCTGCCAGCCCGCCCCTCTCTTTTTCTATAGAATTGAGCGCCGCCTTGAAAAGCAAGGAATAATCCTCGCAGTCGCCCCAGCCAAGCGAAATAGTCTCCTTGACGCTTTGCAATTTGTCTTGCACTCCCTTCTCAGAATCCAGCCTGTAATGGATTGCAAATGCAGTGTTTTCCATGTCAAAGCTTATGCATGCCAAGTTAAGTTCGTTTTTGTCTATGCAGTCTGCAATTGCCCTCTGCTTGAAAATTTCAGTTGTCCAGCTATAATTTGCAGGAAGGTAGGCATTTTCCCTAAACCATCCAATGGAGGAATTCACTGCTTCTTCCACGGCATCCAGCTTTTCCTTCAGGGCAGAAAGGCGAGCCTCTGTCTCAGCTGCATTCTTCCTTTCTTTTTCAAGCTCAGAGCTAATTTTTGCAAGCTCGCCAGCAGTCTTGTTCAGCTCCATTTCTTTCTCTGAAAGCCGAAGCTTAATTGCCCCAAGCTCCTCCTCTTTTTTTGAAAGCGCCCTTTTAGAAAGCTCCAGTTCTGCCTCTGCCATCCTTCGGCTTTCCACCGATTTATTATAATCAGCCTGCAGCTGCTGGAACTTTGCTTCAATTTCCGACTTTTGAAAAAGCAAGAATAATGCTGCCAGCAAAAAGAACAGCGCAAGTGCATATGGGAGCCTTTCTTTCAAACACCCATCTCCGCTTGGCAGCTTTGCCCTGCTGCAGCCTGCAAATGAATTTTCAGCCAAGTGTTTAAAGGCTATCCTCCATTAAAGCTAATATGGCAGATGGGGGCGTGCTGAAGTGGGAAAAGCCTCAGCAAGAGTTTCATCAGGAGCAGGCACTTCCTGACAAGACAAAAACTGCCTTTACAAAAATCGGGTTTAGCGAAGAGACTATCAGCAAGGTAAAGAAATTCCTGCTTGAGCAAGGCTTTGAAAAAAAAGAAGTTGAAAAGTGGCTTTCAGATCCCCGCATTGAGAAACTGGATTATCCCCCTCCAATCAAAGAGGTGGCAGCTAAAAAGAAAAAGAAGACGGCAGAAGAGCAGGAAGCAGACTACCAAAAATACAAAAAAGACCACGACTTTTGGTTTTTGGTCCAGGCAGGAAAGCTTATCTTAAAGCTATACAAAGAAACCTTTGAGGAGGCTGAGAAGAAAACAGGCGTGCCTAAAGAGTTCCTGGCGGCAGTCCTTGGGATTGAAAGCAAGTTTGGGCAGATTACTGGGAACTACCCTGTGCTTAACTTGTATTTGACCTATTTGGAAAACCGCCCTGACAAGGAAAAATTTGCAAAAAACGAGCTTGCAGCCTTCCTTCGCTTTTGCAAAAAATACGAGGTTGACCCATTTTCCATAAAGGGCTCTTCTGCTGGCGCCCTTTTTCCAGGCCAGTTTCTTTCTTCCACTCTGATGAGCTTGGACGAGTCCAAAGGGGCTTCTTTTGATGAAGTCAGCAGTTTTGAAAAGTCTGTTTTTATGGCAGCAGAATACCTAAAAAAAGCGGGCGCTACAAAAGAAGAAGGCTATGGGGTGGGCGGGTCCAACTGGAAAGCAGCATGGCGCTATAACCACGATGATAGGTATGCGCGATTTGTAATGGAGCTGGCCCAAGAGCTCAAGCCCTAAATTTCCAAAACCATCCCATCTTTTGCAGCAATAGCATTTGGAAATACCTTCTTTGCCGCCCTTTCAGCCTGCTTTCTTGCTTTTTCAGTCTGGTATTTGCTTGCATCAAAATGGGTCAAGACCAGCTTCTTTGCTCCTGCTTCTTTTGCTGCTTGGGCTGCCATTTCAGGGGAGAGGTGTGGCCAGCTGCGATTTTTGTTTTCTTCTGGAAGCAAGGCGCATTCAGTTATAAGTGCGTCCGATTCTTTTGCAAGCTTGACAAGGTTTTTGCAAGGCCCGGTGTCAGCACAGTAGGCAATTTCTCTCCCTTCTAATTCAAGCCTGAAGCCAAAAGACGGGTCTGCATGAGCAAGCGGCAAAAGGCGGACCGGGTAAGGCACTCTGTTGAGCCCGACTTTGAGCGGAATTGCTTGCACCCTCGCGCAATGCTCAGATAAGGAGGCGGTGTAGGGGTGGCTAGCCAACCTTAAAAGAGGGCGAAGGTAGCTTCTGTGGACAAAGAGCCTGACAAGGAGATCAGAGGGAAATAGGGGGAGGGTGTGCAGCCCAACCACATGGTCTAAATGCATATGCGAGATGAAAACATCAATTTTTCGCACCCCGTAGCGTTTTGCAAGCTCCCCTGCTTTATAAAAGCCGTCGCCTGCGTCAAGGACTATCAGCCTGCCTTTCAAAATTAGCGCCGCGCAGGTGGTTCGCCCCATGTGGGTGGAAAACCAGCCGTTTGTTCCAAGAAATGCTGCTTTCATGAATTCGGTTAGAAGCGAGAACAATTTAAAACTACGGACTTGGATTTAACAGCCTCTTTTGGCTTTCAGAATAGCGTTTTAAATTTTCTTGGCTAATTTTACGCCATAATTTTGGTGGGGGGAAGTGCATGTACATATCAAACCGCACACGCAACCTCGGAACTGAAAATGCCTTCGTGGTGCTGGCAGAAGTCAACAAGCTTTTGAGGGAGGGAAAGGACATAATCAGCTTTTGCATAGGGCAGCCTGACTTTGACACGCCCAGGCACATCAAGGACGCCGCAATAAGGGCTATAAATGCTGGCAAGACGGGCTACACAGACTCTGCAGGCGTCTACGAAGTGCGCGAATCGGTTGCCAGATATTTTTCAAGGACCCGCCATATAGACTGCAAGCCAGAAGACGTGGTAATTGCAAACGGCGCAAAGCCATTCATTGACTTTGCCCTTTCCTGCGTGACAGACTTCGGATGCGGAGATGAAGTGATTTACCCTAACCCCGGCTTTCCCATATATGAATCGCAGATAATTGCCCATGGTGCGGTGCCGGTCCCCTTGCCACTTAGCGAAAAGAAAGGCTTCAGCTTTGAGATTGGCGAGCTTGAAAAGAGGATAACCCCCAGAACCAAGCTTTTGATTCTCAATAGCCCCCAAAACCCGACGGGCGGCGTGCTTTCAAGGGAGGATTTGGAGGCAGTTGCAGATCTTGCGAAAAGCCACGATTTTTGGGTTTATGCCGACGAGGTCTATTGCCCGATTACTTACGACAGGGAGTTTTTCAGCATCGCCTCGCTTCCAGGGATGTATGAGCGGACTATCATTTGCGATGGCGCTTCAAAGGCATACGCCATGACAGGCTGGCGGATAGGCTATGCGGCAAACCCAATCCTCGCCAAACACATGGCTCGCTGGATGACCAACACCGAAAGCTGCGCAAACCACATCGCCCAATATGCAATAAAAGAGGCTCTCGATGCCCCCCAGGATGAAACTCGCAAGATGGTGGAGAGCTTCAAAAAAAGGCGAGACCTGATGGTGAAGCTGCTCAATGACATAGAAGGAGTGCGCTGCCTGACTCCCGGCGGCGCTTTTTATGCCTATCCAAACGTCAGCGGCGCAGTTGCAAGGCTGGGGCTAAATTCTGCTGAAGAGCTGCGCAAGTTCCTTCTTGAAAATGGGGTTGCAGTGCTTGCAGACATCCACTTTGGAAGGCGCAACTTAGGCGAAACCGAGCATTATCTTCGCTTGAGCTACGCCACTTCTGAAAAAAACATAGTTGAGGGGCTAAAGCGGATGAAAGAGGCAATTGAGAAAAGGTAGGGGAAGGCGATCGCTTGAGCTTCATCCACCCGAAGTCAGAAGTGGATTCCAAGGCAAGGCTTGGAAAAAACATATATGTTGGGGCTTTTGCCTGTGTGCGAGCAGACGAGGGAGAGGTATCTATCGGGGACAACACCAGCATCCAAGAGGGCTGCATAATTCATGGCAGTGGCGTAAAGATAGGCAAAAATGTCACCGTAGGGCACGGCGCAATAATACACGGCTGCCAAATCTCTGACAATGTGCTTATTGGCATGAACGCTACTTTGCTTGATGGCTGCAAGATTGGCGAGTGGAGCATTGTGGCAGCAGGGGCAGTGGTGACAGGCAACACGGAAATTCCTCCCAAAAGCCTTGTTGCCGGCGTGCCTGCAAAGGTGCTGCGGGAAGTTAATGAAAAAGACATTGAGCTGATAAAAAAATCAGCAGAAAATTATCTTGAAAAGCTTGCAAAAATGGGAAAGCAGGATTAATTCTTCTGCTTGCTGGTGAGAGTATGGGCATAATCAACAGGGATGGCACAGAAAAAAGCTACTCGGCTGAAGAGATAAAAAAAGCTGCACAAGAAATGCGTGGCTTGGCCCTCATTTCGCTTTATTGTGCAGGCTCAGGCCATTCAGGTGGAACCCTTTCTTGCATGGACATTGTTGCCACCCTTTACCTGCGGGTGATGAGGCACAAGCCCCATGAGCCTTATTGGGAGGGAAGGGACAGGCTGTTTTTTTCAGCAGGCCACAAGGCGCCTGCCTGGTATGTGCCGCTTGGCTATTGCGGATATTTTGAGGTCAAGGAAGTGGCAACTTTGCGAAAGCTCGGTTCTCCCTTTCAGGGCCACCCTGACAGAAAAAAGTGCGTTGGGGTTGAGGTGTCCTGCGGCTCGCTAGGGCAGGGGCTAAGCATTGCAGTTGGCGATGCCCTTGCAGCCAAGCTTGACGGCAAGGATTACAGGGTATATTGCATAATGGGAGATGGCGAGCAGCAGGAGGGCCAAATTTGGGAAGCAGCAATGGCAGCAGGGCATTACAAGCTGGACAACCTTGTCGGCATAGTGGATAAAAACCAGCTGCAAATTGACGGCTGGACCCGTGAAGTAATGAACATTGACCCTATAGATGAAAAATATCGCGCTTTTGGGTGGCACGTAATTGTTTGCGATGGACACGATGTGGAGGCTTTGATTTCTGCCTTTGAAGAGGCTGCGCGCACAAAGGGAAAGCCTACTGTCATTATTGCAAAGACGGTGAAGGGCAAAGGGGTTTCGTTCATGGAGAACCAGGCTGCATGGCATGGAAAGGCCCCTAACAAAGAAGAGCTGGACAAGGCGCTTGCCGAGCTCGGGGTGGAATACCTGCCAAAGGACGAGATGATGCAGCTTGCGCAGCAATATCAGAAGGAGGTTGACTTGAAGGTTGAGGCCTCCATGCCAAAGTTCAGCAGGAATTATTGGTGGAACTCAGGACCGACCATGCGGGTTGAAATGAAGCCCACGCGCTTTGGATTTGGCGAGGAGCTTGCCGAGAATGACGACCCGCGCATAGTTGCTCTTGGCGCAGACATATCGGGCTCAATATGCATAAACATGTTCTACGAAAAGAAGCCTGAGCGGAAAAACCGCTGGTTCTCAATGGGGATTGCAGAACAGTCAGGGACATGCGTTGCTGCAGGATTGGCAAAGGAAGGAAAAATTGCCTTTTTTGGAACCTATGGCGTATTTGCAGCTGGCAGGGCGCTTGACCAAATCAGGACAACAGTCTGCTATGGAAACTGGAATGTAAAAATTGCAGGCGCCCACGGGGGCGTTTCGGTTGGGCCTGATGGCGCAACCCACCAAGCCCTTGAAGAGATTTTCCAAATTGCAGGCCTGCCTAACATGGCCCTCCTGGTCCCGTGCGATGCAGTGGAAACAAAAAAGATGACGCGCACAATGATTGAAATCCCAGGGCCAGCATATATACGCTACGCCCGCGAAGCAACGCCAGTAGTTACCCGCGAGTCTACCCCGTATAAATTCGGCGTTGCAACAATAATCCATTACAGGGGCGAAAGGGAAAATTTCACAGATGCATTTGATTTTGCCCTTTCAACCCAGGCAAAAAACGAGGGAGAAGACATTTCAATAATTGCCTGCGGGCCAGAAGTGCCAGAAGCCATGCGGGCTGCCTGGATTTTAAAGGAGGAATTCGGGATTGCAGCCAGGGTAATCAACCTCTCAACAATCAAGCCGCTTGACAGGGGCGCAATCATTTCAGCTGCTGCAGAGACAGGCGCAGTCCTAACCTGCGAGGAGCACCAAAAGGGAGGGATGGGCAACCTTGTGGCTGCAGCCATCCTCTGCGAGCCCTCCTTGCAGCAAAAAGCAGTCGTATTTGACATGATTGGGGTGAACGATGAATTCGGCGAGTCTGGCGCACCATGGGAGCTTGTCAAGAAATTCGGCTTATCCGCAGAGCACATAGCCACAAAGGCAAAGGAGCTTGTTGAAAGGAAAAAGAAAATGCAATAAAGAGCTAGTCCGCAGCAGGCGTAATTTTTGTGGAGGCAGTTGGTGTTGTTGTCGTTGTTGCGCCCGCCTGCTTTGTCACGCGCAGGGTAAGTTTCTTTACTGCGGAATCATATATCAGGAAGCTGCCTGTGCCTGAAATTGGCTTGCTCTGCTGCACCCCCCCGCTCGTGTAATATAGGGTGTATGCATAGCCGCTGTTGAGCTTCCACTCCACTTTCAATGGATAGTTGCTGGCAGTGATTTTAATCTCGTAGTCTTTGGAGCCAGAGGCAGGAGGCGCCTCGATGTAGGTGTCAGTGGAATACCTTGCGTCAAAGCCCGACATTATTGGAGGAAGGGCTGCCTTGGAAGAGCTTCCCAAATAAACGCTCATGCTGGCTTTCTTGCTGTCTGAAATGCTGATGTATCCCATGCCTGCTGTGCTGGCTGGAATTTCTTGGTTGTAAAGCGCACTATTATTCAGTATTAGCCTTCCTGCCTGGCTCATCTTTACCCAATAGCCTCTGCCGGGATGCAGCGCAGTAGTGACTCTCTCATAGTTTGCCCCATTAAACCAAAAGAAGTCAGAGGCGATTATGCCTGCAGGCTCGGTCTTGATGCTTGAGAGATTGACAGTTTCAGTCAGGCCCCCTATTATGTTCCATCCGTAGCTTACAGTGGAATTTAGGTAAGGCAGCCCATATCCAGTGTAATTCTTATTGTGGGCGCCACTGAACTTTATCCAGTAACCCTTGCCTGGCTGGGCTTCGCTTACTGGCCTGTAGCCACCTGTTGCTGAGAACTCAAACAGGCTGGAAATTCCTTCAGGCCAGATTGCAGAAGAGGAATTATTGGAAACCGCAACAGGCAGGCTCACCATGTTCCATCCATCAGCATAAGCCACTTCGACAGTTGGAAGCACACAATTAACTTGGACAACCAATTGGTTGTTCGTCTCGTCGCTTTCAGTCACATTGTCGTAGTAGTCTGCCGCAGCATTCAGGTTCTGCAGCCCAAGTTTTGTGCATGCTATGCTTACTGTGCTTGTGTAGTTTAAGCCTGGCTCAATGGCAGGCAGAGGGGCGTATTTTGGATTGCCTCCATCAAAGGAAACGCTTATTTGGGATGCGCCTGCTTGCGCATCTCCGATGTTTTCTGTGGTTATCTGCACCTCAAAGCTCTTGTTAACTGTCACATTCGCAGGTGCAACTATCCTCGAAATTACCAAGTCAGGCGCAGGCAGGCACTCTATCTGAGACGTCTGGTTGTTGTTTTCCTCGTTGCTCTCGCTTACGGTTTCATTATAGTCTGCAATCGCTGTCACATTGAAAAACCCTACCTGCGTGCAGGTGAAAGTTACGTTTTTCCAGTAGCCTGCGCCAGGAGCCAAGCCGCTCTCCACAAATGCATATTTTGTGCTGTTTCCGAAAATGAAGGCAGTGTAGAAAGGAGCGGCAGCAGCATTGCCGCTGTTGTAGTTCAATACCCACACATCAAAGGGCACTCCCCTCAGGGCAGTCTGCGGCACGCTCATCGTAGGTATCACAATGTCGGGGGCGCCAGACAAGCATTCTATGCTGTGGCTTAGCTGGTTGTTGCCCTCGTTGCTTTCAAGCACTCCTTCATATGAGTCAGCAGTTGCTGTTATGCTGAAATTCCCTGCCTCTGTGCATGATAGGCTTACGATGTCCGTGCGCTCGTTTCCAACGCCAAGCGAGTCAAAATGGAGGTCTGCGCTGGTTCCTTGGAAAGTGTATGTGGTCTCAAACATCCCTGCGTCTGCTTCCCCTATGTTTTTAGTGGTTATGGAAACATCAAATCCCTGCCCAACAACCGCGCTTGATGGCCCATCTATATTTGAGACTATGAGGTCGGGCATCGGCGGCAGGCAGTTCACAGCTATCTGGTTGGCATTGTTCGTTTCGTTGCTTTCGTCTACCACGGCCCCCCAGTCCGCAGTTGCAGTAATATACATCATCCCTTCAGATGCGCAGGTGATAGAAACTGCGTCGGTCTGGCTTGCCCCTGGATTGAGTGCGCCCACTGAAATTGAGCCCGTGTTGCCTGAAGCATTGTAGAAAGTGGTGGATGCACCAGCTGAGCCGTTGCCGATGTTTTTGGTGGTTATGTTGGCAGTGAATGGGGTGCCCACTGTCGCATTTTCTGGGGCAGAGATGCTTAAGATTACCAAGTCCGGCTTTGGAGGCAGGCATGTTATTGGCAGGTTAACCTGGTTGTTCGTTTCGTTGCTTTCCTCCACAGTGTTGTAGTAGTCTGCGACCACAGTCAAATTGAAATTTCCTGCCTGCGTGCAGGTCAGGTTGGTGTAATTTATGCTTGTGGCATTCGGGGCAAGCGGGCCTATTGAAAAGGCGCCGTTGCTGCCTGAAAAACTGTAATAGGTGGTGGATGCTCCGGCAGAGTCATCGCCTATGTTTTTTGTTATTATGCCAACTTGGAAGGGCACGCCAACCGTTACGCTTCCAGTCCAGCCACCCGGCAATATTATCCCGCTGATTCTCAAGTCAGGTGAACTTTTAGCAGGCGATGCAAGAGAAAAAGGATCAAGCAGACCCTCTTGAGGCGAAATGGGCGAAACGACTGCAAAGACCGAGCCAAAGATAACTATAGATGCCAGTAGTCCTGCTAAAAACAAGTGGTTAGACATAAAACCCCCCCATTATTTTCTTTTTTACAACAGCAGGTATATAAAGGCACCACAGGAAGCGGGTTTTTGCATGCCTGGGCAATGCCGGGCCTGCAAAGGCAAAGGAGCTTGTTGAAAGGAAACGAACCTCTTAGGCAATTAGCCAGGTGAGGGAATCGAACCCCCCTAACCCCGTCTGCAGCGGGGTGCATAGCCTCTCTGCCAACCTGGCAGGCAAGTGACGAATTTTTTAGGAAAAGATATTTATAAATCCGACTCGAATCAGGGCTGATGGCTGAAAAATTCCCCTTGCGCGCCATAATCTTGGGCGCTCTTCTTTCAGTGCTGGTTGCCCTCTATAGCGCTTATGCAGGCTTGAAAGTGGGCGGGGTTTACTGGCCGATGGTAACTACCGCGGTTGCCTGCATGGCGCTTGCCAAGCTGCTGGGCGGAAGAAGCATACACGAAACAAATGTGATGCAAACCACTGCCTCAACAGGCGGGCTTCTTGCAGCAGGCATTATTTTCACTATACCCGCAGCCTTTATGTTGGGGTTTGAAATAAGCGCAAGCGACATAGTTCTTGTCGGCATCTCTGGGGGCCTGCTTGCCCTTATCTTTATTTACCCTCTTCGCCAGCAGATGATTGTAAAAGAAAAGCTTCCTTACCCAGACGGCACTGCCGCAGCCTCAATCTTAAAAGCCGGGGACAGTGCCGGAGTTAAGCGCAAGAGGCTTTTTGCAGCCTTTGGGGCAGGGGCTGCATTTGCAGTTGCAAGGGACGTTTTTTCCCTCTTTCCTTCGTATATTAACCTTGAGTCGCTAAAGGCATCTGCATCCAAGCTGTTCTCGCTTGGCAGCTCAATTTCCCTTATCCCGCTGGCTGGAGGGTATTTGATAGGCGCAAGGTTCACCTTCATTTGGTTTTTAGGCGCTGTGGCGAGCTATTTTCTGGCAATCCCTTATTTTGTTTCAGCTGGTTTTTTTGCAGATAAAGCAGGGGTGATCTCAGCGATAACAAGGCCGGTTGGGGCCGGAATGGTGATGGGCGCTGCCATAGCTTATTTTGCCCTAGTTGGCCTTCCAGCTTTCAAAAGCCTCTTTTCATATTACAAATCTACGCCGCTTGGGAGAAAAAGCACCTTTATCCTGGTCCTTTTTGCTGTAATCTTGGCTTATGCCTTTGACCTGTCTTTTCCACTTGCCCTGCTCGCCATAGCTGGCGCATTTTTGATGTCCTATGTTGGCGCAAGGATAACAGGCGAGATGAACATTGACCCGATGGAGCTTTTTGCCCTGATTTTGCTTCTTGCTGCAAAATACCTATTTGGCTTTGGGGCAATCCACCTTGTCCTGCTTGCAGCTGTGGTGTGCGTAGCAGCAGGAATTGCCGGAGATGCCATGCAGGATTTCAAGACAGGGCATCTGCTTGGGACCAACCCGATGCACCAGCTTGCCGGCGAGGCAGCAGGCGTTCTTTCTGCCTCGCTTGTGATGGGAGCCACCATGCTGTCTTTTGCCTCTGTTGGATTTGGGACAATGGACTTTCCTGCCCCACAAGCAACTGCAATAAAGGAAATTGTCCATTCTGAAGGCATGCCGCTTGCTCTTGAGATTGGCATTTTGCTTGGAGTGGCGCTTACCTTTGCTGCTGCCAAACTCAACCTGCCCTCAGCGCCCATTGCCTTTGGAATCGGGCTTTATGTTCCAATTGAGCTTTCCCTTCCTCTTTTTGCAGGAGGCATTTTGCGCTTTCTTGCAGACAAGGCAGGCCAAACTGAAAAGTGGCGGCTGGTCGCAGGAGGCGTTATTGCAGGGGAAGGGCTGGTTGGGGCGCTGCTTGTTCTTTTGGCCGCAGCCAAGTTTTTAGGAGCCTAGCCTAATTGTAAAATAGCTAAAGCAGTTTTCTTGTTTCAAGGATTCGCTCAATCAGTGCCTTGGTGCGCGACTCCACTTCCTTGCTTGGAGAAAAGAACTTTTCATGGAAGTGCTCCAGCATCAAAATGGCGGTTTTTTTGTCAAGGGAGATGGCCTTTTCAAAGTTTTCTCGCGCCTCGCCTGCCTTGTTTTGCATTACCTGGCAGATTCCAAGGGCGCATATCGCCTCGGTGTTTGAGGGGCTGACTGCCTTTACGTATTTGAGCGCTTCCTCTGCCTCTTGCAGCCTGTTCAGGGTTATGAGGGCATAGCCTATCATATGCCATATCTGTGGATTTTCCCGGTCAAGCTCGGCTGCCTTTGAAAACGAAGAAAGCGCCTCTTCAAACTGGCCATCAATATAATGCGCCTTTCCCTTTACAAACCAGACAATGGCGTCCTTTTGATCGATTGAGGCAAGCTCTCTTGCCTCTTCTACGGCTTCGTCCCCTTTCTTCTCTTCTATAAACTGCTCTGTTTTGCCAATCATCTGCTCTGTCAGCTCGTCCGTCATGATTGCATTTTGCTGGGAAAGATTATAAATTTGAGAGTGCATTTTGCAGGCATGGCAGAAGCCCAAAGAGTTGCGCCATCCCCTCCTGCTGCAAAGCCGGTCGGAAAATCGGCAGAAGAATTCAGTGCCTTCAAGGAAGCCCTAGCTGGGATTCCTCCCTGGGACGCTACCCCGAACACATGGGACAAGATACAGATTTGCTATATTAATAAGGGAAATGAGCAGCAGGCAAAAGGCTTTCTAAAGGCAATAGAGCTCCCTTCCCCTGAGATGTAGCAGCTGCCACCCGCACTGCTGCCCTACTCTATTATTTTGCGCACTTCCTTTTCCAAAAGCCTTTCAGCCAAAGCCAGCCTTTTTTTTCTTTCTGCAAGCAGCTTTGCAAAATTTGACTGCTTCGGAATTTTGTATTTGGCAGAAAAGTTTGCGGTCTTGTCCACTGAAACTGCCTCTGCAAGCTCTTTTGGCGAGATTTTTACCTTTCCGATGGCCGAGACCTCTTCTGCCGAGAGCTGCGAGAGAAACTTCTTTTGGGCAATGCAGCTTCTGACCAGCTTTCCTACCATTTCATGCGCCTCGCGGAAGGGGACGCCTTTCTTAGCAAGCAAGTCAGCAAGCGAAGTGGCTGAGGCATATCCTTCTTCAAGCTCCAACAGTATTCGTTCGCGGTTTAATTGAAGGCTCGGCAGAAGCTTGGCAAGGATGCGCAGGCTTGCAAGCGTGGCCTCCACCCCCTCCATCAACGCTGGCTTGGTCTCCTGTGTGTCGCGGTTGAAGCCAGTTGGCAGCCCCTTGCTTATTGAGGCTGTTGCAAACGCCAAGCCAAGCACCCGCGAGGCCTTGCCGCGAACAAGCTCGCACGGGTCGGGGTTCTTTTTCTGTGGCATCATGGAAGAGCCGGTTGAAAATTCGTCAGGGAGGACAATAAGGCGCTTGTTTGAGTAAAGGATTATGTCTTCTGCTATCCTGCTTGCATGCACCATCGCAAGCGAAAGTATATACAGCAGCTCTGCCTCCAATTCTCCCCGAGAGGAGACAGTATCCATTGGGTTTGCGGTTGGCAAATCAAATCCGAGCAGCCTGGAGGTGTAGTGGCGGTCAATTTCCCAGCCGCTTCCCGCGATTGCCCCAGAACCCAACGGGTTCTGGTTCAGCCTTTTATAAAAATCGCCCAATCTTGAAAGGTCTCGCTCAAGGCCGTGCCAGTGTGCATGGCACCAAAAGAGCAGTGAAGCTGGCTGCGCCACTTGAAAGTGCGTATATGAAGGAAAGGGGCAGTCCTTCTTTGAAAGCAGGGCGAGGGATTTTTGAAGGTCAAGAAGGCTTTGCGAAACCTCATTTACTGCATCACGCATGTAGAGGCGCATGTCCAATGAAACTTGGTCATTGCGCGAGCGGGCGATGTGCATTTTTTTTCCATAAGGGGTTAGTTTAGTAACCTCTGCCTCTATGTTGGTGTGGGCATCCTCAAGCGAGGGGTCTAAAAAGAACTTGCCCTCTTCCACTTTCTTGCGGATGGAAATCAGGGCTGAAAGAATAGCCTTTGCCTCTTCCTTTGGCAGGATTTTCTGTCTTGAAAGCATGCAGACGTGCGCCAGGCTGCCTTGTATGTCGTATTCCAGCAGGCTGGCATCTGCCTCCACGTCTTCCTTGGAAAGAAACCCAAGCAATTCTTCATTTGGCGCCTTTTCAAATGCGCCTCCCCAAAGTTTTTTTGCCATGGTGAAAGTAAGGGGCGATTATTCTTAAAGCATATTGTTTTTTATGAAACAAATTGTAATCTATAAAACATTTCCGAAGCTCCTAAAAGAAATCGTCAATTAACTAATTTTAGCTATTGACGAACATATATTTAAATAAATAAAACCCGAGTTTTGCCTGTTTGGAGGAATATGAGCTACACTTGGTCGGCTGGAAAAAAGCTTGCTGCCTCGCTTGACCATTGGAGCTATTACATGATAGTGGCCATGGAGTACAAGTTCCACTACAAGATATTGGAGATGCGGCGCTGGGTTCCTCCTCGCTCCGGCCCACTTGCAGAGGATATACGCAAGTAGGCAATTGCCACCTGCAAAAGACTGAGTGCCATGGTAAGCGAATTAGACGCGATTTGCATTATAAAAAAAGAGCTCAGGGTTGAAAGCGGATTTGAGGACGCCGAGTGCATACCTTACAAAGGAAAAAACATTGTGGCAACCACCGACATGCTTACTGAAGGCGAAGACTTTCCCCCCGGCCTTTCATATGAAGGAATTGGCTGGAATACTGTTGCTGCCAATCTTTCAGATTTAGCTGCCGCTGGCGCAAAGCCAATAGGGGTGCTGGTAGCATGGGGGCTGCCAAGGGAAATTCCGCCTGACGGGATTAGGCAAATTGCTGCAGGCATGTCCTCTTGCGCGAGGGCACACAAAACTCGCGTAATAGGAGGAGACATGAACGAAACCGACAAGATAGTGATGTGCGGCACAGCCATTGGGGTAGCGCGCTACCCCCTGCGAAGAAGCGGGGCAAAGCCAGGCGATATTCTTGCGCTGACTGGAAAGCTAGGGGCATCAGCAGCAGGTTACCATCTTTTTTGGTCAAAAAAACAAAAGCTAACTTTAACTGAGGAGGCAATAAAAAAGCGCTTTGAGCGCCCCATTGCTCCCACGCAGCTTATGAGCGAGCTTAACCTGAGGGGCTTGGTGCATGCCGCAACCGACATTTCTGACGGCTTTGCTGCAGCAGTCCATAATTTGTGCTCTGCCAGCGGGACTGGCGCCTTGATAGAATACATCGGCCTGCCTTTCTTTGAGGGGGTGGAAGAATTCTGCAAAAAAAGCGGCAAAAGCCCCCTCGAGCTTATCAACCTCTCAGCAGACTACGAGGTTTTGGCAGCCATTCCGCCAGAATGCTTCTTGGCAGCAAAAAGAACGGCAGAAAGGCACAAAACCCACCTTTATGAGGTCGGAACTGTGCTTAAAAAAGAGGTGCTGTTGGAAAAAGATGGAAAAATATCCCCACTTTCATGCAATGGCTTTTTCCATTTTCGCTAATTTACCTTTTTTGCGCACGGCTTGGTTTTTAGGCACTGGCTTGGAAGATTCAAGCCTGCCAATCCTCGTTGCAACTTTGCAGCTAGCCAGTGCCATTAAAGGATAGTTTTAAAAACAATATGCATAATCAACTTTGGCACATGCTTATACATAAAAAACCAATATATCTAGGCCATGCCCAAAGTAGCTCTGCTACAATTTTGCTCAAGGAAGGGCTTCCAAAAGATGCACCAAAGGTAATGAGGAAAGACATCTTTAGGCAGCCTTTGGCAGAGCAAGTCTGCACTGTAAGGGAGCTTTTTTCCTATAAGCCAAAAACCAATGATGATGCAATAATCCTAAACACCCTGAAGAGGTTTTTTGGTACGGCTGCATTTAGCAGAGAATGGCACGGCGTAAAGATACTTGGGAGCTCTCTTCTTATTCAGCAAAGGGTGGGCGAGGGCGGAATACCTATATTTGTGTATAAGATAGTGACAATGAAGCCTGGCCTTGAAGGCAAAAGGTGCGACAAGCACAATGGTGAGCACGACCCCCGTGTGAAGTCAAAATTCCACTGGATATTGCGCAAGCTTCACCTAGATGAAATTCCTCAGGTCATAAATTTGCTTAGGGGTGATGTTAAGCTGGTGGGGCCACGGCCGCTTTTGCCTTATGACCTAATAGAACGCCACACCCCTGAAGAAATATGCCTTCGCTTGAGCATAAGCCCGGGCGCCTTTCCATTAGAATATGCCTGGCCCGCAAAAAATAAGGAACAAATGATGAATAATGTCATTGCCAACCTGCCTCAATTTATAGATGAAATGAAAGAAAAGCCCCTGCTCACTTCGCTAAAATACATATTTAGAATAAGCTTTAACCTTCTTACTGGCAAGATAAAAAACCACGCCTGATTTTGCTTATTTTCCCAGTGCTGCAGAGATTGGCTTTAGCGCTGCAAGCATGAAAGCAAGGGCATACCACTGCCAATCAAGCGAAAGAAGCTGCGGCCAGAGCTTTGCCAGCGCAAGCGCAAAAAACATGGCGCTGATTTTGACAAGTGCCATGTCAGCCCAATCCAGCTTCTTTGCCTTTGCATTTGCCCACCTTGCAAATTCCATCTTTCCACCCTTTTACAGGCTGCACTAAACTAAAACAGAAATAATTATAAATATTAAAAAAAAAATTCTGACATTTGGATAGTAATTTCAATGTGAGTATTTGGCCAGACCCATAGCACACCCATTCTCATATGCAGCTGCCCTTATTTTTTTTCTCAATCTTGGCTTTGCCATCCCTTCTATGGGTTTTGTCTCGCCCACTCCTGCAAATGCTTCTTGGACAATGAATACCACTATAGGCATCAACGTATCCATCAATGAATCCAACCTCGGTTCAGTAGTCTATAACTGGAATGGAACCAATTACACTATATACGATAGCAACCTCTTAGTCCTGTATAACTTTAACAACCTAAGCAGCATTGGCGAAAATTCTACCCTTGCGGTGGATTCAAGCCCGAACAGAAACAACGCAACAATCTCTGGCGCAACCTGGAATGCTGCTGGCAGATACGGGCGCTCGCTCTACTTTAATGGCGCCTCCTATGCGAACACTACATCGAATATCCTGAATGGCGCTAGCCAATTTACGTTCTCAGTATGGATAAATCCCTCTGCCCTTGGAAACTGGAGGGGCATAATCTCCAAATACATAAACGACAGCAATGTTACTGCCTTGCAGATACACAGCGATGGAAGCGTATATTTCGACATAGATAGCGGCAATAATGTAAATGGCTATACATCTGGGGGATTAATTACTGCTGGAAACTGGCATCATCTTGCTTTGGTCTTTAATGGCAGCGGCGCAACAAACGCGGACAAGGTAAAAATATACGTCAACGGCGTCCAGCGTTCTTTGACATTTAGCGGAACTCTGCCAAGCGCTACAGTTTCCAACAATGCTCCACTTACCATAGGCGGGCTTAACTCCTCTTTAAATCTTTACACAGGCCTTATCGACGAAGTCAAGATATGGAACCGCTCACTTAATGCGGATGAAATATACGTTGAATACGCCTCCACTTTGCAGAGAACCAACACAAGCCAGTGGTATCTTTTCATTAACCAAAGCAAAAACGCAACCACTGGCTTGAACCTTGGGAACTATACCTACCAAGCATTTGGCTCTGACCAGTCTGCAGGCAGCAACCAAACTCCCCAGCGCCTAATTTCAATAGGCGTAACTTCGTGCGGCACCCTTAACGATGCAGGAAGAACATATATACTCATCCAATCTGTAAATTCTTCTTCCACATGCTTTAGCATATCTGCTGCAAACATCACGCTGGACTGTGCTGGTTATAACGTAACAGGCACAAATTCCGCCGGCAGCTACGGAATTTCCATTACTTCCGTCAACGCAACTGTCAGAAACTGCAACGTTTTCAGCTATTCAAACGAATTTTACCTTTCAGGGGCACAAAACGTGACCATAGACAATTGCAATGCCACACACAATTATTACACAGGATTAGCCCTAAGTTTAACATCCAGCCTGGCAACTATAAGCAACTCAAATTTTAGGGTAGTTAATTCTTCTTCTGATGCAAGTGCCTGCAGTCTATCTGCCTCTAACTATGGCCGCTTCCAAAACTTCACTTGCTTTACTGCTTCAAGTAGCAACGGCGACGCTTTACAGATTACATCTGGCTCAAGCTACAACTCCTTTTCTAATGGCACGTTGATTTCTCTTGGAAGAAACGCTCTTTACTCAAACAATGGCACAGGCAACAATTTCACAAACCTATATTTAGAGGCTAAAAGTGCCTCTATTTCGCTTCACGACACTAAAAATAACACACTTGACAATATCACGGCAATTAGCAACGGTTCATTTGTAACCTATGGTGCTTATCTCATTTACTCTTCAAGCTACAACATCATCCGCAACTCAAACATCTACAATTATGTAAATGTATATGCCATGGGATTTGGATCTGAAGCAAATTTAACATATGGAAACCAGTTCATTGGTAATAATTTTTCATCACCTGTGGCGGCCTTTTCTATAGATTCGGCTTTAGTCTATAACAACACTTTTATAAACAACACATTTACCACTACCTCTACTAACCAATATGCTTTCAGGGGTGTTTATAGCCAAAACAGCACTTTCATAGGCAATAAGTTCGTAAGCACGACAGGAACTGCCCCTCTTTTATACTTAGGTGCATCTGGAAACATTCTCTACTGGAATAATTTCACAGCAACAAGCGGAGTATATGCCAATTCAACAGTTGCAGATAACCACTTCAACTTCACAATAAACGGGCAGCCAGAAGGGAATTTCTGGCACAATATAATGAATGGCTCAATAAATGTATCGGGAATTGGTCGGTCGTCTGGTTACCCTGCATTTTTCATAGGCGCAACAGGGCCAGGCTATCCCTACAATAGGACAAACTCCAATAATAAGGTCTCAAGCAACGTCGTTGACTATGGGCCTCTTACTTTTAACTATACTGACCTGCCAGCTGTCAATTATGTGCAGCTTCTTAATCAGAACAATGGAAGCAGCATATTTGACAACGACACTTTGGTCGGCTGGGCACGTGCATTGGACGGCGCTTCATCCACCCTTACCCTCTTCTACAAGTGGTATAAGAACGGAACACTTAACCAGACCGGGTCTTTGGCAGGAGTAGCAAACAACACCATCGTAAATGTCGCAAACATATCTACAAGCTGGCTTGCAGCAGACCAGAATTGGACCTTGGAGGTAACTGCCAATGACGGAACGCAAAACGGCTCAGCGCTGAATTCCAGCACTGCCACCATCCTCCCATCTCAGACTCCGCCTGTTGTTTTGGTTTCGTCGATAAATAACTCCACTGGGGGCAGCACCTTTTATGTCAATTACACCCTTCTTGGGTATGCCCGCGTGATTGACAACCAAAGCACAACGCTAAATGTCAGCTTCAGATGGTATCTTAATGGGGTGCTCAACTCTGCTGGAACGTATTTTTCAATGCCCAACAATACCCTGACAAATATAGCCAATATGACCGCAACAGCCAGATTGCAGAACTGGACTTTAGAGGTAACTGCAATAGACCCAGTCTATAATTCCACACCCCTGAACTCCACCACGATTACTGTTTCAAACCGCGCTCCGGTAATGGCAAATGTTTCTATAAACAACTCCACAGGCGGCACGATTTACTGGGACAATGACATCTTGGTTGGATGGGCGCAGGCCAATGACTCCGACAACGACAGCATAAACTTCACCTACAGGTGGTATAGGAACGGGGTAATTTTCCAAAACGGCACATTCAACAATAGCATCCCGTGGGTTAGGATAAACATTGCAAATATGACAAGCGGGCTTTCGGGAGGGCAGAACTGGACTTTGGAGGTGTGGGCATTTGACGGTTTAAACAACAGCTCAAGGATGAATTCTTCTACAATAAGAATAAACACTTCAAACATCGCCCCAACAGCCTATCTTTCATCAATAAACAACTCCACAGGGGGGACATATTTTGATTATTCTTCCACCCTTGTTGGCTGGGCGATTGCAAACGACAGCGAAAACGAAACCCTTACCATCTTCTATCGCTGGTTCAGGAACGGCTCCCTTTATTCATCTGGGTCCAGGACAGGAGTTGCAAACAACACACTTACAAATGTCGCCAACATCAGCGGCGTATTGGGCGGGCAGAACTGGACATTAGAAATAACCGCGTTTGACGGAACTGCAAACTCAACACCGCTTAACTCGACGCAGATAAGCATTAACAACACTCCCCCAACGACAAACACGCCTACCCTGTCCTTGGCAACGGCATACAAGAACACCAGCAACATCACATGCTACAATAGCACCACTGAAGACCCAGACAACCATACCATTTCTTTCTATTACTTGTGGTATCGCAACGGCGAAAGCACTGGCATAACCACCCAGCATATTTCTAATTCCTCCTACAATAAATCACAAACATTAATCTGCCAAATAACGCCATTTGACGGCTATCTTAATGGCACAGCGAAAAACTCCTCTCCGCTAACAATAAGCAATTCGCCACCGGTAATGACTACTGCATCTATAAATAATTCAACTGGAGGCAGCACTTTCTACAATTTCTCCACCCTTCTTGGCTTTGCGCGGGCCATTGATGCGGACGGCGACCTTCTCAACTACGCCTATATTTGGTACATGAACAATACGGTAAACAGCAGCGGAACTTCGGCAGGCAATCCTGCTGGGGCTTTAGTGAATGTAGCTAATCTCACTTCGGGCATTTCATCTTGGCAAAGATGGATTTTGGAGATAGCTGCAACTGATGGCACAGACTTCTCATCCCCGCTAAACTCAACAGAAATAAACATACTGCCAATCCCCCAAGTAAATGTTGTGATAAATTCGCCAGCAAGCAACTCAAACTACAGCTCCAATAACATCACAATAAACCTTACTGTAAATGGGACCTTTTTCAATTACACTAACATTTCAATAATGGACTCTGAAGGGAATGTTGTAAATTCAACAATAAATTCTTCGATTGGAACCTACACTGTCAGCATGGGAGTGCCCGGCGACGGAATATACACCATCACGGCCATGGCGTATGATGTATTCGGCTCCTACTTCTCTGATTCGGTATATAACATAACCCTTGACACCAGCGCCCCAAGCCTTTCAATAACCAACCCGCAAGAC
>JAOAKE010000008.1:24255-27967 GCA_026413805.1 Microcaldota archaeon | reverse complement strand
CACTTGGGCAGCCTGCAACCACCCTTTCTGGGGGAGAGGCACAGAGGATAAAGCTGGCAGCAGAGCTCTCAAAGCGGGAATATGGATCAACATTCTACATACTTGACGAGCCCACGACTGGCCTTCACTTCGCAGATGTTTCAAGGCTTCTTGCTGTTTTGCAGCGGCTGGTTGACAGGGGCAATACTGTGCTGGTAATTGAACATAACCTTGATGTTGTAAAAACAGCTGACTACATAATTGACCTTGGGCCTGAAGGAGGGGATGATGGAGGGGAAGTAATTGCCTGCGGGACCCCTGAGGAAGTGGCAAGAGAAAAAAGAAGCTACACAGGAGAGTATCTCAAAAAAGTGCTTTAGGCAATTTCGCTCTTCCTAAAACGATTTTTTCTCAGAAGCCTGTGATATGCAATCCCAAAGCGGTGCGCTTCGTCGCGGGCAAATTGCAAAAGCTTGAGGGCGGGGGAGCTTCTTGGAAGGTGAAGTGGCGCTGCCATATCGGGGTGGTAAATCTCTTCAGATTCCTTTGCAAGCGCTATGCAGGGGATAGAAAGCCGAAGCTCGCTTAATGCAGATAGGGCGGCATGCAGCTGGCCCTTCCCCCCATCTATGACGATAAGGTCAGGAAAAGCTGCTCCCTCGTTTTTCAGCCTCTGATACCTGCGAAGGACTATTTCGCGCATAGACGCAAAGTCATCCTGCCCCTCAACTGTGCGTATTTTGAAACGCCGATAATTTGACTTGTTTGGCTTGCCATTTACAAACTGCACCATTGAGCCAACCACTGCTGCTCCATAAAGGTTTGAAACGTCAAAGCATTCAATTACGCGAGGAAGGGCTGGAAGGAAAAGGGCATTTTTTAGCTCTAATATTGCTGGCTCGGCAGTGCCTGCCAGTTCAAGAAGTATGTTTTTGCGGAGGAGCCCCAAAAGGGATGCCTTGTCTCCTTTCTTTGGAACTACAATGCTGACTGGGCCTCCGCGCTTTGCAGACAGGTATTGTTCCAGCGCTTTCTTTGACTCGGGTTCTTGCTCTAAGTAAATCCTGCGTGGAATGCTTGCTGCTTCATAAAAGCGGGAGAGGAACTCAGACAAAGCGCCTTCTCCAATCAGGCTAAACTCAAATTTTTTTCTTTCTCGTATGACCCCTCCGACCTGCCTGAAAATCTGGAAGTGTGCCTTTCCACGCTGCTCCACAAATGAAATGAAATCCTCATTCGCTTCGCTTGATGACTCAAACTTTTGCCTCTCCAAGAGGGCAGAAAGTGCCCGGATGGAATTGCGCAGCTCAATTGCCCTTTCAAAGTTTTGTTTTGAAGAAGCCTTTTTCATTTCCTCTTCCATCTCGGCAATAACCTTTTCAAGGCCCTTCCCGCCTGAAAGGACACTGCGAAGCTTTTCAACTTGCTTGTTGTATTCTTTTTCAGAAACTAGCCCTGCGCATGGCCCCATGCAAAAGCCAAGATGGTATTGGAGGCATGGCCTTTTCTGCCCGAGTCGGCAGGTTCTCAGCTTGAATATCTTGCGCAGTGTGGAAGCAACAAGGACATGCGCAGAGCCAGAAGTAAATGGGCCAAAAAGCTCGCCTTTTGCCCTGATTTTTCCACCCCTGCTCCTGCGAACCAAGAGCATGCGTGGAAACTTTTCCTTGGTAATAAGTATGTAAGTAAACCGTTCGCTGTCCCTCAAGTCAATGTTATATTTCGGGTAATGTTCTTTTATGAGGCGGCTTTCAAGAACCAATGCCTCAGCTTCATTGTCTGTGATAATAAACTCAAGTGAAGCTGCTTGGGAAAGCATCACGGCTGCCCGCTCCCCTGCATTTCTGGAGAAGTAGCTTGCAACCCTCTCTTTGAGATTTTTTGCCTTGCCGATGTAAATGGGCTGCCCCTCCTTGGACTTGAAGATATAAACACCTGGAAGGCTTGGGGCATTTTTTGCTTGGTCTGTGGTCAGCAGCATGTCGGCACCTTTCAAGAAGAAGCATAAAGAGGGGAATGGTAGGCCCGAAGGCTCCATTCCACCTCCCACATTGCCCCTTTCGGAGCCTGATTAATTTTCAGTGAAAGTTTAAATAGGGAACTGGCTCTACTGCCCGGATTTTCTCTTTTGCTTAAACCCGCCGCCCCTTTGAAATTAATTTTGCTTTTTCGTAGTCTTCCTTTGCGCCTTGGGTATCTCCAAGTTTTGCTTTGGCAGAGCCTCTGTTGGAATAGGCTGCGGCAAAGTTGGGGTTTAGTTCTATTGCTTTTGTGTAATCTTCAATTGCAGCTTTGTAGTCTCCACCCATGGCTTTGGAAAGCCCTCTGTTGAAGTAGGCTGCTGCAAGGTTCTCTGGTTGTCTATTGTTAATAGAATCTCCCGGCGGATCGTTTGGAGAATCTTTTTTTGGGTATTCGCGGTTGGTGTGGCTACTTCCTTTCACGTGCTCACCTTGTATGTTGGCTTTACATAGAAAAGTTTATAGAAGATCTTGTTTTTACGCACAAAATTTGAAACCTCGGACCATTAGCAGAAGCTTTAGCTTGCATGGAAAGAAAATCTCCGATGTAAGAGGCGACCATTATGTGGAGAGCCATATAAAAACTGAAGGCAGGCTGGAAAATCAGAATTTGCCTTCAAGCAGCTTCTTTATTCGTTCCTCAATCTCATCCCTTATCTTTCGGTATTTTTCAATTGGCTTGCCTTTTGGGTCGTCTATCTGCCAGCTAATCCTTTTGTTCGCAGCAACAAAAGGGCATTCGTCTTTGCAGCCCATTGTTATTACAAGGTCAAATCTTGTGGTGGGAATGCTGTTAAAGCCCTTTGGCTTTTTTCCTCGCAGGCCAATCCCTTTTTCTTCCATTACTTCCACTGTTTGGGGGTCAATCTCGGCTGCCGGCTTGCTACCTGCAGAATAAGCGCGTGCCCCTTTTGAGTATTTGTTGAAGAATGCTTCTGCCATCTGGCTCCGGCATGCATTTTCTATGCAGACAAACAGGACTTTCTTCAACCCTCTCACTCGTTTTTCAGCCTGAGTATCGCCTCTGCGATGTCGCCCCCTGTTTCGCGCAGGGCGTTTATTGCTTCCTCGCGAGAGCAGCCTGCCTGCTCCATGACAAGCTTTATGTCCTCTTCAGCGGCGTCCTTTTCCTCTTGCACCTTGCCGCTCACCTGGAAGCTTCTTTGCCCCTGAATTTCTATTTGCATTACTGATGGCTCAAAAACAACAAGGCGCGTGCCATCTTTCAGCTCAATTGTGACTTTTGAAGAATCAAGCTCCTCTGTCTTAATGCCCATCTGAGCCATCATCTTTGCCATTTGCTTCGGGTTCATCCCCCCAACTCCTGGAAACATAAAAATCACTCCTCCTTCAAGAGCAAATCGGCTTCTATTAGCTTAACCAGCTTATCCACAATTATTTTTGCCATTTGTTCCCCTTTTTCCTTTGACTCGCCCCCTACTTTTCCGCAATAGCCATATTTGGTGAATTGGCCAGGCGGCATCGGGATAACCCTGCCAAAGTAATTGGTGCATTTCTCTTGCCTTGACCTTCTTTTTTGCCAGCCTGTAAGGGCCATGACCAGCGAGGCTTCGTTTTCGTCAGCATGCCCAATTTCGGCCCCCAGCTCTTTTATATTCCACCACGAGACTATGCAGGCGCGAAAGTCAAGCTCATCTGAAAGCTCTTTTAGCTCTTCTACACTGAGCCTTTTAATATCTTCTGGTGAGTTA
>JAOAKE010000008.1:0-24246 GCA_026413805.1 Microcaldota archaeon | reverse complement strand
CTGCTATCGTTGAGTTTGCGCCGTGCCCGTTGAGAAAAAGGATGCGGTCAAATCCATTGCGGACAAGCTCGCGTGTGATGTCCCGTATTGTCAGTGCAAAGGTGCGCGACTTTAGGCTGACAGTGCCTGCCCAAGGGCGCAAGGTGTAGCAAAAGCCATAGTTTATTGGCGGAAGCACAAGCGAATTTGTGCGCAGTGCAACGCGCTTGGCAAGCTCGTAGGGAGTTATTGCATCTGTCCAGAGAGGCAGATGCTCGCCATGCGCCTCAAGGGCGCCCATCGGCAATATCACCACTGGCCTTTTCTTCTGCCCTGCCAACTTTGAAATTTCGGCGCTTGTGTGCTCCCCAAACAGAATTCTTTTTGCCATTTTCACATGCTAATCTAAAAGCGAGAAATATAAAAAGATTGGCAAAAATTAATGGGACTATGTGTGCGATTGCAAGGCACACCACAACATTAAGGAAAGACGAAATCATGCGATTCTACGAGGCATTATGCTCTGAAGACGGGTATAAAAAGAAGGGAAAGATAGTTCCGCATAAATTTGGAAGAGGATTGGTGCCTCGCACAAAGCGCTTCAAGCATGTTGATGGGCACATTGTTTTTATAAGGGAAAAGGGCAGGCTTGAAAAGAAGGAGGAGAAAAAAGAGGAGAATGAAGTAAAAATCAGGAAAATGATTCGTGAAGCTCGCTCTTGCGAATTTCAACCCGCTTGATAGGCCCTATCTTCTTTATTGCGCTGTATATTTTAGCCGCAAGCTTTCCAAAAACCATTTCTTGAACGAGAGTATTGAAGTCTGTCTGCTTTGCAAGAGACTGCACTGCCTCGGAGATTCCCTTGCGCACATCAGTGCGCACTGCCTCGCTCACTTTAAGCCCAGTAATGCAGATTGTCTTTATCCGGATTTTTACATTGTCTTTTGTTATTACGTCATCTACCTGGTGGATTATGGACCTGCGCCTGCGGGCAAGGGTGCGAACATAGCCTGGGACAAGCTCATGCCCAGTAAATATAGTGTGGGCTGTTTTTCCTTTTACTTCTTTTACACGAAAGAAAAGGGTGGTGTAGGCAGCAGACTGCGAAAAGCTGCCAGTCATTTCTCCAAGCCCTATGCGAACCTTCCTGTTTAGGAGATTTGCTTCATCAGCAGAGACTATCTGGCATATTTCGCGGGATTCAAATGCTTCGGGCGCAATTACAGAATACCAGCTTTTCAGCTTCCACTTGTCAACTACCTTTGTCCTCTTTTGTGCTTGTTCTGCCATCAACATAACCTCCGATTGCCCTTACTTGACCAGAAGTGCCGCTGTTTCTGGGTCGTATTTCCAATCAGCAGGAATGCGGCCTGTCCTCCGGTAAAACTTCACAAGGCGGCCTATCTTTGATTCCACATGAATAAGCTTTGTTCGGTTGTGCTTGTCTGCCCGGTTGGTCCTCAGGTGCTCTCGCATATTGACTGCGCGCTTGATAAGGTTGAGAAGGTCTTCGGGAAAGCCAAGCTTTACCCCATTTTCTTTCAATATTGCTGTTATTGACTTGTTGCAGATGTTTTGGACAGAGGGGATGCCATAGACATCGCGCAGTATCATGCCTATTTCTGTAGGTCCCTTGCCTTCCTTGCCCATCTTGACAACAAGCTCTTCTACCTCGTGCGGAGCATATTCAGTCCATTCAGGCGCAATTTTTACTGCTGGCTTTTTTGAACCCGACTTCCCTCTCTTTTTTGAATGCATTCTTGCCATTAGCATAACCTCCTATTTCATGGAAGCTGCTCAGAACAATTTCCAAGAGGCTGGAATCTTTGGAAAAACTCGTTCAAAGGCTTCCGAGTTTGCGGTTTGGCTCAACCGTCCAGCCGAAGCAGCCTATACTATAAACAAGCATTTTAAAAGACTTCCCTTGCTGCTTTGCGCCTACCTGCCTGGGTCAAACAAGGTATAGGTCACTATAAGAAAGGCGATGAATAAAGAGCCTGATATCAACAGGGAGTGCAAAAGCTCCATATGAAGAAACACTGCCAAAAAGACCAAAAAAAGCCCTGCGCCAATCGCAGAAACGCCGAAGACTGCCAGCAATCGCAAAAATAAGCTTTTTCTGACCGCCTTCCCATAGTGGTGTTGGAGGGGAAGGTGCCTTTTGCTGGGCTGTTCGTCGGGCTCATGGGGAAGAGGAGGTGGTGAAGGCGCCAGCTCTTCCTCTGGCGGGGCTATCCTCTGTTCGCTGAACTCTGAAACCGCTGGCCTTTCAAAAGTAAAGGTCTCTTCTTTAAGCTTGGGCACAGGAAGCGGCTTTTTTCTGCGCTTTCGCTGGCTGGGTGCGACCTTCCTTTTGAAACCAGTTTTGCTCTTTCCTTTTGCCATCATCCGCCCCTTAATTTTCAAACTCTATGCTCTTCATTCCTCTGGCAGGATTAATAATCTTTACTTTTGCGGTGGCGTGAATCTCCTCTTTAATCTCCTCAAAGTCAAACCCACATGAGATTCTTGCAGAAGCTATCTCAGAATTGAGGGGCAGCTTTCTCTCTGCCTTGAACTGCCGGGCAGCAGAAATTATTTCGTTTAGAAACTCCGCCTTTTCTTCGGCTTGTGCATCTATGTAGCCTTTTTCCTCCTCCGGCCAGTCTGAAAGATGGACGCTTTTGCCTGGGTTGAATGCCTGCCATATCTCCTCACATAGGTGCGGAATTATCGGGGCAAGAAGCTGGGTGCATGCCAGAAGTACCTTTCTGGCAGTGTGCTGGGCTGCGCGCTTGCTTTCCTCCCCGTATTTTTCTGGCTGGTAAATCCTGTGCTTGATGTATTCCAAATAAAAGTCGCAGTATTCGTGCCAGAAGAAGTCCTGCACTGTTTTTGTTGCGTGGTGGAATTGGAATTCTTCAAAGTTGGCAGTCGCCTCCTTAATCACCTTTTGCAGGCGCGAGAGTATCCACCTGTCCGGAATCCTCAGGTGCTCTTTTTTCGGGGCAGCGCCCCCAAAACCAGCACATGCCCGCTCAACCAAGCGAGCTGCGTTGAGCATTTTTGTTATGAAGCTCTTGGCATATTGCATGTCTTGGTAGGAGAAGGGGCGATCCTTTGCCATTGCCCCTGAAAGCGCTGCCCATGTCCTGACCGCATCAGCTGAATAGTCAGCCAGCAGCTTGTCAGGGGAGATTATGTTGCCAAGCGATTTGCTCATCTTTTTGCCGTCAGGCGCAAGCACATTTCCATTGAGGAGTATCTCTTTGAATGGGGGCGTGCCTGTAAGCTCTGTGCAGCGATAGATGGTGTAAAACGCCCAGGTGCGGACTATCTCAACTCCCTGCGGTCTTAGCGAGATAGGATAGAGCTTGGAAAAAAGCTTCTGGTTGTCTGGCCAGCCCGAAATAACAAGAGGCGTGATGCTGGAATCAACCCAGCAGTCGCAGGTGGATGTTTCTGCAAATAGCTCATTGCCGTTTTTTCCCATCTTAGTGGGCTTTTGCTCTGGGTTAAATGGAAGCTCCTCTTCGTCTGCCGGGAATACTTCGCCTGTCTTTTTGTCAATCCAGAATGGGAGCGGAGTCCCGAAGACTCTTTGGCGGGAAATCACCCAGTCCCATTCCACAAACCTTGCCCAGTCAATTAAATATTGAATTCCGAATTCAGGCACCCATCGTATTTTTCGGGCACTCGAAATTATCTCTTCGGATTTTTCAGTTATCTTCGCAAACCACTGCATTGAGAGGAGAAATTCCACAGGCTTCTTGCAGCGGTCATGGACCTTGATTGTTTGGACAATTCTTTGGCTTTTTGCCAGCTTCCCTTCCCTGCGAAGCCTTTCTATAAGCTTCTCGCGTGCTGCTTGGACTCGCAGCCCGTTGAGCTCGCCTGCATTTGTCAGCCTCCCTTCTTCATCCATGGCGCGTATAAGGGGAAGCTTGTGCTTGTAGGCCCAGACAATGTCCTGCTTGTCCCCAAAGGTGCATATCATCACAACGCCTGAGCCAAACTCCATGTCCACATCTTCATCTGCAATGAATGGGACTTCCTTGCCCAGCGGAGTAGTGACCATTTTTTCTCTTACGGCACGATACCTTTCATCTTTTGGATTGTAGGCAACGGCTACGCAGGCGTGCATAAGCTCTGGGCGAGTAGTGGCAACAGGCAAGGGCTTGCCGCCAAGCGAAAAATTGACAAAATGAAGCTCGGTCTCCCTTTCGGTTTCTTCTGTATCTGTCTTTGCGAGTGCAGAAACACAAGAGGTGCACCAGTAAACCGGATGTTCTGAGCGGTAGATAAGCCCATTGCGATACATCTTCAAAAGGGAAAGTTGGACCTTGCGGTGATACTCCTTGTCCATTGTGCGGTATTCAAATCGCCAGTCTGGTGAGAAGCCCAAGGATTTCATCTGCGAGCGCATCTTTTCTATGAATTCAGCCGTCCATTGCACGCAGCGGTTCCTGAACTCTTGCCTTGAAAGCCCCTTTCCATACTTTGCCTCTACCCGAACTTCAGTAGGGAAGCCCTGGCAATCCCAGCCCTGCGGGTAATAGACATTAAAGCCGCGCATCCTCTTGTAGCGGGCAACGAAGTCAAAGTAAGAATAGGAAAGCACATGCCCCATGTGAAGCTCGCCTGAAGTAAAAGGCGGGGGCGAGTCTATTGAATAAATCGGGCGGGAGCTGTCCGCCTCATCAAACCTATAAACGCCGCTTTCCTCCCAGTATTTTTGCCATTTTTCTTCAACTTCCTTTCCGTAATGGCTGCAAATTGCCATGCTGTCTGTTCTAAGCAGTAAGTTATTAATCTATTCTGCCTGTATTAGCCTGATTTGATGGACTTGCCGCAAATACTCCTGCTCGGCTTAGTGCAAGCAATCACTGAGTGGCTGCCGCTCTCTTCAAAAACAATGACCGCAGCAGCCTATATGCTGTTTGGCGGAAGGCCACAAGACACGGTCGCTGTCCTTCTCTTTTTGCACCTTGGGACTCTGGCTGCTTCTGTCTTATATTTCAGAAAAGAAATTGCAAATTTCATCGCTCATCTGCAAAGAGGGCTTGCCAACAAAAAGCCGGAAGCAATGTTGGCAGGAAGGGCGGGGTTTTTCCTTTCAGCCCTGTTTTTTACAGGGATAGTTGGCATTCCGTTGCTTGCAATTGAGTGGGTTGTGCTGCCTTTTCTGGATGGGAGCTCCGTCCTCGCAGTGATGGGAGCTGGGCTGATATTTACCGGTTTTTTAATCACCTCGCACAGCAGCGTCAAGTGGCGGGAAGACCGCTCTGCAAACTGGAAAGACGGCGTCATAACAGGCCTGATGCAAGGCCTTTCAGTCCTTCCAGGGGTTTCAAGGGCAGGCACAACCACAGCAGCCCTGATTTGGAGAGGGTTCAATTCCCAAAGTGCCTTCAAGCTCAGCTTCCTTTTGTCAATCCCCGTAGTCCTTGCGGCAGAGGTCCTAATCTGGGGCTTCTCATTTGGCTCGGCGCAGCTTCCGATTGAAGAGGGGGCCATGCTTGCCGCTTCAAGCTTTGTTTTTGGGTATTTCACAATAGGCTTTTTGATGTATTCAGTCCGCAAGCTAAAAGTAGAATACCTTGCATTTATATTTGGGATTTTGATGCTCCTTGCCGGGATTTATGGGCTCGGATGAATCAAAGCTTGACTTTCATGCCGTCTTCTGCTGCAAGCGTCTTTACCCCTGTTTTGCGCTGTATTTTTTCTGCCTCCTTTTCTGGCCCTGCCCTAATCAGCCGCAGGCCAAGGTGGGTAAGGATGGCAAGCTTGGGCCTTGCCTCATCAAGCAGAGCAATTGCACCGCGTGTAGAAAGGTGCCCGGGAATGTCGTCGTCTTCTTTTTTTAGCATGTTTATTACCAGGGCGTCGCAGGAGGAATATTGCCTTCCAATCCCCTCAAAATACTCTGTATCTGATGTATAGCCAATCTTTCTGCCGTCCAGCGACATCACAAAGCCGAACCCTGTCTGGTCGTCATGCCTGACTTGCGTTGGGAGAAAAGAAACTGGGCTTTTGAAAAAAGACAAGTCAAGAGGGACCCCTGGCTTTGCGACAAAAACCCTCTCTAGCGCATTTAGATGGTAGCGGGAAATCCCCCGGTCGCCCAATTCATCCCCTTCAATTACGCTTTTTGAGCCAATGGCACAGCCCTTTTTTCGCAAGGCGTAGCCACTCATTGCTTCTGCAATTACCCCTGCATCGTTTATGTGGTCTATGTGGTTGTGGGTTAGAACAAGCAAGTCTACTTTCCGGGGGTCTTGTGAAAAGTCCTTGCAGGCAACAAGCGAGCCTGGGCCAGGGTCAACATAGGTCTTTATGCTTCCGTTAATGCAAAAGCCAGCGGTCCGCCTTTCTTGGAGAATTAAGTTGTGCCTGCCTCCCCCTGTCCCAAGAAAAACTATCTCTGCCATTAATTTACCTCCTTGGAATTGCCACTGCAACCAAGAGAAGCGCCACTGCAAGCGAAGTTGCACACAACGATGGAGCCGTGCTGCCTGGCTCTTCAAAGACCTGTGGGAAGAGGGGTTCGCTTACTTCTATTTCCTCTTCTTGCAGATAGGAGTTGCCAAATTGGTCCTTCCAACTAAGCTGCGCAAGGTACACTCCCTTGGTTAGCACAAAGGTTGCTTCCTTGTCAGCTGGCTGAGAAATGCCCCCTATTTTTATTTCAGGTGAAACAAGATTGCCAGCGGGCTTGAACGAAAAGACCACTTGCAGCCTGCCATCGCTAGTCTTTTTTATTGATTTTTTGACTATCAAAAGTCTTGGCTGCGCTTCTATATACACAAACTGCTTTCGGCTGTCTTCAGAGCCATCAGATGACTTGACAGATGCGCTTGCCTCAAAGCTGCCAGTTTTCTCAGGGAGAAATTCAAACTCAAATTCAGTTTTGGCATTTATCCGTGCCTTTTTCTCTTCTTCAATCCCGCCAAAAGAAAATCTAACGCTTATGTCGGAGGGGTAGTTTGCAGAAGAGACTGAAAGGACGGCCTTTGACTTTACCCCTGCCACTGCCCCGGATGGCATTTCAAACTTGTCAATCCTAATTTTTCCAGGAGAAAAGCTTCCAAAGTAAGTAAGCTTCTTGAAGCCTCCCTTTTCGCCAGCCACATACACTGCCCTCTTGCCCGGCCCTGCTGGAGAGAAGGACAGGCTGAAGGCAGGGGCAGTTGCCTGCTTGCTTGAAACTCCGCTTTCGCTTATTATATAGAAATTCTCCCCAATTCTACTGTAAGGGAGAGACAATGTGATGTTGGCTTTTTGTCCCAACACGATGTTTTCTTGTGAGAGGGCTGCCTGAAATGAAGGGCTCTCTGAAAGCTGGGGGTCTATTTGCACCTCAACCCTCCTTTCGTCAAAATAAGGCGAGCTTATCACAAGCGGGCAGGTATATATGTAGTTTTTAGAAACATTGGGAGAAGCCTTGACTTCCCATACCGCAACTGAGGTGGCAGCAGGCCGCATGATAAGGAATTGCTTCTTCGGAGAAGCCACTTTTAGCTCATCGCCAACGCACGAATGCAGGGTGGCACTCACCACCCTGTAATCCTCGCCTTTCATTGAAAGGAAGATGATTGTTTCTTCGCCTGGGGCAAGCTTGCCTTTCACCGCCTTTATTTCAAAATCGTCAATAGGCGTGCCGGGCTTGGCATCCAGAAGGTAAATATTGTCAGCGTAGGCTCCGCTCTTTGCAGAGGTTTCCCACTCCAAGACGCCATCTTGCCGAGTGACATAGGCAACAAGGTTGGACTCATCAGAAAGCTCCCTTCCTTTGCTAACTTCAATATGCATGGCATCCAGCCACCCAACTTCCATCCAGGTAGAATCAACTGGCACCCATTCTCCTATATAGGCTTCATTCCACAAGTGCCCCACCCATGAATTCTGCTCATTGTCATATGCGTAGCCAACCACATAGCGCGTGGGTATGCCTGCTGCGCGCGCAAGCGCTGCAAAGAGTGTGGAATATTCTGTGCAGACTCCCTGCTTGTTTTTAAGCACCCAAAGGGCGTCTTTTTCTTGCCCTACCATGCCTTTGTTGTATTGGACGTAGCCATTTACAAAAATGGCGAGCCTTGCAACCTTTTCAAACGGGTCAGATGAATTGGCAGTTATCTCCTCTGCGATTTGCCGAATTTCTGCCTTGCCTGACTGCGTGCGGTTGGTCGCGACAAGATATTTTAAAAGGTGCGAGTCAACGACATAATTTGATGGGAGGGACTTTGTGGTCCGGGCAGATGTTTCAACCAACATTCTTTTTGAGTAAACAAATGGGTTCGTGGGGCTTTTTGAAGAAATTGTTATGAATTGGTTGCCTTCTGCATCTGTGTTTACCTTGTCATTGACCTGCACCTTTTGGTAAGGCGTGGAAGAAGGGATAGAAAGGTTAATCTCGATGGAGCGAAACTCCCCTTTTGAAATGCTGATTGTCCCGTTTTCATCTATGGAGATGGTTGCTGACCTGATTGTGACTGGGTTTTGTATTGCCTGCCCTGATATAACAGCAATTGCAAGGAGTATCAGCAAGATTGCAAGCGCTGGTCGCATAGTAGCGATACTGCACAATTATATTTAATTGTTGCATAAAAATGCCAACTGCCAAGCCGGGTGAGCAGATGCAGGTAATTCTAGATGGGCGAAAGGCAAAGGTCAAGGCAGCTTCCAGCGTGGGAGAGCTAATTTCAGTGCTCGGGCTGGCAAAAGAAGAAGTATTGGTGAAAGTCAATGGCAAGCTTGCCTCAGACCGCACGCCAATTTCAAAGAAAGACAAGGTAAAGGTAATGAGGGTAATCTTTGGTGGATAGATGAGTTTTGCTCCATGCTCCAAGTGCGGCAAGAGGGCAGCAATTTCTCTTTATTACATGGGCGCCGACCTGTGCCAGTCGCACTTTACCCAATTTTTTGAGTCGCGCGTGCTTCGGACCGTAAGGCACTACCGCATGCTGAAAAAAGGGGAGCGAATAGCGGTTGCTTTGTCAGGCGGAAAAGACAGCACCGTGATGCTCCACATGCTCCACAAAATCAGCAAATCCCTTCCGATTAAGCTTTTTGCAATAACAATTGATGAGGGAATCGCGGGCTATCGGAACAAGACGCTTGAGGTGGCAAAAAGGGAATGCCGAAAGCTCAAAGTCCCGCTTAAGGTGGCCTCATTTCGCAGGGAATTCGGCAACACTCTTGACTTTTTGCTTAAAAAGAAGGGAGCCGAGCGCTCATGCTCTTTTTGCGGTGTTATGCGCCGCTACCTCCTTAACAAGCTTGCACGAAAAATGGGCGCAGACAAGATAGCAATTGGGCACAATGCAGATGACGTTGCGCAAACTGTCCTGATGAACTACATGCGCAATGAGCCTGAAAGGCTGGCGCGCTTTGGCCCCCTTTCAGGGGCAGTGGAAGATGAGCTTTTTATCACCAGAATAAAGCCCCTTTTCCTTACTCCTGAGCGCGACATAGCGGCTTATGCAGTAATGAAAGGAATTGAGATAGCTTTTGCAGAGTGCCCATATGCCCACAGTGCATTCCGCCAATCTGTCCGCGAAATGCTCAATAAGTTTGAGGAAAGATACCCTGGCACAAAGCTGAGGGTTGTCAGGGCATTTTTGGAGCAACAAAAAATGCTCCAGGAAGCTTTCAGGGGCAAGGTAGAAAAGCAGGGCGAGAAGATAGGAAGATGCGCCATTTGTGGCGAGCCATCATCAAAGGAAGCCTGCTCCCTGTGTGTGCTTTTGGATAGGGCTTCTTTTTAAGCCAGGAACTTATGCTTTGCAATCTTCTCGCGCAGGTATTCGCCTACAAATGAGAGCCTTGGGCCCTGCAATGCGTCCTGCTCAAGCTTTTTCTTTGTCTTGAGAACGGTTTTTAGCTCTTCCACCCAGTCCTTGTGCTTCTGGATCCAGTCATAGGTGAGCATTTCCTCCGCGCGCTTGATGTCCACTTCCTTTGCATTTATAGTTAGCTGAGAAAGGAAGTTGTAGTCCTTTATGTCGCGCATGGTGACGCCAACAAATTTTGCTTCTGGCGTGGCAATGTCGCTTCCCAAATAAGCCAAGTTCATGCTCCCTGTCTTTATGGTCCAGTAGATATACCAGCCCCATGCATCGCAATCGGTAAAGATATACACAGGCAGCTTCATGCTTGCCAGCTTACGAATCAGCCTCCTGCATCCCCTTGAGGCCTGCCCCTTCGGAGTGATGAGTATGCAATTTTCCTTTTTCCAATACTTGTCCTCGTTGAGCCGCTGCCACATGGCGTCTTTTTCAACTACCAGCACATAGTCAGCATTTACCTCGACAAAATCCATCCCATTGTCTACGTCAGATGGAATCATCCAGCCGCTTCGCCCCTGCTTGGTGCAATCAATTATTGTCTCTTCGCCACCGAATTTGTCGCGAAGCACAAGCGGACCTGCAACTACCCCTTTCCTGTCTGTATTGAGGTTCAAATCCTCGCGCTTTACATTGAGTGCCACTTCCAAATCCTCAACCAGGGGGTTGCTTTCAGACTGCTCTGAGAAAAGCTCCTCATCAAGGTTTTCGCCAAGCGAGAATTTCAGCTGGTAGAACAAGCCACGAATGGAGGTGTGCGCGTTTTCCTTGAGGAACTTTTTGCACTTGGCAGCAATCGCGACTGTCTGCATGAACTTTCGCGCCTGCCCCACATTTACAAATTTTCGCTCTTCTGTCTTGCTGCCGAGCCGAATGTAGCCAACTCCTTCGTCAAAGATTATGTTGCTCTTGGTCCGGAGGGCAGTTGTAAAAGTAGGGGATGAGTCAGACTTTATCTGCTCGAGCATCTCTTCTCCAAGCCCTTCAAGCTTCTTGATTACCTCTTCGTCTTTGCCCCTTCCTTCTTTTTTCACAGGTGCCATAGCAAAATCAACCGCCTGAAATTTTGGCTACTCTTCTATCTCTTCCTCCTCTTCTATCTTGCCGTTTTTCCCGCCTTCTTCCTTTTCATCTTCACCCTCTTCTATCTGCTTTGAATATTTTGTCTCAATGAGGCGCACCAGCATTTTCTCTATTTCTTCAGGCGTCCCCTTTCCTGCAAGCTCGGAGAGGTCCTTGGAAAGCTGTGAAACATAGCGGAGGATTGCTTTTTTTCGCTCTGCCCTGTCTCGCTCGCGGGTTTTGCCAGACAGGTATCGCTGCAAGTCACGGGCAGCCTCCATTATGGCGTTTTTTATCTCTTGCAGAATTTCTTCTTCGTTGGAAATCGCCTGCTTACCTGCAGAGGTGTAAGGGACATAAACGCTTGAAAGGTTGACAAAAACCGACATCGGCTCCTCTTCAAAATTTTTCAATCCATAGCGCTTCCAGTCAATTTCGCGGACTGCCTCAGTTATGGCGCAGCCGGAGTTGTCAAAAAGAAGGGGCGCACGATTGGCATATCGTATTATTTCGCTTGTCTTGACTCCGCCATTTTCCTTCCCTGCCCCTCCGCCATATGCAATGGCGGCCTCAACCATGAAAGGAATCCCGCCTCGGAATATTTTCGGAGAGCGCTCGGTGATTGCCAAGAATTCAGGTGCCAGGATGTTTTTGAGCGACTTTTCAATCTGCTCCTTGCCAATCGGGCGAAGGGAATCAGTAGAGGGGGCAATCCATTTTACCTGTGAAAATGCCTTAATCAGCCTCTCAGCCTCGTGCCACTGCAAGTCGGCAGGCTTTTTGTTAAAGTCAATGTCAGGGAGCATGCCTTGAAGCTCCTCCACTTTTGCAGCTGAAACCCGCACAAACCTCTCCTGCAAAAATGATGAGAGCTTCCTGCACTCGCGCTCGCGGTGGGCAAAGTCTATTAGGTCGTTGGTGGTCAGACCAAGTGGATGCGGCTGCACTTCCACTGGGCGCGGAGGAATGGCGTTTGAGGAGCGCGGAAAGGTAAATTTCTCTCCTTCCGGGGAATTGAGGGTAATTTGCAAGTGTGGGTTGGCAAGCGCTGTCCTGCGGATGTATTCATAAACTCCAAAAGAGGACTTGTCGTATTTTACATCGCCCACCTCTGCCTCAACACGCAGCCCGCTACCAAAGTTGCCTTCTTCCTTTACAAGGTTCATAACCTTGGGGGAATTTGACTTTAAGTCTATTGAAAGCTCACAGGTAATCCTTTTTGCATCGTAGCGCGAAACCACCTTGATTGGCTTGCCTGTTGTTATCTGCGCATCCATTGTGCAACCTGATGCGCCTATCCCCTGCTGCCCTCTCTGTTGCATGTAGCGGTGGAATTTTGTCCCTGCGAGCATCATTCCAAGCGCTTTTCCAAGGTGCTTTTCAGGGATGCCTGGCCCGTTGTCCTCTGCCACTATGCGGTATTTTCCGCTTTCCTTGTCAAGCTCAGTGATTGTTATGGTGACATCTGGCAGTATGCCCGCCTCTTCGCAGGCGTCAAGGGAGTTGGTGACATACTCATGGACTATTGTGGTGAGCGAGCGCGTCTTGCCAGAAAAGCCAAGCATCTGCTGGTTCTTCTTGAAAAACTCGGCAACTGAGTGCTCCTTGAATTCGGTGAATATCCGCTCGGTGGCAGTTGCCATTAAACCACGTCTTTTGGTCTTGTCGCCGCTCAAAATACAAAGTTAGAATTAAAATAGGTTGCGGAAAGGCTGGATGGCTGCTGCAGCCAAAGCAGTGCTCAGAATAGCGGGGTTCGGTGCAAATAGAGGTTTGTCCATTAATTGCTAGCTTTTGCGCGAAAATCCCACGTTGCCATTGCAACGCCTGCTGCCCCTGCAACAAAGGCAGCTGCCCCAAATGCAACTGCTGCACCAAAATATGACCAGAGGGCGCCAAATATTGCGCTTGCTGGAAGAAGGATGGCGCCTGTGGCTGTCTTATATGCCCCCAAGGCAAGACCGCGGGACTTCTCTGCAGAGATGTCAGAAATAAACGCCCTACTTACTGACTCAAAGGAGGCAACAAAAATGCCATATAGCACAAACAAGGCGACTAACTGAACGACTTCTGATGCAAAGGCAAAGCCAATGCAAACAAAGGCATAGAGAAAAATCGCAGCTGAAAGGACTTGCTTTCGCCCTATCCTGTCAGAGAGGCTGCCTGCTGGAATTGAAAAAAGGGCATATGATATATTGAAAAAGAGGTAAAGACCAAGCACGCTTTCAGCTTTCAAGCCTACCTCGCTGGCGCGCAACAAAAGAAATGCGAAGGAAAAATAAGAAAGTGAAAACAGGCAAGCAACTGACAAAAACTGCCGATAAGCTGGGGAAAGGCGGCCCAATTTTTGCCAGAAGCCCATCTTCGTTCCTTCCAGCCCGTGCTGCCTTTTAGGCTCAGAAACGAAGAAATAAACCAATGCCGCTGCAAAAATGGAAGGAAGAACTGCTGCTGCAAGAATCGTGCGGTAAGAAGCCTCGCTTTCACCAAGCAAGGAGAGCAAAAAGATCGCAGCAAGCGGGCCTATGATGGCCCCCAATGTGTCCATCGAGCGGTGCAGCCCAAATGCCTTTCCTCGCACTGCCTTCTGGCTTGAAGAGGCAATTATTGCATCCCGCGGGGCAGTGCGAATGCCTTTTCCAAGCCTGTCCGACCAGCGAAAGAGAGCCATGGGCAGCCATGATGGGGAAAGTGCAATGCCCAGCTTTGAAATTGAAGAGATTCCGTAGCCTGCAAGAACGAATTTTTTCTTTTCTTTTGAGTCAGACCAATAGCCGAAAACTATCTCCAAAAGTGAAGAGAGGCTATTGGCCACGCCCTCAATAAGCCCGATTACTTCCTTGCCAACGCCGAGAAACGACGAAAAGAACAGAGGGAGGATGGGAAAAACCATCTCAGATGAAATGTCGGTAAAGAAGCTTGCTGCTCCTAGGGCAAAGACGTTTTTTCGTATCCCAGAAAAAAACCCCATGAAAAGAATTGGAGCGAAATGTTAAATAACGAATCAGCGCAAACCAGCTCATGAAAACAAGGGTGCTGAAGGCAAGTGGCAAGAGCACGCCTTCAAGGGCAATAAGCGAGGCAGCCTCTGTAATAAAGAAGGGCGGGCTGGTGGCCTTTCCCACGGAGACTGTTTATGGGCTGGGCGCAAATGCCCTCAATCCAAAGGCAGTGCGCCGCATATTCCGTGCAAAGAAAAGGCCCATGGACAACCCGCTGATTGTCCATATTTCAAGCAGAAAATGGCTGCGCCACCTTGCAAAAGAAGTGCCACCGATGGCTCAGGCGCTTGCAAAGAGATTTTGGCCAGGGCCGCTGACAATGGTCTTGAAAAAATCTGCGGCTGTGCCAGCAGAGGTAAGCGGCGGGCTTGATTCAGTTGCCATAAGGATGCCTGCAAGCAGGGTGGCTCTGCGGCTGATAAAAAAGGCAGGAGTGCCAATAGCAGCCCCCTCAGCAAATATAGCAGGGCGCCCGAGCCCGACTTGTGCCAAGCATGTGCTTCGCGACTTGGGGGGAAGCATTGAGGCTGTAATTGATGGAGGCAGCACAAAAATAGGGGTTGAATCTACTGTGCTTGACCTGACTTCAAATCCTCCGCTTGTGCTGCGCGCAGGAGGCATAACCGTTGAAGAGTTAGAGGGGGTGCTCGGCAGGGTAAGGCTGCACCCCGCGGTCTTCGGGAAGATTCCTGCCAAAGAGGCCGCTAAATCCCCTGGCATGAAGTATCGGCACTATGCCCCGCGCGCAAAGCTTGTTTTAGTTGAAGGAACTGGAAAAAAACTGCAAGAGCGGCTGCAAAAAATCGCCGATGGCTACTTGAAGAGGGGCTATAAGGTTGGGATAATTGTGGCTGGAGGAAAGGCAAATTATAAAGCGAGCGTGGTAAAGCGCCTTGGAAAGACTGCAAAGGAGGCTGCCAAAAACCTTTTCCGGCTGCTGCGGGAATTTGACGAGGAAAAGGTAGATATCATAGTGGCAGAGCCTGTTTGCCGCAAGGGGCTGGGCTTGGCAGTGGCAAGCAGGATGAAGAAGGCTGCTTCTAAAATAATAAGGTAGGATAATAAAGGCAGGCAAGCTGCTCCAACTGAAAAGCCAGCCGCTCATTAGAAAAACAAGTCCCGCTCGCCTTTTTCTATTCTCTTTAGCCTTCTTATAAACTCCTCCCGTTTGGCTGGCTCAACTTCAGATGTCATCTTCGCAATCAGCTGCTCGCCCTCTTCTTTGAGCTTGGGCGAGGCATAATCCTCCAAAAACTCCTTGAAGGTTAGAAGGGCGTTGGGGGTGCAAAGCTTGTTTATCTCTCCTGTCTTTGCAAGCCGCATGAATGCCTCACCTGTCCTTTTGCTTCTGTAGCAGGCTGTGCAGAAGCTCGGGAGGAAACCCTTGGCACATATGCTTTCTAAAATTTCATGCGGAGTCCTGCGGTCGCTTATTTCAAATTGCTCAGCAGGAGCCTCCCCGCTGCTATATGCGCCAGGCGAGGTGCGCGAGCCTGCTGATGCCTGGCTTATCCCAATCTCAAACGCCTTCTCGCGCAGCCCTGGCGCTTCGCGCGTGGAAAGTATCATGCCCGTGTAGGGGACTGCAAGCCGCAGCACTGCGATTATTTTTAGAAAATCCGTGTCAGAGACTGGCGAAGGGGGGATAAATATCACTCCTTGGGCAGGCCGAATTCGTGGGACGCTTAATGTGTGCGGCCCTACGCCGTATGTCCTTTCCATCCACTGGGCATGGGAGACCAGCGCCAGCACCTCAAAGCGGTAATCATAAAGCCCGAAAAGGACTCCAAGTCCGTAGTCATCTATCCCTGCCTCAAACGCCCGGCAGTGCGCGGTTAGCTGGCGCTCAAAATCCCTCTTGAACCCGAAATGAACGCGCTCATATGTTGGGCGGTGATAGGTTTCCTGAAAAAGCTGGTAAGTGCCTATCCCAGCAGCTTTTAGCTTGGCATAGTTCTCTTTCGTGGTTGCAGCAATGTTTACATTGACGCGCCTTATTTCCCCTTTTCCCTCTTTGGTGGAGTAGATTGTCTTTATTGCCTCAACGACATAATCTATCGGCGCCTCTTTTTCATCCTCGCCGCATTCAACAAGCAGCCGCTTGTGCCCCATTTTTATAAGGGCGCGTGTTTCCTCTGCCACCTCTTGCATTGAAAGCTTCTTGCGCGAAAGAGAGCGGTTGAGGGCTGAAAAGCCACAATAGGCGCAAGAATTTGTGCAGTAGTTGCTTAAGTAAAGCGGGGCAAACCACACCAAGCGGTTGCCGTAAATCTCCCGCTTTACTTTTGAGGATGCCTGAAAAAGCCTTTCAATGCCCTCTTGGCTGCTTATGCTAAGCAGTGCTGCAACCTCGTGGAGATCAAGCCCCTTTTTGCAAGCTGCCTTTTCCAAAATTCGCGAAAGCTCGCCAGGGCTTGGCTCTTCGCCCTTTTCAGCAAGTATGCTGTTAATTCTGTTTTCGCTTACTGCTTCTGCAAGGTCCATAAAATCACTCGGCGCAGGCAGGGGCAGAAAACTGCGGGCGAAGGTCTTTGGCATAGCCCCTGCACACCCGCCGCCCAATGCCCTGCACAAATTCAATTGCCTCGCGGGTTAGCTTTTCTATTTCTTCTCTTTCGCCAAACCTATTAGGGTATATTGAATAGCACTGGCTGTATTTGCGCGGCGTTATGTTGACCATGAGTGAATTTGCGCCTGCAAAAATTGCCTTTTGCCTGCCAGCAGGGTCCAAGGTCTCAAAGGCAGTAGTGACAGGCATCCTGACTTTTTTGTAAAGCAAGCGGCAGATGGCAAGAGCGCGCAGGGCAAGAGGCAGGCTCGGCGACTTCTGGCTTGCAAGTGGGGTGAGCGGGGAGGGCAGGAATGGCCCTATGCTTATCATGTTTGCCTTGAGCTTGCCTAAGGAAAGGATGTCCTGCGCAAGCTGTTTGCTGCTTTGATGGGGCAGGCCGATAATAAAACCAGTTGCCACAAGATACTTAAGCTCATGGAAAAAAGAAAGGTGAGCCATGCGAGTGCCGAAGCTTGTGCCTGGCCGCATCTTCTCAAACAATTCGCTGCTGGAGGTTTCAAATCGGTAAAGGACCCCGTCTGCTCCTGCTTTTTTCAAGGAAGCATACTCCTCTTGCGTGCGGTCGCCGATGCTGAAAAAAAGGATTATGTTGCAGCGCTTCTTTATTTCGCGCGCAAGCTCGCAGAGAGTTTCGCCTGTATAGTGCCTGTCTTCCCCTGACTGCAGCACAACCATCTTGTAGCCAAGCTCTTTTGCTGCCCAAGCCACGTTCTCCACTATCTCATCAGGCTGCATTCTGTAGCGCTTAACTGGGGATTCTTTCCTGATTCCGCAATAAAGGCAGCTATTTTTGCAAAAATTGGAGAATTCCAAGACTCCATGGACGCAGGTGCTTTTTCCAACATGCCTCTCCCTTGTTTCGTCTGCAAGCGAAAAAAGCTCTTTTTCCTCTTGTGGATTTGCAAGCAGAAGCCGCTCCACTGCCTCCAATGGCGCCCCCCCACTTTCCAGCTCAGAAATTGCATCGGAAAATTCCATAAAAACACGGGCGGCTTTAACGGAACAGCCTTCCTATTTCATCTTCCTTTATCTTTCTGCGGCACTTTTCCAAATAGGAATATACTGTGGCATGCTTGGCGCCCTCAATGAGCTTAAAGACGGCAGTGGTGGCATAATCTAATGTTTCCAGCCTTGAAATCACAGAGACTGTGTGGCCATATACCACGACATTGGCGCCCACTTCCTCGTTTATTATTTCCAGAGTCCTGCCCTTCTCCCCAATTATTCGCCCCTTTATCCGAGCTCGCCCTTTGTCAGAGCCAGAGTAGTCCCGAAGGTCAATTATCTTAAGGCCATAATCGTCTGAGAGAAGTTTGAGTGCAATTGCTGGCTCAAAGCCCCTCCCAATTGCCTTTATTACATCCTTTCCTATGAATTCATCCACGCTGTCGCCTATTATCTCCACTGCGCCGTCAGAATCTACATTAAGCGAAACCTTCATGCGCCGCTCTAAGTATTCCTTTGTCTCGCCAGAAGTCCCAAGCAAGGCAGCCACGCGCTCGTGGGGTATTTTTACAATTTGCATAGCCTAATCAATCCATAAGCAATTTTGATTAATTTATGCTATTGGAAAAGAGTTAAAAGTGCATTGCCCTGTAAAATGAGAAAGCTTTGAGAAAGGTGTGTTATGCAGCAGAATAAAATAGTGAAGCCAGAGAATGCCCTGCACGTTTTGGACATAGCAGGCTTTACCGGGAGGGCAGGTGGCGCTTACTTCAGGGTAGTAGATAGAAAAAGAATTGTTGTGCACCTCACTTCCATTGACAGGGACAACGAAGACAAAAGCACCCGCTACCTCGGGCATAGAGGAGGGCGGATATATTTCAAGACACGGCAGGGAGTGCTCCCAGATTGCTTAAAAAAAGAAGAGACAGGGCAGTTTGACCATGTCCATATGCACATGTGTTCAGGGCTTTTCACAAGGGCGGAAATGGGCGAGATATTCTCAGACATTGACAGGATCATGAAAAACACAGCTTATTTTTTCATAAGCAGCGATGGAGGAATGATACGCGCAAAAGAAGAAAAGAGGTTGCTCATTTTAGACGAGCTGCTAAAAAATAGGTTTGAATTTGTCTATCGCGCCTCAACAAATGGCAAAATTCCAGGAATCATCAGCAAAGAGATTATGGAGGTCTTGTCTTTTTTCATGCGCGAGATTGGGAATATGAAGAGCATAATGGCTGCAAAGTCATTCTTCTCATTGTTTAGTGACTTTGTAACTGAATACGGCGAATACATGGCCATATTGAAAAAGAGGGGCTCAGGCAAGGCTACATGAATTCTGCCAGGCCTTTTTGCGGCTCAACTTCATCTGCAAAGACGCTTTGGATGTCCTTGCGGAGGATTTCAATCCGCTGTTTCATGTAGAGAGGTAGCTGGTAGCGCTCTGCAAGCTCCTCCGAATGCTTGAGGTATTTTGTAATTCCTCCCTTGTGAATTGTGAGAAGGAGCTTGCCCCCGCACTCGTTGCACTTTCCAGACAAGGGCACCCTGCGGTATTTTACCTTGCAGTCAAGGCAGCGAAACTCCTGCTGTGAAAAGCTGCGCAGGTTGCCATATAAATCTGGAAGAAAGTGGTGAAGAAGAAGCCGCTCTGCAGCGTCTGCGGCATTTACTGCCCTTATCTTGTCTTGCAATGAGAACTGGGCAGCAACCTTTTCCACCATGTCCTTGAATTTCAAGTAAGTGGACTTAACGGGTGCTTCAGATATTGAGGAGGTCTCATGGGTGTAGCCAAGCGCAGCATATTGCTCGGGCCTGCCCAGCCTTTTCTTTACTGTCTCTATTTCCACTTCTGACGGAAGCAAAAACTTGTCAGCTGCCTCGTAAAGCTGCAGGGAATAGTGCTCGCAGCACTCCATGGCATGCACTTCGTCATCTATTTCTTCGGGCTGTATTTTTGTGGAAAGGACGAGCGGGGCATCCATTGTTCCTCCGCGGGAAGCTGGCAAAAAGGCACGTGAGAAGTTAAGCAGCCCATCCATAAGCAAGATTACGCTGTCCTCGTCCCCGTCAGTGTTTCGCCGCTTTGCGCAGTGAAAATATGGGTGGGCAAAGCCGACATGGGCCTCTGTAAAGCCGATTATTCGCCCAAGCACGCCAGCAGAGGTGTGGGGGGAAAGCCCGATTACCAGATGCCCGACCAAGTCGCGCTCGCTTTGGAGGTTGTAAAAGCGGGGAAGCCCATACACTTTTTCAAGCAGGTCGTCAATAAAGCCTGCCACTTGAAATAGGTATTTTGCCCCAGCCATTGAAAGAATTATGTCCTGTGGCTTGAGGGGGACCACTTGGTCATCTTTTTGCAGCGGGTTGCCATGCATATCTGTTTCATAGCCGAGCTGGTGCAGTTCCTTGGCAGAAATCCCTATTTCACAGGGCTTGAAGGCAGTAAGGGGCACGTCTGTTGCATCAAACCTGCAGGTGCCGTCTCGGAAGACAAAAACGCGGTGCTTTGCGCGGAGAATCCCCTTTTCCATCGCCTCTGGGATTTTTGTTTCTGAAAAGAGCCCCTCCACGCCCTTTACATCGGCTATCTCCTCGAGGCGCACGCCGCAGCGCTGGGCTGCCCTCTCAACTATCTTGACCAAGTCAACAGGGCGCTTTTCCCAAAAAGAGGTTGGCGCTTTGCAAGATGGGCACTCTTGCTTTTTGGTTGGCTTGCGGCATTTGGCGCACCCCTTTTCAGGAACTGCATAGCCGCCGCAGGCACAGCCTATTGAATGTGTAATGTTTCCACATGCCTTGCAGCGAAGCCGGGCTATTTCAACCTCAACTCCCCTTCCTTCTCCCTCGCCACGCGCTTTCATCCGCCCATAAGCCTTGGTTATGCTGGCATTCTTGTCAACATACACCCCAATTGGAAAGAGGACATTTACGCTCTTTTTCATCCTCCTTTCTCGCGCCTTTTCAGGCCTGCCCATGCGCGAGCCTATATAGGTAGGCGCCTTTGCCATTATCTTCATCCCTGAAATTTCAGTCAGGAGCTCCAATATCGGCTTGTTTTCGTCAAACAGTGCATCAAACTTGGCGCCCGTAATGCTTTTGTCAACCATTATGCCCATGGTCTTGAGCAGGGCATAGGCGTGCTCGCCAGGTATTCTCACCTTTCCCCCTTCCATGCTGTGCGGGACGCAAAGCTCTTCAAGCACCGCCTTCGCTGGCGAGTATTCCAGCTCAAAATAGTCTAGCTTCAACAACCCATAGTGAGGCTTGCCGATGCGCAGCCACTTGGCAAGCTCCTGCAACTGCTCGTGGGTAATGTCATGCCAAAAGTAAGTGTAACGCGGGTGAAGGGGCAAAGAGTGCTTCCGGCAAAGTGCAACTGCCTCGCCTGCGGACAAATCGTGCCTGACAGAAGCAATTCCTGCCTTGCGTGCTTCCAGTTCAAATCGCTCCTCGCACCATGCGCCTGGCAGGAGAGGATGGTTGGACTTTGCAAAATCGCCAACTGATATGAGCAAGTCCCCGAGGAAAAGTATTTTCTCAACCTGTGGAAGGACGGTCTTTGCCTCTTGAGAGCTTTTTACCTCAACAACCGAGCCGTCTTTGAGCTTTACAACTGGGCCGAGAATTGAATCGCACGGGGTAACAACGCAGCTCTTTCCTGGCCGTTCAACCTTCATCTGCGTGCCGATTGCCAAGAAGGAATCAAGAAGGTACATGCTGGCAGGGTGCACTGCCTTGCCCATTATTCCGCTTGCCCTTGTCCTTCCATACCGCAGCCTCCAGCCTCCCTTGGCAGAAGGATAGGCAAAAATTGCCCGCCCAGCCACAGACTCTTCAAGAAAGCGGAAGTCTGCCTTTGGCTTGGCGCCGTCTCCCTCTTTTTTAGCCACTTTTATTACAGGCTCAAGCCAGCTCCAATCCAAATTTATCTTTTTGGTGTATTTGCTAACCTTTGCTGACTTTTGCGCTATGCCCTCGCAAATCACAAGTGCAATCCCGCTTCGCACGCGGTTGGTTGGCACCTGCGCAATGTCGCGATGGACCTGCACTTCTTCTTTTTCTGTTGGGTCGCCATCAATGCAAACAGGGCAGTGCCGCACAATATGGCGAATGTCTTCATCAGGTGGGCGGTATTGGAGGTGGGCAGAGCGCGTGCCATAGATGTTGATCTCTTCAACATATCTCTCAATCAGTGTTTCGGTTGGGCGAAAGTCTCCCACCCCAAGCTGCCTGCGTGCGACATCTGACAGCACCACTGCCAAGGCAGCAACCGTGCCGCCTGCGGAGCGGATTGGGCCTGCAAAATAAACTGCCAAATAATCGCTTCCGTCTGGGTTTTGGCGTATTTCAAATCGGCTTATTCCCTCGGTCGGGGCAACCAGCACGCCTTCTGTCAGTATCCCCACCCCTGTCCTTACTGCCTGCTCAATAAGCTGGCATTTGTCTGCTTGGATAATCTCGCCTGAGACGATCTTTTGCACTACAAGGTATGCAATTGTCTCACGGCTTTTTCCCTGTGCTTCAAGGGAGCGGATAAGCCCTGAGATGCCGGGGGGCCCTACTATTCCCTCTACGCGCCCTGCGATGTCTGTGGCCGCCTTTATTTCAACATCCAAAGAAGGGTCAATCTTTTTTTCGCGCGCCTTCTGAGCAATAGAGTATGCCTGCTGGACTCTTGCATCAAGCTCCTGCATGTATTTGTAGGCGTCTTCCACACAATCACGCTTCCCTAAGATGTGCCCTCGCCAGCCTCGCCCTTGAAGTTTATGTGGCTTAACTTGCCTTCCTTTGCCTCGAGCACAGGCACAATTGCTGGGGTGGGCTGGTGCCCTATCCTCACTTGGTAGTCGGTCCTCTCCTGAAAAGTGCCGCTATTCACAAGCAAAGTCCCGCGATACACCATGTAGCCGTTTTTATGAACATGGCCCATGTGGATTATGTCTGGCTCTTCCTCTATTACAAGGTAGTCGTGCGCCTCTGGGACGATGAGGTTGTCTCCATAGATAGGGGAAAGATGCCTTCGGCGCAAAAGCTCAAGCATGGCTTCTTCTGGGTGCTCGTATGAAAGCTCGCCCATCCCAGCTATTACCGAATCAAGGGAGTTGCCATGGTAGAGAAGATGCCGCAAGCCCTCTATTTCAACCTGACAGGGGTTGCCCACACGCACCACGTTGGACTTTACAAGGTCTTCTGGAAGGGCTGGCTGCGGCTCTGCCCTGCGCACAGCATCATGGTTTCCTGGCAGGACAAAAACAGTTATGTAATCAGGGATTTGCTCCATAGCCGAGTCAAAAAGCTCATATTGTTTGTATATGTCTTTAACCAAAAGTTCGCGCTCCTGCTCTGGGTAAATCCCTATTCCGTCTACCACGTCGCCGCTTATGATTATGTATTTTACCTTTCCTGCCAGGGATTGCAGAAGCCTGCTTTCCCCTTCCCCATTCAGCCAATTGAGGAACCGAGCAAATTCCTTTTCCATGAATTTTTTGCTTCCAAAGTGAAGGTCGGAAAGGTAGACTATGGCAAAATCACTTTCTGCCTTTTTCAGCTCCCGCGCAAACGGGATTTCAGGCCAGGTAACTGTTTCGCAGATGAAAAGCTCTTCGGCATTTCTGCCGTCAAAGGCGATTATGTCATCGTTGAGGATTTTTCCTGCCAACTTAAATGCCTCGCTTTCGCGCGGCAGCACCACCTTTGCGCTGCCTTCTTTATCCTCAACAGTCAGCAGGATGTTTCCCTTCTTGGTGGTGCGCTTTTCAGTCACCATGGCAATCAGCCGCACAGGAGCCGAGCCGTTGGACTTGAGCCTTTTGGTATCTACTATCGGGCGGTCAGAGGGCCTCATCCTCAATATCTTAGAGACCCGATCAAAGCGATTCCTGAAATGCTCCACAAAATCTTCAAGCTTGCCTGTGCAGTGTGACTTCCCTGTAATGTCCGAGCGGTCAATTACCCTAAAATCTGGACTGTGCTCCTTTGCCTCGGGCTTAAAGGAAGGAGGGCGGGCGACCATGACAGGCTGAATTGGGATTTTTTCTTCCTTTGCCAAAATTTCTTCTAAAATCTCTTTTGTTATAAGCGGCGAACCATATGACAGGATTTGCTGGTAGGCAGACTGGCTTATTTCATTTTTTTCCAAAAAATCGTAGGCCTCGGTAGTAAGCCTTATGTTGCGAGCGTAAATCTCCTTTAAGTCTGCCTTCACCAAAAACACCCCTGCCCATAGGCCTCATTCGGCACATGCAGGAGCCTTGCAGCATTCTTTACTAACGCGCCTTTATTGATTCCAGCGCAGACAGGATTGCCCAAATCTGCGTGCGGGCGTGCATGGGCATGTTTATGTCTTCGCTAATTGCCTCAATGGCATAAATTGCTGCTGAAACGCGAGTGGAAAGCTCGTCCTGCCCCTTGAGCCTTTCCTTTGCCTCTGACAAGGCACGGCGGATATTTTTTGGAACAGAAGTGTCCTCTGCAACATTGTCTATCAGCTCTATCACTTCGGCTACTTTTTTCTCTACCATGCTCCCACTCTTTCCTTTTGCCCTTGCCCATCGAAAAGCTGAATTTTTACGTTAGGAAAGTTTAAATAAGAAACTCAAGCCACGCCCACATTGATTTAATTTAATGGTTTAGGCGGGCCCGATGGGATTTGAACCCACGACCGTCAGCTTTCTTCAAACGACCAATTTGTTTGCAAACAGCCAAAGACTTTTTTGCTCTCCATCGGCTTTGCCCCAAGCCCAAATGTTGCCATTCGGGGGTGAACCCTTAGGGGGAAGCATCTGTTTTGCATCTGCCCCCCAAGCCCAAATGTTGCCATTCGGGGGTGAACCCTTAGGGGGAAGCATCTGTTTTGCA
>JAOAKE010000007.1 GCA_026413805.1 Microcaldota archaeon | reverse complement strand
GTCATGAACATGGCATATATTTTTTCTCGCAGGGCAACTCCCGCCATGCTTCAAGCGCTCTATGGGGAAAGGAATTATTCCCTTTACTTTGCAGCGCTCACTCAGGTGGGCGACATTCTGCTTCCGCAACACAAGGATTTTGGCGGGCCAAAAAGGGTGCTTGTGCCAGTAGGGGTAGACCAAGACCCGCACATACGCTTTGCCCGCGACATTGCACAAAAAGAAAGGCTGATTCCTCCCAGCGCCACCTACCACAAGATAATGAAAAGCCTCACTGGAGAGGCAAAAATGAGCAAGCGCGACCCGAATGCCACCCTTTCGCTTTCCGACAGCCTTGAAGTTGCAAGAAAAAAGCTCATGAACTCCTTTTCAGGAGGGCGCAACACTGCTGAGGAGCAGCGCAAGTTCGGTGGAGATGTAGAAAAGGACGTTCTTTATGAAGTGATGAAATTCCACTTCATTGAAAAAGACGAGCTTCTTGAAGAGATGAAGGAAGACATGGCTTCTGGCAGGATGCTGACAGGCGAATACAAGCAAAAATGGATTCCGTATGCAATTGAGTGGCTTAGGCGCCATCAAGAAAGAAAAAAGGAGATGCTGCCTCGGGCAAGGAAGATTTTGGAAAAGGCCTCCCAGCCATAGGCACTGTTCCCTTTGAAACAAAACCTATATATAGCGATGCACAGCTCACCTCCTTGAAAAATTTTAATCGGGAGGTGGGAAGGTGCTGTTTAAGTCTTGGAAAAACGGCCAGCCAGGCGCAGGCCAGAGCGATCAAAGAGGCAAAAACAACCCGACATTCCTCAAATCCATAGACCGTGATGCTGCTAACATGAGCCCCTATGAGCTTGCGCAACACCTTGCAAAAATCGTCACTAAGCCGCATACTCCTGAAATAGCAAATGAAAAGAGGATAGTCTTGGAGCTGCTAGTCAAAAAAGAAGGCGGGCACACCTACTTTCCAAACGAGGAATTTGACAGCAAAAAACTTCCGCCTGACACTCGCGAGATTCTTCCGCCATGGGAATCTTGCTAGGAGCTCACCTTTTGCCGTTTTTTGCTTTTGCCCTTGCCAGCCTTGGCACAAAGGCACACAGGACCGACTGCTCTATCTGCTCGCTCCTGTGCAATACCCCTGCAGAAAAGTATCCTATGGCGCCATGCCTCCTCCCAATATTTTTCACGCCTGCAACCTCTTCCAGCACCTTTGTAAGGTCTGTTTTTTCACCCTTTATCCTCTTGGCGATTTTTTCAGGGACAACAAACCCCATTCCAGTGCCATAGGTCTCTTCTTCGCCATCGTAGACGCAGGCAACAGTTATGTCAATGTGCATGCCCCTTTGCAAGTTAAACAGCCCGGATTCCATCCCAATTGCATAGTCGCATTTTCCCCCTGCCATCCTCCAGGCAGCATGGGCGCGGTTTTTTGCGCCCTTGAAAGTTTCTCCGTTGAAAGGGTGGTCCGACACCCCGCTTTCTACCTTGATTTTGCAAATGGAGAATTTTTTCCCAAAAATCCTTCCAAGCGCCCTTTTAGTCCCTGCCACTTTTGTGGGGTTGTCGCTCCCAATGCAAATTGAAAGAGGCCTGAGCAGCTTTCCATCCAGGTCAGTCTTTTTTTCATAAATTGAAGCACAGGAGATTTTTTTCAGATCCTCGCCATAGGCAAGGGGCACTGAAATTATTTTCAGCGGTTCAAGCCCATTTTTTTTGCGAAGCTTGTTTATGCGCAAGGCAGCCTGGTAGGTCTCCTCGCTCACCACTATTGCCTTCGCGTCAGCAATCCTGTCTGCGCCGCCCACTTCATCTTCTATGCAGAATATCTCTGCCCTGCCAATCAGCCCAATCCTTTTTAGGCTCTTCTTCAAGCCCTCAAGCCTCTTATGGTATGGAAGTGAAGGATAAAGCTTGTGCCTTTTCACAAATGAGTCAGACGTCAGCCCAATTTTCACGGTTGAGAATTTTTTGCACTCTTCTAAAAGGCGCAGGTGGCCTGCATGGACATAGGTAAAGGTTCCACCCACTATGCAGCTTTTGCCCAATCCCTCACCAGCTGTATTTCACTCCGAATAGCTCGTATATGTAGCTTACCAGGAAAACAAATCCTATGAAGAAAGGATACACCCACAAGAGGCAAAAGAGAGGGAGGACGTGCCTCCACTTGGGCTGAGTCCGAGAGATTTCAAAGCTCTTTATCAAGAAATAGCCCCAAAGCGAAAGAGAAAACAGGCCCAGTATCCAAGCAGACTGAAACATAATAATCCCGCTTCCAAGGCCAGCGGCTGTGGCGCCAAGGCCAGCTGAAAAGTTTTGCCCAAACGGCAAAATCCAGCTTAAAAGCCCCTTTCCCCAACTCATAAAGGTCCATGCCATGAAAAGCGCAGCAAAAAAGCCGCTTCCAAGGGCGGTAGGGAGTATAAACAGCCCAAAGTCACCGTATTTTGGGTTGAAAAACAAGTCTATGTATTTCAAGATGTTCATCACTCCTCCTCGGTACCAGCGCAGCCTTTGCCTGAAAAGCTTGGGAAGGGTGTCAGGCACCTCTGTCAAGACCATAGTTTCATGGCAGGCGCGTATCTTATATCCAAATTTTTGCATGCGCAGTGCAATTTCCATGTCCTCTGTCAGGTTCTGCTCGTCAAATCCCCCAAGCTTTTGCAGGATGTCTTTTCTGTAAAAGGTGGTGGGCCCAGGGGTTACATAAAGCCCGTCTATGCTTGCAATGGTCTTGAAGAAAAAGCCAAAAGAAATCCAATATTCTATCTCTTGTATGCGCTGCAGCAGGTTCTTTGGCTTATTCACGGATATGAACACCACTACTGATGCAACCCTCTCATCCTCATAAAAATGCTTGACTGCCTTTTCAAGGGCGTCTTCAGAGGGGTAAGTGTCCGAGTCTACGCAAGCGACTATCTCTCCTTTCGCATGCATTATCCCGAAATTAAGGGCATGCGCCTTGCCGCGCTGCACCTTGCTTTTAAGCAAGGTTATGCCAGGGAGCCTTTCAAGCAGGCTAGCCGAGCCATCAGTGGAGCCATCATCAACTACCAATATGTCAAATTTGCCAGGGTATTTCATTCTTTGGCAGCTTCTAATGCAGTCAAATATTGTGCTTTTTGCATTGAAAGAAGGTATAATTATCGTCACATGCGGCCATTTTTTCGGGGTTGGGCCAGGCTTTTCAGTATTTGCCCCTTCTGTCCAAAGGATGAGATAAAAGCTGAATATGAAGATGCTCAGCACGCTGTAAGCCAAGAAAATCAGCTTGTAGGAGATAAACAGAAAAATAAAGACGCAGAGGGCAACAACAACCATCCCAACTATTGCAAGCTCGCGGCGCTGTGGTATGGATATTGTGGAGCGCTTGTGCCTCCCCTCATTTTTTTCCAAATCTTCACCCAGAAACAGCCCTTAAGTATTTATCAATAGCCGCCTCATCTTGCAGCCCTCTCAGCACAAATTGGTCATCAACAACTAGCGAGGGCACTGTTTCTATGTTATAGCGCGATGTCAAGACGTTTATGAATTCATAATCGGTGTCTGCTGGAAAGGCAAAGATGCGCAGGTTGGGGTATTTTTTGCGCAGGCTGTCAAGCACCAAGCCCTGTGCGCGGCACTCTGGGCAGTCTTCCTTTATTTTGTAGAAAAACAAAATAAATCTGTAAGGCGAATGCCCGCAGAATTTTTTCATGGCCTGCATATTTAAGTAAAGCCCCATGTTGGCAAGGTAGTATTTTTCCTTAATCTTGTAGTATTCGCTGTCCAGCACGCTGCTTTGTTCATAAGACTGCACCTTAAGCATAAGCTCATATGCCTTTGCAGCCCTTCGCTCAGCTACCTTTGAGCTATAGCTGCACAAGTCCTTTGAGGAGTTGTCCATGGTCTGTGAATACATGAAAAGCAGCCGCTCTGATTCTGCGAGGTTTACAATTTCGTCTATGCTGTCCCTGATTTCCTTTGAGCGCATGGCATCAAGCTGCGAGATTAAAAAAAATCCAAGCAGGGTAAGTGAAAGTGTAAATAGTGCTGCTTTAAGATACGGGCTCGCCATTTTCTATACCTCCGCGCCTGCTCAGCTGCCTTTGCTTTCCTCCCACATCTTGTGAATCAGCGCTCGCAGCTCTTCTCTTTTTCTTTCAAACTCATCTTCTTCTGCCTGGGAGAGCTTTATTCTTTCAATAAAGGCGACTGAGCGGTCTTTTTCCTCTTTTGTCAGCGGCTTTCCTCCAGGTTCGCTTATCATCTTTATCACTTCTGCCTCTTTTTGAAGGGCCCTTATCCTATCTTCAAGGGCGCGGTGCTCCTTTTGCAAGTCGCGGACAAGGGAGGCAATCCTTTGAAGCTCCTCTTCATTTATTTTTGCCATGCCACCTTCGTTGCCCCCAGCCTCTTGCAGATAGTAAGAAAACCGCGATTGCATCTCCTTTTCCTTTGCAGCTATTTCTTCATTGGCCCTTGCTATTTCTTCTGCAAGGTCTATATACTCCCTCTTTATCTCCTCTTCCTGGGCGCGGATTTCCCTGCCCTGCCTTGCCATGGCCTCCATCTTGCTGATGTGCTTTTTCAATGAGGAGAGGGCATCTGATAGGTGCTCATTTATAATATCATACTGCTTCTTCGCTTCAGAGCGCATTTTTTTCAGGTCTGAAAGCCTTTTCTTGATGCCTTCTTCGCTTTCCTGCTGCGCTATCTCTGAAATTTTTTCTTCAATTACTGCTATTTTTTCGTTGATTCCTTTCTGCTCTTCAACTACTATTTCAATTGCGCTCATAAGCTCGCTTCTCAAGTTTCTTACCTCTTTAAGCTCGCTCTTAAGCGCCTCTATTTCAGGGTTTGCCTTCCTTTCCTCTATTCTTTTCCTGAAGTCTTCAACCCTTGCCTCAAAGGCTTCAAAAAAAGTTTCATTGTCAGAAAGCTGTGATTGAATTGTGGCTTCAAAGCTGCGCAGCACCTGGAGTTCCTTCTCTAACTCTGCAGGCTGCCTTTCGCCCTTTTTTCGCTCTGCCTGCGCCAGTGTTTCATCCAGCCTTTTTCTCAAGCGAGCGAGCCTTTCAGAAGAAGACTTCACCATCGCAGAATACTTCCGCTGCAAGGCAGCTATTTCAAGCTTCATTTTTTCAATGTCGGCAGGGGTGACTGAAGCTGCGCTTTCCACCCTTTTGAGTATCTCTTCAATGCCTGCAAGTTCCTCTTCGCCTTTTTGCACTTTTGACAAAAGCAGGTCAATCTCTTCTTTTGCCTGCCCTGCCTTTATATCGAGCTTTTCACCCATCTGGTAGACCTGCTCCTGGCTTGGCATGCGCCATACAAGGTAAACCTTTGTGAGCTTATATTCAACAGAAATAAGGCCCTCTTCTTCAAGCACGCGCGCCCAGTCCTCAATAGTCCTGACAGGCTGCTTCATCTCTCTTGCAGCAGCGGTTATTTCTATCCTTCCATGTTCTTTTATCAGCTTTATAAGCTGGTCAACCCCAGTGGAAATGAGCAGGTCGTCAAGTGCCATGCTTTTTTCTCCTAATCCAATCCTTATAAAGATTTGTGCATAAGTGCTATTCATAAATCTATAACGACTGTGCCAGTGTTTGCATGATAAACCCTGACTTTAACATACGATTGAAGAGGGAAGCCAAGACCTCGCTTCAAGTTTTCAAAGACCAGAGCATACTCCGTCGCAGGTTCGGGGATGACGCTGTCAAGCTATACGACATGATAATTGGGGGCAAGACAGCAGCTGAGCTCATGAAGGAGCTATCCATGAGCGAAAATAGGTTTGTTGAGATACTTGAATTCATGAATAACAATGGGATGGTCAGCGTGGTGCAAGAGCCTCGCGCAGCAGCCCCGCCTGCCCCTCCTTCCCCCCCTTCTAAGCCCGCCCCTGCAGATGAGGAGCTGCCGCCAGAAGAGAAGGAAGAAGCCCCTGAGCCAGAAGAAGAGGCCATCTCCCCCTTGCCTAGGAGAAGGGCAGCAGAGATAAGCCCCGACAGGCTCTCCCCGCTTGAGAAAATCCTTTTTGACAAATACGGGGAAGTTGGCGTGCAAGTGTATAACTTGATTGACGGCGAAAAGACCGCAGAAGAGATACTCCACGAACTGGGTATATCCGAAGCCAAGCTTGTTGAGATACTGGAGTTCATGGACGAAAAAGGCATAATCAAGCTTGAGCGCCCTGCGCCGCCAGAAGAGGAAGAAGAGGAGGCACAAGAGGAAGAGCCTCCTGCGCGTGAGCCGCGCTTCAAGCCATTCATTGAGGAAGAGCCAGAGGCAAAGCCATTTGTCTACCAGCCCCCCAAGCCAAAGGAGAAAGAAAAGCCCATTGAAGAGAAGATAAAAGAGGAGGCAAGCCTCCTTGAAAAAGAAATAGTGATGGTCGATGTCCCGCAATTTAGCAACCTTTCACTGGCACAGCGCGCCTTCCTGTTTGCAGAGCTGTCCACCAAGTTTGACAAAAAGACCCGCGAGCTTTTCAATTTGGTAGATGGCAAGCGCGATTTTGTTGAGCTGGCCATTGCAACTGGCATGTCGCTTGCAGAGATTGACTTGGTGATGGCGCACTTTGGAAAGAAAGGTTTCCTCACTTTCCAGCAGCTTTCCCGCGAGGAGATAAAGAAAAAATACGGCGAAGACGGATTTGCAATCTACAAGCGCTATGGCCGAGACGGGCTGCTTCTTTATGAAATGATTGGGAAAGAAGCCAGCCTAAAGGACATAATCCTAAAAAGCAAGCTGGAGGTGGACCGAGCAATTGAAATCCTGATTTTTATACATAAAGTGCTCGGGCTTGACGTCCCGATTGACCGTGGCCTAATCTACCGCCAGCTCGGGATTAAAAAGTAGCTACCCCCTTATCCTGGCAGTTGCCATTTTTTCAACAGCCAGCTCGCCCTCAGTGTATTTTGCAATTTTTTTGCCTTCGGCAGGCAGCCCAACTTTTTTTGCAGAAAGGAGGCGCATCTTCTTCTTTAGCTTTCCAACAGGCAGGCTTTTTTTTGCAACCAGCAAAAAGTCAGAAGGGCTTTTTGCGCCAACTTTCCTAACTGCTGATGAGAAGTTTGTCTCGCACGCAAGGAAAAGCAGTGCCTCCTTTGAAGGCGAGCTGCTTATGTTTTTTTTGTGCTTGAACGCCTGGCTTGCAAGGTAAAAAGCCGCCTCTAGCTCCATCTTTGTCTTTGGCGCATCTGGGCTTAAAATTAAAGCCTCTTTCCCTGCAAGCCTGCAAAGCTCCTCCACCCTTTTAACAGAGGAAGAGCAGCGCAAAACCAACATGCACTCCTCAAAGGGTGGAACATTTAAAAATTAGTGCTAGGAAAAGCTTGCTGCATTCTTTTCAAGGAGGTATCGCAGATGGAAAATTATCACGGGCCATCTGGCTCAACTACTAAAGGGACAGGCGGCAAGAGGGGAAGGCGCAGCGACAAGAAGCTTTGCTATGCCGGGGGGCCATTCACAGCCACAAAGGTCGGCAAAGAAGACGTGCGCGTGCTTAAAATGGCTCGCGGAAAGACGGCAAAGGTGAAGCTAAAGGCAGCCCGGTTTGTCAATGTTCTTACAAAGGAAGGCACAAAGCGGGTTGCAATAAGGAACGTCCTTGAGACCCCTGACAACCGCCACCACGCCCGCCAGAATATAATAACCAAAGGAGCCATTATTGACACAGAAATCGGAAAGGTCAAGGTGACTAACCGGGTTGGACAGGATGGCGTGGTGAATGGCAGGCTCCTATAGGCGCCTGCGCGCAAGTCTTTCATCAAAACAAATAAATTACCTTTTTTTCAGAAGGATTCAGGTGATTTTATAGTGTTTTTATTCCAGCTGCAAAGGCAAGATTTGGACGAGACCTTCCTGCAGCGGAGGGGCATTGAAAAAAAAGAACGCCAGCGAAGGTTCAGCGATGCGCTGAACCTCCTTATCGTCGGAAAGAGGGCAGGGAAAAGCGAAGAGAACATGGCTAAAAACAAGGTGGCAGTGGAGTTGGCCAACCTTCTTGAGGCAAAAGAAAAATATGGCTTTGAGCTGGACTTCCCCCTTCAGAATGCAATGAAAAAACTGCTGGGCGCAGCACAGTGGAACGATCAGCAGAAAGCCTACATCCAAAAGATTGCAAGGGCAGTTGAAAAGGGGGACTACCAAGAGGCTTTTGCAGCCTCTGACCTCCTCAAAAGAACAACCGAGGCTCAGCTCGCATCTGATGCAAGGTCAAAAATAGAAAAAGCCTTGGATGTTTTGGGCTATGACACTGGCAAAATAGCCGCTACAAAAAGGGGCGACATAGCGCCATCCAAAGAGGCTGACACTGCTTCACAGAGAGCTGCGCGCAAACTGTTTGCAGAAGCAATCGAGGTTCTCCTTTCCCTCCGAGAGAGCCTGGTCTCGGGCAAGCCTGCAAGCACAGGGGATTGGATAGACGATTACAGGCAGGAAAAGAAATTGGAAAATGCCCTTGGCTTGGCCTATGCCCTCACCACTAGCCAAGACCCACTTCCCAATCCATACGATTTGCTGCAAGCAAATTCGCTTTCACAAATACTAAATACCATGGTATCGGTGCCCAAAAAGCCAGTTAAGAGTAAAGAATAATAGAGGGCACAATGATCAGCCCCATCACATGGGTCCTTCTTATCCCCAGCAAGGGAGGCAGCATCCCTATTGCAGTTGAAGTGGAAAAGACCAGCAAGCCGCCAGCCCCTGAAATTAAAGCCACAGCGCACAAAAGGTAGGCAAGGACAAGCAGGTTTACTTTCTTTAGGTTTTCAAGATGCAGCCTCTCAATGTGCCTTGAAAGCTTTAGCAGGGCAAAGGCTGAGACCGACACAGAGAGCAAAAGGGCACCCATCATCTGAGGCAGCTGAGGCGCTGTTATCGGGCTTATCTCGTTTGCTATTGCGATTGCGCCTTCTCTTGCCTTTCCAATTGAAACAAGGGCGCCAAAGGCAAAGACCAAATGCGAAGCTGCGATTGAAGCAACAAGCGCCAAAAATTTGCGTGGCTCTTGGGTTGAAAGCAGGGCAGATGCAAACACTGCAATTTGCGCAGGCGCCGCAATCCCTGGGAGCAAGTCCGAAAGCATCCCAAAAGCCACTCCCAGCAGGACATAGGGCAAAAAGTCCAGCCCTGCTTTCATTTCCTTTTGCTTTGGGATGCTCCGATGCGCAGCAAATGAAAGAAGGATGCCGCTTGCCGCAAAAAGCCCTGAAAATGCGGGGAAGAGGACATCATTTATCGGGGCGCGCATGCTGATTAGCCCGAGTGCGCCTGCAAGCAGGAATACAAATGCCGCCACTGCTACCTTGCGCCCTTCCTTTTCAGACAAGATAAGAAAGAGTGAGGCAAGGGCAAGCACAGCTGCCATATGAGGTTCTATCAGGGAATAAATTGCAGGAAGCAAAAAAATGGCGAGGGGCAAAAGCACAAGCGACAGCCCCACTGAAGCCAACACCGCAAAAGCGCAAATAAGCACAGCCTCTTTTCCCCTGCCTTCAAGCGCCATGCGGTGCCCTGGAAGGACAGAGGCAACCACCGTGTCGTCAGGAATTGAAAGAAAAATAGAGGGCAGGAACTGAAAGACAAGGTGCGCCCCAATGGCAGCTGCCACTATCATAACCAGCGCATCGGGGGGAATTGGGAAATTGGCAATGACTGAGGCAACTGTGTTGGAATGGATGCCTGGGACCAGGCCAGAAAAGATGCCCAATAGCATCCCGACAAAAACAGCAATTGCAGTCTGCATGGCAACCCTTATTGAAGGCTTATCTTTGACGCTTCAACATACTTGTTTTTTTGGTATTCAGCTATCCTTCCAACCACCACCGCACGGCTCCCCTCAAAAAGAAGCCGGGATGAAGGGATGTCGCCTGCCCTTACTCGGATGCAGGCCTCCTCGCAAAGATAAAATTTCCAGTCCGAGCGGCTTATGTTGTGAACACTGCCGCTTACCATTACATAGGAGTTCTCCTCCAGCACAAGCGCCTGCGAGATGCTCACCCTTTTTGGAGACTCTGAAAAAAGCAAAAGCAAGGCCATGCCAAAAAGCGCAAAGGCAATGCAGACAGCCACAAGGGCCTTTTCATCAATCTCCATGCACATAGATTAAAAATCGGAAGATTAAAAGCATCTCATGTCGCTTTTGATTAGGGGCGCAACCCTCCTCCCTGGAAAAAAAGCAGATGTCTTAATAGAGGGGAACAAAATCTCAAAAATAGCCCCTTCAATTTCCGCTCCTGCCGAGGAAAGGCTCAACGCACAAGGCAAGCTGCTTCTTCCTGGCCTGATAAATTCCCATACTCATGCTGCCATGTCTATCCTGCGCGGCTCTGCAGAGGACATGGAGCTTGAAAGCTGGCTTGCTTCGGTTTGGAAGCTGGAAAAAAGGCTTAGCGAAGAAAGCGTCTATGCTGGGACACAGCTTGCCTGCCTTGAAATGATAAAGGGAGGCACCACCTGTTTTTCAGACATGTATTTTCACATGGACGCAATGGCCAGGGCAGTTGAAGGGGCAGGAATCCGCGCAGTTTTGGGCTATAGCATGATTGACGGGGGAAACAAGAAAGGCAGCCTCAAAAGCGCAAATGAGGAGAAGATGGAAGAGGAACTGAAAATTGCAGAAGATTTCATAAAAAAATGGCACGGCAAGGGAGGGGGAAGGATAACCTGCTCAGTCGCCCCGCATGCAATCTATACCTGCTCAGCCGAGCTTCTCAAAAGGGCCCACCGGCTTTCCTTGAAATGCCAAGCAATATTCCACATCCACCTCTCTGAGACTCGCAAGGAGGTGCTGGACTGCCTAAAAGAAAACAAAAAGAGGCCAGCACATTATTTGGAGTGGCTTGGAGTACTTTCTGGAAAAACCCTCGCTGCGCACTGCGTGTGGCTTAGCAAGGAAGAGGTCCGCGCCCTTTCCAGGCACGGCGCCTCTCCAGCGCTCTGCCCGGTTTCAAACATGAAGCTGGCAGGCGGAGGCGCAGCACCCTTTCCTGAGATGCTGGAGGCAGGGATGAATGTTTCACTTGGGACAGACAGCGCTGTCTCCAACAACTCCCTAAGCATGTTTGAAACCATGAAATTCGCTTCCCTTTTGCAGAAAAATTCCCGCTGGGATGCAGCAGCTGTAAAGGCAGAAGATGCCTTCACCGCAGCCACTTTAGGCGGGGCAAAGGCCCTTTCCTTGAATGCAGGCGAGGTGAAGGAAGGGCGCCTGGCAGACTTAATTTTAGTTGACTTGAAATCACCGAATATGCAGCCCATTTGCAACCTGCTCCCAAACGTTGTTTATTCGGCTCATTGCGGAAATGTAAGCGATGCCATAATCGACGGCAAAATAGTGATGGAAAGCCGAAAAGTCCTCACCTTGGACGAAGAGAAGGTCATAGAACGTGCGCAAAATGCAGCCGCTTCAATTTTTTCTTAAGAAAGCCTCCTGTGCCGTGCGTGCCTTATCCTTATCCTCGTGTGCTTGAGGGGGACAGAGGGCCCAAGGCTCTTTATGACTGCGCCAGCAAGGGCACTGCCAACCCTGCCGCTTCCAACTGGAGAGTAGCCTCTTGAAATCCCGTAGAGCACCCCCGCAGCATATGCATCTCCTGCCCCGGTAGTGTCTATTGCCTTTCCTTTTGGCGCAGCTATATAGTGCACTTTCCCTCTGAAAAACAAGGCTGAGCCTCGCTTTCCTCTTTTAAGGTATACAGGCACAGAGGGCTTGAATGAGCGAAGCTTTCTTTCAAACCCTGTGCCAAGCAGCGCCCCTGCCTCCTCCTCATTCATGAAGAGCACATCTGCGTATTTTTTGCAAATTGCAGCAATCATTTTTTTATTTTTCTTGACTGCAGGTGGATTTTCAAGGGATATTGCAATTTTCCTCCCCATTTTCTTAAATGCATCCAAGTACCTTTTTGCAAGCGCAGAGACTTTCCCTTCAACGCACAGCGTTATTGAGCTTACAAAAAACATGCGCGACTCTGCCACCGCATATTTTTCAAAAAATGAAGCTGAGCCTGAAACTCCCAGGTCAGCGCAGAAGGTCCGCTGTGCATCAGGAGTCACAAGCACAATTATTTTTCCTGTCCTCCCCTTTTTTTCTTCAAGGAAGCTTGCAATCCCGCATTCTTGCAGGTTTGCCTCAAAAAGCGCGCCTTCCCTGTCGCTTCCTACCGCCCCCTGATACCCCGCAAAGCCGCCAAGGGCAGCAAACCCTTCGCAGACATTCCTTGCGTTGTCGCCGGGATAAGAAAAAGCAATTTTTTTCCCAAGGGCATTTTTTATCTTCGTGAATCTCTTTGGCAAGACATAGGTGGTGGCGCCCTTTGCCAAGCCAAGCTCATCTATCTTTTTTTCTTGCGCTTTGGCAAAAAAATCAATCACTGGCGTTCCAAGCGCAAACAGGTCCATGCTAGGCTTTCGGCAGGCAGGATAATATTCCTTTTGCCAGGCAGCACTCTTTTTAAACAATCTCGCCGAAGTTTGTTAAGGTAAGGCCCGAAGTGGCGCAAGGGTGAGGCGATTATGGTAGAACAAAAAAAGCATGCCTCTGAAAGAGAGGGGCTTATTGACTCGTATGTCTTCGACAATGAAGGGATACAAGTCCTTGCAAGGATAATTTCCAAAAAAGGGGAATTTGTCCCGGTTTATGAAGTGAACGTGCGCGAGCTTTCTGAAGGGACGCGCCTTGTGCTAAATACTTTGAGGGGCGAGCTTATCACCACCGTGAAGCTGGACATTACTGAGATAATGGACCCGAAAAAGCGCGACGAGGTAAAAAAGAAATTTGAGCAGCGCTCATTGTACCTCCTCTCCAAGCACTTTCCTACCTTGTCAGAGGCAGACAAAAAGGTTCTCACCGCCTATCTTTTGCAAAACTCACTCGGGCTTGGCGAGCTTGAGCCCCTGCTCCACGACGAGCATTTGGAAGAAATTGCAATAAACTCCTCAACTGAGCCTGTTTGGATCTACCACAAAAAATACGGCTGGTGCAAGACAAATATAACATTGAAAAGCGAGGAGGCGGTCTATGACATTGCTGCAATGATAGGGCGGAGGATTGGAAAGCAGATAAACGTTCTCACCCCTGTGATGGATGCGCACCTAAGCTCAGGCGACAGGGTGAATGCCACCCTCTACCCAGTTTCTTCATTTGGGAACACCCTCACCATCCGCAAATTCTCAAAGAACCCATGGACCATACCATACCTGATTGAGCTCAACTGCATCTCGCCACAAGTGGCTGGGCTTATCTGGCTGTGCATACAAAACGAGCTCTCGCTTCTCGTCTCAGGCGGCACAGGCTCGGGAAAAACTTCATTTCTTAACGCCATTTCATGCCTCATACCTGCCAACCAGCGCATAATCTCAATTGAGGACACCCGCGAGCTCACCCTTCCGAAGTTCCTGCAGTGGATACCACTTGTTACGCGTGAGCCAAACGCAGAAGGAAAAGGCGAGGTCACCATGCTTGACCTCTTGGTAAATTCGCTCCGCATGAGGCCAGACAGGATAATAATGGGAGAGGTCCGCAAGCAGCGTGAGGCAGAGATTTTGTTTGAGGCGATGCACACCGGCCATTCAGTCTATGCCACCCTCCATGCAGACAACGCAGCAGAGACAATAACAAGGCTTACCACCCCCCCAATAGACCTTCCCAGAGACACGCTGTCCTCCCTTTCAGGGATTGTGGTCCAGTTTCGGCACAGGCGCCTAAACGTGCGCAGGACGCTTGAGTTTGCAGAAGTGCAAAAGAAAGGAGACATAAACATACTATATCGCTGGGACATCAAAACCGACAAGATAAATGAAGTCGGCAACATGGTCACCCTCGCCGCCACCCTTTCCCTTTATGCAGGCCTGACACAAAAAGAAATTGAGCAGGATGTTGCAGAGAAAGCAAAGATACTTTCTTGGATGGTCAAGAAAGGCTACAAAAGCATAAACCAAGTCGGCGCAATAGTCTCGCAGTATTATATGAACCCAGAGGAGATACTCTCGCTTGCAGTTAAAAACGCCGACTGGCACGGAGAAGAGTGAAGAAAGCCCAGGGCAGATGCTTATGCCTAGCAATCCAGAGCCCATGGAGATGCCTACCTTTGCAGAGCTGTGCAAAAAGGCAAGGGATTTAGAAAAGAGGCTGCTTCCCATAAAAGAGGGCAGAATAGAAGACAGGCTGGACCTGTCAGGCAGGAGCTCGCTCATGCCTGCAGAGTTTGAAGAATATCCTTTTTCAAGCCTGCTTGCTGAGGCACAAAAGATTGAGCGAATGATTTCAATTTCTGCAGGAGCGCCACCTTCAGCAGCCTACGCGCCGCCACTCACAAAAAAAGCAGAGCAGGGCGCCCTTGCGCCAGCCCCGCCTTTGGCTTCAGCCGAGCGCAAGATAGACTTGCAGCCACCTCCAACCTTTCAGGCAGTTGAATTTTCTCCAATAGAAAAAGGCGAAAGCCTGCCCTCTTCCTTTAGGCCCCATCCACAGGCAGCAGAGGAAGAGAAAGAAATGGGCGCGCCAGAAGAGGAAGAGGGCGCGCAAGTAGACATTGAAACTGCAAAGGAAATTGAAGGGAAAGTGCATGCGGCAGAAAAAATCCCAGTTCCCCCCATTCCAAAGCCACAAAAAGAGGAGGCTGAACTGAAAAAAACAGCGCAGCCTCCCACGCCTTCCGAAGAAGCCTTTGTGGTGCCAACAGAAGAGGAAAAGCAGCTTTTCAAAGAGGGCGAAGAGCTTGCCCCTCCAGTGCCTCCTAAAGAAGCCCCTGCCATGCCCCCGCCGCCTCCCACGGCAGAGGAAAAAGAAGAAATCCCAGTGCCCAAGCCAGAGGAAAAAGCCCCGCCTCTGCCGCCAGAGGAGAAGGAAAAAGAAGCGCGCCGAAGCCTTGGGTCAAAGCTGCCGCCCCACATACGCGCAATGATTGAAGAGAAGATAAAACGGGAAGAGGAGATGGAAAGGCTGAAGGCAGAGGAAGAATCAAAGAGAAAGGAGGCCATGCCAGCTCCTCCGGCAGAAGAGCCGCAGCCAGAAGAAGAAAAGGAAGCGCAAGAGCTACAAGAAGAAATGCCTCAAGAAGAACCACAAGAAGGGCCAAGCGAGGAAAAGGAGGTCTTCTTGTCTTCCCGCGAGCGGCTTCTTAAAAGGCTGGGAGTGGACCGGCTGGAAAAAGAAATGGGAGAAAAGGAAATAGCCAAAGAAGCAGAGGCTCTCCAAGAAGAAAGGCCAGCGCCAGAAGTTCCAAAAGAGCCGCCGCAAGCCGCCCCAGTGCAGCCAAAAGAGGCAGCAGATTTCATCACCGCGCGAGCCCCAATCAAAATCAAGCCGATATTCCCTGAAGAAAAGTCAGTGCAAGTAGCAGTTGAAGAAGATGAAAATGCGCGCTTGGCAAGAATTCAGCGGATATTAAATGAGCTTTCGCCTGACCGGCATAAGAAGGAGACAAAGCCTGCGCCGATGGAAGCTCAAGAGGAAGAGCCGCAAGAGGAACCGCAAGAGGCTTTGCCAGAGAAACCAGGGAAGGAAGCCCCAGCCACCCTGAAGAAAAAGCCAGCCAAGCCTGCCTTGGCGCCAAAGAAAGAGAAGGGGCGCGCACCTGCCAAAGCCCCTGCAAGGGAGGCAAAGAAGGCTGCGTTGCCAGCGCCCCAGAAGAAAAAAGAAGAGCCCATGCCAAAGAAAGCCGAGAAGCCGAAAAAAGAAAAGCCAGCTGCAGTTGCCCCTGCTCCTGCAAAGCAGGCTGCACAGCCTCCGCCAAAAGAGCCAAAAAAGCAGCCTAGTGTTGCAGAAAAAATGCCGCAAAAACCACCCATCATGGAGGCCCAGCCAAGAATTATGGAAAGGCCTGGCGGGCGTGTGAGGATACTTCCTGGAAAGGTTGCGCCAGTAAAGCCTGCCCTCAAAACATACATTCCGCCTGCAAGGCAGGTTTCATACCGAAGTGAAGAAAAGGAAGGGGAAGAAAAAGAAAGCGAAGCTGAGGAAGAAAAAGAGGAAGCTGGCGAATCGCAGAAGCCCTCTTCTTATCGGCAGCCGCCTCTTTCTTACCCTGCGCCACAGGCTGAAAAGGCAGAAGAATCCCAAAAAGAGGCCCAGCCAGAGGCCAAGCCAAAAAAGGCGATGCTGCAGGAGGAGCCGCTTGAGCCACAGGCAGTTCCCCGCCCCATGCCAAGAGAGCTCTCTACAATTGCCCCTCCCAAGCTTCCTGAAGAAGAAGAGCTTGAAATTCCCAAGCCTCCGCAGGCAGAAGAGCAAGAGCCTGCCCCGAAGCCAGAAGAATACCTCGCAGCAAAGCAGGAGCTTAAAAAGAAGATGCAGGAGGAAGAGGCAGAGCTTTCCAAGGCAAGGCAAAGCGAGGAAGAGCTTGAAGAGTATGCAAAGGAAAACCTCACTTGGCTTTACGAAATTTACAAAATAGGCGGGATTTCACGAGAAGACTTTTTGCAAAAGGTGCGCGAGAGATACACTGCTGGGGGCGAAGTGCAAGAGTCAGTTGAGCCTCCGCCCAACCCTGCCTTTGAGAAGCTCAGCAAGGAGATAGAGAAGAGATATAAAAAGTAATATGTGTAATGTTAGCAATCAAATCAAATGTGTGATTGAATGCCTTTCAAGGTGCGAGAATCAAGGGCGGAAAGCAGGCCTCCTGCCAAGGCGCCGCAGCCCCTTGTGGCGCAGCCGATTAGGGAGGTAGAAGGCCCAAAAGACCCTGTGGCATTCCGCAACTTTTTCAACACAGTTGCCTCTTATTTTCCAAACCTCCGAAAGCACCTCATTCAGGCAGACATGCATTACACCCCCGCAGGGTTTATCCAACACTCTTTCATTTCAGCTGCCTACCTCACCATCATATTAGGGATAATATTTTACCTTTTTTTGAGGAATGCTGAGAACGGCTGGCTGTTTACAATCCTTCTCGTCCCACTAACCTATATAGCGGCATTCATCTACATGCTATACTATCCAGTTGCAAAGGCAAAGATGAGGGCAAGGCTGATAGACCAAGAGCTTGTTTTTGCAGGAAGGCACATGCTGATAGAGCTCAAGGGAGGAGTTCCACTCTTTGATGCAATGCTGGGCATCTCAAAAGATTACGGGGAGGTGTCCCGCGAATTCAACAAGATAGTTGAAAAAGTCACCCTTGGCGTTCCAATAGGGCAGGCGCTTCACGAGGTTGCAGACAGCAACCCTTCCCAGTATTTCAACAGGGTAGTTCTCCAAATGGCAAACTCGCTTGCCTCTGGCTCTGATGTAGCCGAGGGGCTGCAGTCCTCACTTGACCAGATATCCAAAGAACAGATAATCGCCCTGCGCGAATATGGGCAAAAGCTCAATCCACTCGTGATGTTTTTCATGATTTTCGGGATAATAATGCCTTCCTTGGGAGTGGCGTTTGTAATTATCCTTTCCTCCTTCATCGGAGGGATGGGGCTGGCAGGAGGTTCATCTACGCTGTTTGGCATCCTGCTTGCAATAGGGCTGGTGCAATTCATTTTCCTCACAATGATTGAAAGCTCAAGGCCAAGATTTGACATAGGTTGAGCTTATGCCTAAAGTTGGTGAGTGGTAAAATGTCAGGCATCTACGAATCCATTGGCAGGCTGTTTTCGCGCCAGCACATCAGGAGGCTTGGCGCCCTTCTTGAGTCCGCCGGAAGCAACACCTCTGCAGAAACATTTGCAGGAGCGATGCTGCTCATCATCACTGCAGCCTCTATCTTGAGCTACTTCTTCTTTGTATTTTTTGAGCCATTGCGAAGCCTCATTGTCCGCTTTTCGCTTTTCATATCTACAGACCTTGTAGTCGAGTCGCCGCTGTTCATAGTGGCTGCCACTCTTTTCGTTTCATTCTTTTTTGTTGGCGGGGCGATTGCCCTTCTTGCCTATGTCAGCCTGCTTTTGCGGGCAGATGCCAGAAAAAGGGCAGTAGAGGAAGTCCTTCCTGACTTTCTTTCCCTTGCAGCTGCAAATGTCAGGGCAGGAATGACGATTGACCAAGCAATGTGGTATGCTGCAAAGCCAGAGTTTGGCATTCTTTCTGTGGAAGTCACCAATGTTGCCAAGAAGGCATTTGGAGGGGTGCCGTTCAACCAAGCAATAGACTACCTAAGCGACAGGTTCAATTCCAAGTCAATACGGCGCGCAGTTGCGCTGATAAAGCAGGGAATAGCCTCTGGTGGCCAGCTGGCAGACATCCTGGAGCGAACGGCAGAAGACTCCAGGCAAATGCAAATCCTTCACAAAGAAATCGCCGCTTCCCTTCTTATGTATGTGATTTTCATCCTTTTTGCAAGCGTAATAGGGACGCCCTTCCTATTCTCAATATCTGGAAAGCTGGTGGGAATACTGGAAAATGTTGTTTCACGAATGCCGCAGGACAATGCCTTTGCATCTGCTGTTGGAATCCAGCTTCCCCTCACAGTGGGGATGCGCGCTCCTCTAAGTTCCTCGGACTTTTTCTTCTTCACTATTCTCTGCTCCATAATGACAGCATTTTTCTCCTCACTCATAATAGGCGTCATATACAAAGGCAACAAGCGAGAAGGCATCCCATACATACCCTTCTTGGTTGGTGGCTCAGTGTTAGTATTCTTCCTTGCAAGCAGTGCACTTGGCTCGCTGCTTTCAAGCATATATGTATAAGGTTTATTCCAAAAATATAGAAAGGTGGTTCAATTGGGCGGGCGTCACACACGCGGACAGGCTGCAATGGAATACCTCATGACTTATGGCTGGGCAATCTTGGTAATCGCAATTGCTCTTTCCATCCTCGTTTTGATAAACCCCTTTTCGCCGCCTCCAGGCTGCAGGTTTGACCAAGTTGGATTCAGCTGCACTCAGCCTGCATTTGGCTCAAATTCCACAGACACATTTGTCTTTGTGACCATCTACAACGGCAACAACAACAACATACGGATATTTACCAATTCAACCAGGTGCACTGCTGACAAAAGCAACGCCCCTCCTACTGCCCCGCCTTCCTCTTCCCCAAACATAACCGTAGTTAGGCAGGGCAACTACACCATCACGAGGCTTCGCTGCTTCAGGACAGGCGACATTCCGCTTGGCGGGCAGGCCTCAGGCACTGACTTTTCAGGAAAGCTGTGGATATTCTACCAAAACGAGGAGGACGACCCATCCTACCCTGTAAGGATTGCCTCGGCATCCATCTCAGGAAAGATAACCCGCTAAGCAAAGCGCGCAAGCAGTGCCCTTGGCAAAAAGCAGGACCCAAATAGCATAAAATAAAAACCTGCTCAGTATATCTTCACATATGGGCGCTTTTCGGGTGGCTCTTTTTGCCTTTTTTTTTCTTTTCCTTTCTTCTTCAACTTCATTTGCACAGATTGAGAGGATAAACGAGGCGTTTCAAAACCTGTGCAACAGCATCTATCTTCTCTTTCCACCTGTTGCAATGCTGCTTATCATACTTTCTGCCGTAGTTTATGGAGTAGGCCAGCTTTTCGGGGCAGAAATGCGCGCAAGGGCAACCATGTGGGCGACAACAATGATGGTGGGCACAGTGATGGGCGCCCTTATAATGCTGATTACTCCATCCGCAATTTCATTTTTCACAGGTTCTTCTGTTCCTTGCGGTCATTCCCTGTTTGGCACAAGCCGATCGTTTAGCTCGCTTTCAGTTACCTTCGGTGGGGGAGGAGTATATACTATTTCTGCTACTGCCCCAGGCGCCTCAAGCATATCCATATATGTTACTCGTGGGACGCCTATTAGCGGCCCTACCGAACCATGGTGGCCGCCTAGAACCTGCCAAGCACCTACATGCAGCTACACAAGCGGAGCAAACATCGGAACTCCCCTTATTTGGTATGCCACCGCCACATTTCCTGACGGAACAACAATTTCCTCAGGCATTCGGGGCTTTTCAGTCCAATAATGGCGGGCAGTTTCTTTTCCAACTCCCAGGCTGATAATTAGCCTTTTAAATCCTCGCCCTTCCAATAGAGGCGTAAAGCGAACAAAAAAGGAGGACTGTTTGTCTTCTCTCAAAAAAATAATTAGGAGAGGTGAAACTTATGTACCCACCAGCGCAGCAGGCTTATGACCGGGCAATAACTGTCTTTTCGCCTGACGGCAGGCTGTTCCAGGTAGAATACGCAAAAGAGGCAGTCAAGCGAGGGGCAACTGCAATAGGCATGGTATTTGATGGAGGGGTTCTGCTGATGGCTTACAAAAATGCGCCTTCCAGGTTGCTGGTCCCAGAGTCAATGAGGAAAATATTTGAGATTGACAAGCACATCGCAGCAACTGCCTCGGGCTTGATTGCTGATGCAAGGAGGCTTGTTGATTTAGCGCGATTGGAGTCCCAGAGGCACAGGCTTGCCTATTCAGAGGCAGCCTCTGTTGAGACAATAACCAAGGAGCTGTGCGACTTAATGCAGGTCTATACCCAGTATGGCGGCATCAGGCCATTCGGGGTTTCCCTATTGGTTGCAGGGGTGGACAGCGAGCCGAGGCTTTATGAGGCAGAGCCATCGGGCGCACTGACAGGCTATCTTGCAGACGCAATCGGCTCTGGGAAGAAGGAAGTAGAAGAATTCTTTGAGAAGGAATACAAGCAGAACCTCTCCCAAGATGAAGCCATTTCGCTTGCAATAAAGGCACTCAAAAAATCAGGCGACCTGTCCATAAAGCCTGAGACCTTGGAGATAGGCGTGGCGACTATGAAGAAGAAGGAATTTGCCATGCTTTCGCAAAAAGAGGTGGAGAAATACCTCAAATAGTTGAGTAAATGGCAAGCCTTGAAAACTCAATACTCGCCCACATTGACATTGGCGGCGAGCGCTACGAGATTGTGGTTGACCCTGATTTGGCATACCAATACCGAACAGGGCAAAAAAAAGAGCTTGCAAATGTCTTAGTAGTTGAAGAGGTGTTCAAGAACTTTCGCAACGGCGAGCGGCATACTTCAAGCTCCCTCCAGAAGGCATTTGGCACCACCGACGTCTACCAAATCGCCGACAGGATCCTCAAAAAAGGGGAGATACAGCTGACTACAGAGCAGCGCAGGAAAATGCTCCAGGAGAAAAAAAAGCAGATAATCGCAATACTCATGCGCGAATGCATTGACCCGCGCACCGGGGCCCCACATACCCAGCTTCGCTTGGAGCAGGCGTTGGAAGAATCGCGGGTGCACATTGATGCTTTCAAGGAAGCCTCTGAGCAGCTTGAGGAAGTGATTAAAGCCCTTCGCCCCATCATCCCCCTCAAGTTTGAGCGAGTGAAGGTGGCTGTAAAAGTCCCGCCCGCCTATGCCCAGCGCATCTACGGGATGCTCAAGGGCTACGGGATAAAAAACGAGGAATGGGACCGAGACGGAAGCTTGATAGTAGTAATAGAGATGCCTGCTGGCGTGCAGGGTGAATTTTACGACAGGCTGAACAAGGCAACAGCAGGCTCTGCGCAAACAAGGCTGCTAAAGTAAAGGCAAATGGTGGTTGATTGACGCACAGTAGGATTGTGATTCCAGGTGAGCTTCTCTCTGACAGGGCAGAGCAAATACCATATGCCTTCGTAGAGAAGGGAAAAACCTATTCCACAGTGGTAGGGCTATTTTCCGAGGGGAAGCTTGTCCCTCTTGAAGGCCCATATGAGCCGCTTGAAGGGGACATAGTGGTTGGCGTAATTTCTGAGGTGAAGTTTTCAGGCTATAGCGTTGAGATAAACTCGCCATATATTGCCTTCCTTTCTTCGCGCGAGATTCGCGAGCGCTACTCAATGGGAGATGCCATACTTGCCAGAATTTCCATGGTGGACGAGGTAAAAAACATAGAGCTTTCTGATGCAAAAAAGCTGCCTCAAGGCAGGCTTGTAAAGTCCTCATCAGTGAAGATACCCCGGATAATAGGGAAGAAAAATTCCATGATCAGCCTGCTTCAGTCAGCCACAGGCTGCGAGATATATGCAGGAAGGAACGGCTACATCTGGATAAGCGGCAAGGGGGACCAGTCGCTTGCAGAAAGGGCAATTCGCATAATTGAGGTGCAGGCGCACACACAAGGGCTTACAGACAGGATAGCGGCATTCCTAAAGTCGCATTCAAAAGGATAGCTTAGCGCTAATATGGTGGTTATGATGAATGGAGAAGTTGCAAAAGCGCCAGAGCTTTACAAGGACGGCAGGCGCCTTGACGGGCGGGCCTTGGACGAGCTCAGGCCAATAAAGATAGAGGCACGAGTCCTCAACGATGCTGATGGTTCAGCCTACATTGAATGGGGAAAGAACAAGATACTTGCAGGCGTTTATGGGCCCTCAGAATGCATCCCGCGGCACGACCAAAGCCTTTACCGCTCTGTCATTCGCTGCCGCTACAACATGGCGCCTTTTTCAGGGCTGGAAGAGCACGGCAAGGGCGGGCCATCGCGCAGAAGCAAGGAGCTCTCCAAGGTGATAAAGGAGGCATTTGAGAATGTAATTATATCTGAGAATTTCCCAAAAACGCAGATTGAGATTTTTGTGGAGGTGCTGCAGTCTGACGGAGGGACAAGGTGCGCAGCCCTAACTGCAGCAGCGGTTGCCCTTGCTGATGCAGGCATTCCCATGAAAGACCTAATCTGTGCAGTGGCAGTTGGCAAGATAGCAGGGCACATGGCAGTTGACCCTTCCAAGGAAGAAGACAACTTCGGAGAATCAGACATGCCCATTGCCTTCTCCCTTCGCACAGGCGAAATCCTCCTCTTCCAGATGGACGGGCTGCTGACAAAAGAGGAGCTTGCCAAGGGGTTTTCCCTTGCTCGCGCTGCTGCTGAAAAAATCCACAAAATACAGGTTGATGCAATAAAGAAGGTCTATACTGAGCCAAAGGAAGAAAGGCTCCTGCTAATCAAGTAAGCGAGGGATTCTTATGGAGTTCATAAACGAGATAAAACGCGATGTCCTCTCTTCAGTCCTCAAGACTGGAAGGCGCGCCGACAACCGCGGCAGGTATGATTATCGCAAAATAGTGATCCAGCCTGAGATTTTGCAAAATGCAGAAGGCTCAGCCCTTGCCGCAATTGGGAAAAGCCAGGTAATGGCTGGCGTGAAGTTTGATGTTGCAGCGCCCTTTCCTGACAGGCCTACTGAGGGAGTGCTTTCAACTTCGGCAGATCTGCTGCCTCTTGCCTCTGACTTGTTTGAGGCAGGGCCCCCTGGCGACGATGCAATTGAGCTTGCACGGGTAGTGGACCGGGGAATACGCTCATCTGGCACAATAGACCTAAACTCGTTTTATCTTGAAGAGGGCAAGGTGCTCGCACTTTACCTTGACATCTATGTCCTTGACCATGACGGAAACCTCATAGATGCCTCTGCCCTTGCTGCAATGAGCGCCCTGCTTTCAACAAGGATGCCAAAAGTGGAAGACGGCAAAATAATCCGAGGAGAATACGCGGGCAAGCTTCAGCTAAAAGAGAAGGTTGTTTCTTGCACATTTGGAAAGATAGGCGAGCAGACCTTCCTAGACCCCTCTCTTGATGAAGAGAAGGGAATGGACTGCCGCCTTACCCTTTCAACAACCAGCACCCATCTCTGCGCTGCCCAGAAGGGAGGTTGGGGGTCATTCTCAGAAAGGGATATAATGGAGCTGCTGGATATTTCATTTGAGAAAGGAAAGGAGCTTCGCGCAATGCTTAAATAGGACTTGTGGTGGTTGCGATGGCAAACAAAAGCGTAAGGTATGGCTCAGAATTGAGAAAGCGGGCAGACAAGGTAGACCAACTGCGCCGCTCCCTATTCCAATGCCCAGCCTGCGGCAAAAAGAAGGTAAAGCGGCAGGGCAATTCTATTTGGGCATGCAAAAGCTGTGGCAAAACATTTGCAGGAGGGGCATATACGCTAACCACGCCGGCAGGCGAGATAGCTGCCCGCAGCGTTGCGGAGCATGAGAAGAAATAATCGCCGGAGGTATCTTTATGTATATCTGCTCAAACCCAAAGTGCAAAAAGAAGATAGAGCGGCTTGACACCAAGTTTACCAGATGTCCCCACTGTGGGCACAGGGTTCTTTACAAGGTTCGCGAGCCAGTGGCGCGGGAAGTCTCAACTGATTAGCCATCTTCTCATGCCAAGATGCCTCGTGGCAGGTGTGCAAGGTGCTCATAACCACTGGGAAAAGACCTCCAAAAAATGCGCGCCTGCTAGCAAAAGCACTTTTTTTGGCAGTTCCGCACTCCTGCCTTGAAAACAGGGGAAAGCGCCCATTTTACTCCCTCCTGTCCAAGGCAGCCAAGCTTCGCTTTAAGAGAGTTTGCAGCATCCACAGCCAAAATGGAAAGCCAGCCAGCCTATCCTTTCTCTGCATAGACGGGGAGGGCAAGTGGAGCTGGGCTCCAGCCAGGATTAAGATAAGCAGGCTGCGGCTTTATGGCCTCCCGCGCAAGGCACGGCAGTCGCAGCGCCTTCGGATAAAAGGTGCGAGGGCAAGGCTGCTCCGCGAGCTTATCAAGTCACCGTCAACACAGCACCGCGAGGATTCCCTGATAAGCGCCTCGTCAAAAAGGCTTGAAGTATTCATTCATGGCAAAAAGGCAGTTGAAGCAGAGGTAGAGTATGAAAAGCAGCCAGCATAAAAAAGTGACATTTGCAAAAGCCAGCATCAGCATCAGCTTTCAGACAGAAGAGGAGGCAAGGGCAGCATACCACTCTCTATTGCAGGAAAGCGACTTTTCGCACCGCGGCAGCTCCAAGCTCTGCCTGCGCAGAAAGTCGCTTATCATAAAGATAGAGGCAGACGACCCAGTTTCCCTAAGGGCTTCGCTTAATTCCTACCTCCGCTTAATATACCTTATTAAATCTGTTGAGGAAAATACCAACGAGAATTGAGCGAAGGTGATTCTTATGGCAGAGCCACTCAGGAACCCGCAAGAACTCCAAAGGCAGCTGGTAGAGTTTCAGGAGACTCAAAGGCAGCTACAGCTCATGGCAGCACAGCGCCAGCAGCTTCTCCTGCAGGTGGAGGAAATCAAGCCTGCAGAGCAGGAACTCTCAAAATGCGACAAGGGAATATACCGCGCAATAGGCCCGCTCCTTATAGAAACGACCAAGAGCGAGGCATCTGAGGACCTGAAAAACCGCAAAGAGCTATTTGAGATGCGCGCAGGCATCTTGGCAAAGCAGGAAGAAAAACTCAAGCCGAAGCTCAACGAGCTTCGCAATGCGCTGGAAAAGGCAATCAGGGAAGGAAAGACAAAGTAAGCCCACTTTTTTCAGCTGGCTTTATTCTGCTCTTTGCAAATAGCGAGGGGCAAAGCCCATGGCAGCAAAAAACCCCCCAAAAGCTCTCTTTGCAAGAAAGCTATGCAAAATGCCTTCTTTTGCAAGGGCAAAGCGCATCATAATTACCTTCCATTCCCTCGGCGACCTTGATGCTGTCGGCGCTGCAATAGCGCTCCAGCGCTTCATTGGAAAGCGGGCGATTGTTGCCCCGCCTGACAGCCCCAACTCCGCTGCAAGGCGGCTTATTGAGCTGACAAAAACACCGACTGTTTTGTTTTCCACCCTCCAGCTTGGCCCCAAGGATTTTATAGTGGTATTAGACTCTTCCTCGCCTCATCTTCTTCCGCACCTTGCAGGCATCCGCCCAGGCTTAATAATAGACCATCACCCCAAGCTTGGTGGTGAAATAAGCGGCGAGATTGAAATAAACGACCCCTCGGTTTCCTCAGTATGCGAAATGCTCTGCTTCCTGCTCAACCCTTCTGACAAGGCCTCCTGCCTTTCGCTTGCGCTTGGCATAATCTCTGACAGCGCCTTTTTCAGGAACGCAAGCTCCACCACATTTGAGGCAATGGCCTGCCTTCTTGAAAGAGGGGGCCTTTCCTACTCCCAGCTCCTTTCTCTTGCAATTTCGCCAGAGTCGCTCGGGGAAAGGATTGAGGCGCTGCGCAGCTGCCAGTCTGTTTGCGCAGAGCGGGTCGGAAGCTACATCATTGCCACGGCATTGGCAAAGTCCCATTCAGCCCATTTTGCAGAGACCCTTCTTCATCTTGGCGCTGACATATCATTTGTCGGCTCTGCTGAAGAGGGAGGGCACATATCTGCCAGGATGCGCGAAGGCCTCAAAAATGAGATTGGGCTGGACAGGATAATGGCAGAGGTTGGCAAGGCATTTGGGGGCAGCGGCTCAGGGCACAGCATGGCAGCAGCTGCCTCAGTGAAAAAAGAAGAGCTGAAAGACGCCCTTGCGCTTTGCACCAAGCTTTCCGAGCAGCTTCTGCTCTCCATGGAGCATGGCAAAATAAAAAAGATACAGTGGTAATCAAAAGCTGCATTGGGAGGCGGAGGTTTTTCTATGCCAGTTGCAGTTGTGGTTGGGACGCAGTGGGGAGACGAAGGAAAGGGAAAGATAGTTGACTATTATGCCTCTCGCGCAGACATGGTGATTCGCTACTGCGGTGGGGCAAACGCCGGGCACACCATTGTGCATGGAGAAAAGAAATTCAAGTTCCACCACCTCCCTTCTGGCTGCCTTTACAGGCGGACCACAAACATACTCGGCAATGGGATGGTGGTTGACCCAAAAAAGCTGCTTGAAGAAATAGATGCACTGCACTCTGCGGGGATTCGCCCCAAAATAATAATTTCTCCGCGCGCTCATGTAGTCCTTCCCTATCATTTTGTGCTTGACGGGGCAGAAGAGGAGCGGAAAGGCAAGATGGCAGCAGGCACCACAAAGCGCGGAATCGGACCTGCCTATGCCGACAAGGCTGCGCGCTTTGGGATACGCTTTTCCGAATTTATCCAGCCCCATATTTTCAGAGAGAAGCTGCGCATGCTCCACCAGATAAAGCTGCGCGTGATTGAAGGCGTTTATGGTATGCACTTTACTGGCACAGAAGAGGAAATATATCGCGAATACTCCAACTATGCGCAGAGGCTTTCGCCATTTGTTTCTGACACCACCGAGCTCGTTCACAAAGCAATAGCAAATAAGCGCAAGGTTCTTCTTGAAGGCGCTCAGGGAACAATGCTGGACATTGACCATGGGCTTTACCCATATGGCACTTCATCCAATACTACTGCGGGCGGGGCATGCACAGGCTCAGGGATAGGCCCCACTGCAATAGATGAGGTAATCGGGGTAGTAAAGGTCTATACCTCCCGTGTCGGGACAGGCCCAATTCCAACCGAGCTTTCAGATACAACTGGGAATTTCATACGTGACAAAGGCGGGGAATACGGGACGACAACCGGCCGGCCAAGACGGATTGGCTGGCTGGACCTTCCCACCTTGCGCTATGCTGCCAAGGTAAATGGGCTTACAGGGCTGGCATTCACAAGGGTGGACACCCTTTCAGGGCTTGACAAGCTCAAGGTGTGCACCCACTACCGCTGCAAGGACAAAAAGGTCGTCTCCACCCCGGTTTCCTACGTTGAGCTTGAAGCTTGCACCCCTGTTTACAAGGAATTTCCCGGCTGGCGCGACCTCGGGCATGTTGGCTGGCTGGAGGCTGCCAAAAAAGGCTACAAGGCACTGCCTCCGCAGGCACGTGCTTACCTTGAATTCATCTCGCGCGAGGTGGGGGTGCCAATTTACCTAATATCAGTCGGGCCTGGAAAGGAAGACACCATTGTTTTAAAAGACATATTCAAAAGAAAATAACCCAAATTGCCCTCGTAGCTCAGGGGTAGAGCGTCTGCATGGTATGAGAAACCCACTCGCTTTCCTTAAAGAGGGTTTCTCTGCTTACCTCCAAGGGGCTGCTATAAAGCAGAAGGTCGCGAGTTCAATTCTCGCCGGGGGCTTTGTGGTCATATGAAAAAAGAAGGCTTCAAGGAAGCGCCCATTGACTTTCTTGTCTCTTGGTGCTCTTTCTCCCTATCACGCATAATTTTAGCTTCGTCAGCTGCAGTAATTTTCAGCATCCTTGCTATCTTTCTTCTTCATCCGTATCTTGCTTTGGCCCTCATGCTGCTGCTTCTTTCATTTCTTGTGAAGGTATCGGACAAGGCAACAAGCCAATACTCAAAGATTGCTGCAAGCACAGGCGCGGTCGTCCTCTTCTTGCTTGCGCTGTCCCTTCCTGCTGGGGACATAGGTTATTCAAAATGCCCTGAGAGGGAAATAGCTGGCAGCGGCTCCACCGTAAAATATTTCCATTCCCCATTTTGCATCTATTGTGTCCTGAATGAAGGAAGCATAGCCGAAGCGCAAAAAAAGGCAGGCTTCACTTTGCAGTATTACGACATTCGCTATTGCAAGAAGGAAGCGGAAAAATTTGGTTTTTTTGCAACTCCCTGCTTTGCCGTAGTCTTTGAAAATGGCTCTGTCTTTCGCACCTGCGGTGCCCTTTCAAGCGAGGAGCTTGCGCAAATTGCAGGCACGACTTAAGGAAAAAGCCATTAGCGTTCTAGCTCTTTGTTGAAATTGCACATGCCACAGCCGACACACCCAACTCCAAGCTTGCGTTTCACTTTGCTCATCTTGCCTCCAATTTCAGCATATATCCTCTTCATCCTTTCAAGGAACAGTTCGAGCCTGTCAATGTTTTCCCACAGGCTCATGTAATCCCAAAGCCTTTAGAAATCTGCAGAGACGCTCATCTTTGCGTCCCATTCTTTCACCTTTTTGGCACGGTCAAGGGCAAGGAGCATCGCCTCTCCACTTTAGTTGGACCAACTACGCAGAATTCGCAAGGCAGCTTTCGGCCAAAGTTTTCACATCCCCCAAACACCATCACATCCCCAAAGCCAGCAATAGTGGGGAGCGCGTAGCGCATTCTGCCTTTTTCAAGAGACGCCTTTATCCCTTCATATTTCAACAGTCTCGCCCAGTTTCGGGGCGTATGCGTCAAAGCCCTCCAACTTCAGCTCCTCGGCAAATTCAGGGCATTTGTCCCCATGCACGCAGAATATCTTTTGACGCCTTTATCCCTTCATATTTCAACAGTCTCGCCCAGTTTCGGGGCGTATGCGTCAAAGCCCTCCAACTTCAGCTCCTCGGCAAATTC
>JAOAKE010000006.1 GCA_026413805.1 Microcaldota archaeon | reverse complement strand
GTGGGCTCGGAGATGTGTATAAGAGACAGCAAAGCGGGTGTGTATAAACAAGCCAGGAACCTGCAATGTAGATTCTGACTGCAACGACTCGCTAAAAATATGCGACCCCTCAGACCATTTGTGCAAATTCAAAAAAGGGATGTGCAGGGCAGATGTAGACTGCGAGAGTTGGCAGATGTGCGAGATTTCAAGCAACACCTGCAAGCCCAAGATAGGCTTCTGCGACAAAGATGAAATGTGTGATGTTGGCAGGCAGGTATGCAGCCCAACCAAGCATGTGTGTGTGCCAAAGCCAGGCACCTGTGCGAGCAGCTATGATTGCGAATCATGGCAGACCTGCAACACTGCTTCCCGCCGCTGTGTTGCCCTTCCTGGAAGGTGCGACATTGAAGTTGACTGCAAGCCATGGCAGATGTGCAACACTACAACCCACACCTGCATTGTGCGGCAGGGCTTCTGCAACAATGACTTGGACTGCAAGGAATGGCAGGTCTGCGATCCTTCGCTGCACAGGTGCACAAGCAGAAGCGGATTTTGTGAAAGGGACGAAGAATGCCCGAGCTGGCAGATGTGCAACCTTCAAACCCACAAATGCCAGCCCCAAAGAGGCTTGTGCTCATCTTTGGCAGACTGCGGCTATTGGCAGATATGCGACATTAACAGCAAGAGGTGCATAACTGCGCCTGGCTATTGCTCCAGCGACTCAGAATGCGCCATATGGCAGCTTTGCAACCCGCAAACCCACAAGTGCGAAAAAAGAGTGGGCTACTGCACCTCTTCAGTTGATTGCTCCTATGATGAAAGGTGCGAGACAAACCCGCAATCGCCAAATGCCTACAAGTGCGTGAAAATACTTTGCACCAAAAACGAGGACTGCCCGGGCTCAAGCTGCGACCCAACTACGCAAAGATGCCGCGGGATTTAGCCGAGGGGGCTTTGCCAAGGGCTATTGTTTTAATCAGTTTGCATCTATCCATTCCAATTTCAAATTGGAAGTGAAACGGAGGACGAGAATATGTTTGAGGATGCCATAGGCCCTGAAGTTGTGATGAATGTTTATGACCCGATAACCAAGATGCAGGGAGTTGTAGTTGTTGATAACACTGCCCTTGGCCCAGGAAAAGGCGGCATTAGGATGGTGCCTGACATCACAGTTGAAGAGGTGTTTGGGCTTGCGCGCGCAATGACTTGGAAAAATGCCCTTGCAGGCATACCATTCGGAGGCGCAAAATCAGGGATAAAGGCGCATGGCACCAACCACCACAAGCATGAGCTGGTTAAGGCATTTGCAGAAAAGATAAAGCCTATTGTCCCGGAGATTTACATCCCAGGGCCAGACATGAACATGGGCGAGCGAGAGATGGCAATAATCGCCAACACCATTGGAACCCCCAAGGCTGCAACAGGCAAGCCTGCAGACATGGGCGGCCTCCCGCATGAGCTTGGCTCCACTGGCTTCGGGGTTGCACTTGCAACCGAAGTGGCGCTGGAGCATGCCAGGATACCAATTGAAGGGGCCACTGTGGCAATAGAAGGATTTGGAAATGTCGGGACCTTTACCATGAAATTCCTGACTGAAAAGGGGGCAAAGGTTATTGCTGTTTCAGACTCAAAGGGAACTGCCTATCTTGAAAGCGGATTGGATTACCAAAGGCTCATGCAGGTTAAGAAAGAAAAGGGAAGCGTAATTGCCTATCCTGGAGCTACTGTGCTGGAGGCAAGCCAGCTATTCAGCCTAAAATGCGATGTGCTAATACCAGGTGCAAGGCCGAATGTCATCCATGTTGGCAACGCCCACCACGTAAAGGCAAGGATAATTGTTGAGGCTGCAAACATCCCCATGAAGCCAGAGGTTGAGCACGAGCTTGCAAAGAAGGGAATATTGATAATACCGGACTTTGTGGCAAATGCAGGAGGGGTAATCTCCTCTTATGTGGAATACATTGGGGGAAGCGAAAAAGAAATGTTCGCCATGGTCAGGGACAAAATAACTTCCAACACCAGGCTGGTAATTGAAAGAGCAAGGGGTGGAAACCTGCGGGAAGCGGCTTTAGAGATAGCTGAGGAGCGGGTAATTGAGGCTATGGAAAAAAAGTGCAACTGCAAGCTGAAAAGGTAAAACTGGAAAGTGAAAGCTTATGCTTTGTTTTGTAGCTCTTTTTGTTTTTGCCTTTCTTTCTTTATTCTCTGCCAAGTACCGCCCGCTTGCAAAAAGGGCCTTTGGCTGCGTGCTGCGCAAGGCGACCCTGCGCCCCTGCGAGGCTGGGCTTGACGAGGAGCTAAGGGCGAAGAGCATCGCAGAAATAATGAGAGTTTCGCCGAGAGCCGCTGTTTTTGTAAATAAGCATTTTGAGCTGTTTTCATTTGCATTTACCTTGCTGTTCTTCTTGAGCTTGGCATTTACGGCGCAGGGAGTTGCCAACTTCGTGCTTTACGGAAACTGCAACGGGCCGGAAGGAGGCTTTTGCATTTACTCTGAGCTGCAAAACCCTGCCTTGCTCAAAAGCCCAACTACACTGCAGGGAATACGGGCTGGAAACCTTTCTTCAGACATTGTGGTGTTTGAGTTTGGCTGCTACGTCTGCCCATATACTGCGGGAGAAGAGAACAAAGTAAGGAAGATGCTGGAGGAATACAAAGACCGGGTGCAGTTTGTCTTCAAGCCCTTTCCGCTCCCAAGCCACCCCTACTCGCTTGAGGCCGCTGTTGCCGCTGCCTGCGCCTCAGAAGGAGGGAAGTATTGGGAATACCGCGCCGAGCTTTTCAAAGACCAGCACAAGTATTCTTCCCAGGGAGATGCAGCATTCAAAAAAACTGCCTCTGACCTCAATATAAGCGGGTTTGACGAATGCTATGACAAGAGAAAGTTCCTCTCGCAAGTAGAGGCGACCTTGAAAGAGGGGAAGGAATGCGGAATTTACGGCACGCCGACCTTCTTTGTCGGCGGAAAGGCGTTTGTCGGGAAAAACTCGGCAGACCAAGCCGAAGCTGAAATTAAAAGGCTGCTTGGAAGGAATTGAGCATGGACTTTGAAAAGTTGAGGCAGGATTTCCCCCTCTTGAAAAACAAAATAATCTATTTTGACTCTGCCTGCACCAGCCTCAAGCCCGTGCAAGTAATAGAAGCTGAAAGGCGCTACTATGAGGAGATTTCGGCCTGCGCAGGCCGCTCTGCCCACCTGCTTGCAAAAAGGGCTTCGGAAATGTTTGAGGGTGCAAGGGAAAGGGTTGCAAAGTTCATCGGCTCAAAGCCAAATGAGGTAGTCTTCACGAAGAACGCCACTGAGGCCCTGAATTTGGTGGTGCGCTCGCTGGATTATTCAAAACGCAGCAAGATAGTCACTACCAAGCTTGAACACCACTCCCTTCTTTTGCCCATCATTGAGCAGCAGCGAAGGGGGGCTGCAAGGGTTGAATTCTTGCCTGCCACCACTAGCGGCTTGGTCGACGAAGCCTCTGTTGAAATGGCCATTGACCGCCAGACTGCGCTTGTGGCGATCCACCACACGACAAACACGACTGGAGTCAGGGCGCCGCTTGAAAAAATAGTCAAAGTCGCCCATGAAAATGGCGCCTATGTGCTGGTTGACGGGGCGCAGGGGGTGCCGCACTCGCAGGTTAATTTCCGCTCGCTGGGAGCAGACTTTCTTGCCTTTTCAGGGCACAAGATGCTGGGGCCGACAGGGATAGGCTGCCTTGTTGGAAGGGAGGAGGCCCTAAAAGAGCTGGATACATTCATAGTTGGAGGCGAAACTGCTGAGAGCGTTCGGCTGGATGGAGTCAAATTTTTGGAGCCGCCAAAGAAATTTGAAGGTGGAATACAAAATTACGCAGGAGCGGCTGGCCTTGCCGCGGCTTGCGAATACCTCTCAAAAATTGGCATGGGGCGCGTAGAAGAGCATGAAAAAAGGCTCGCCTGGAAGCTGATTGAGGCCATAGGCTCAATTGAAGGGGCGACTCTTTACGGGCCCAAAACAGCAGAAAAGAGGTGCGCCCTTGCCTGCTTTAACCTCGGGGGGGTGAAACACCACCAAGTGGCATTGATGTGCGACTCGCTTGCCAAGATAGCCCTTCGCTCCGGGTTTTTCTGCGCCCAGCCTGCTGTGGAGCTGATGGGAGCTGCTGAAGGCGCGGTCAGGGCCTCTCTTTATATTTACAACACGCCTGCAGAAATTGAAGCTTTCAAGGAGACTTTGGGAAAGATAGCTATGCTTGGAAGGTAATGGCATGCAGCCTTCAGATGCCCTGCTTTTGATTCCCCTGTATATTACAAACGCTGCCCTCCTTCCGATAATGAGGTTTAGGCTGCTTGGGTTTTTGCACCAGGCAGACCGCCCTGTTTCAGAAGCGCTCTTTGGGAAAAACAGGACTTGGCTTGGGCTTATCCTGATAATTTTAGGGGTGAGCGGGGGATATTTCTTGCTTTTCAACAGGTGGTGCTTTTTCCCGGCAGCCGGCTTTGCCGCAGGCGTCCATGCAAGCAGCCTTGTAAAAAGAAGGCTTCGCATGAAAGAAAGCCAGCCCTTTCCTTTTTTGGACCAGCTTGACTTCTTTGCAGGTGCGGCAATTGGCCTGGGGATGTGTGGCTGGCATTTTGCAGACTTGGCCTTGGCAGCAGTCTTGACCTTCCTTGCCCACCTTTCTGCAAACATAGCTGCTTATAGAATTGGCATAAAGGATACTTGGTGGTGAGAAAATTGGGGTGGGCTGAGCTTGCAGTGGTTGCCCTTTCTGCTGTCCCGCTCATTGAAAACCGGGGGGCAATGTTTTTTGGGTTTGCAGCCGGTGTTCGCGACCCTCTTGTCTATCTTGCTGGCACGCTTGCCAACATCGCAAGCATTCCTATATGGGCAAGAATAATCCACTGGCTGCCTTTTCCTTTCAAGGAGATTGAGGCAAGGCCCCTTCGCCATGTCCCGCTGCTCGTCGCCCTCCCATACACAGGGATTAACATGGGCAGCGTGCTTTATTTTTTTCCCCGCCTCTTTAAGCTGAGCTGGCAGGAAATTTTTCCCTATCTTGCGGCAGGAATTATTCTTCGCGGTGCAGCCACCTACCTTTTTTTCATCGGGCTGCTAGGCTTTATGAACATATTTGAAGTTTTCATGGTGTTGGTTGGATGGTATTTGCTGGCCTATTTGGCAAAGGAGATTTCTCGCTTGAAAGGGCAGAAGTAGCACTGGCCTTGCTTCTTGCGGGCATCTGCTTTCTTTTTCCAAGTGCAGCAAAACCGTTTGTTGATACATTCGCATATGGGGCAAGCTATGCAAAGGTTTTTGCCTTTGGCGCATATCTCTTGCTCGCTGTTGCCCTATCAAAGAGCAGGGCCTGCAAAAAAATCTCCTGGCTGAATGAAAGGGCAGTGGTTGGCGCCCTCCTTGTGCTATTTGCCTATGGGTTCCTTGGGTATTACTGGTTTGTGGAGAAAATAGGGGGAACCCTCTCAGAGAAATATTTTGCTTACAACCAAGAGGGATACACCTCTTCTCACGTGCTGCACAACCACGTTCTCAAGACTGCCTTTTGCTTTCTCAACCTGCCTGCAGACAGATACGACTGTTCTGCGCCATTCTTGGCCTTCATTCCGCAATTTTATGCCCCAATTGGGACAGTACTTGTTTTTCTTGCAAGCATCATCTGCGCAGCATATTTTTCAAGGCTGGAGGGGGCTGGCGAGAGGCTGGCTTACCTTATACTTAGCTTCTCGGCGCTGAAGACTGCTGTGGATGGCGGGTTTTTCAACTATGAGAATATTTCCTTTTTCATACTCGTTCCCTTTTTGTTGTTCCGCAAAAACAGGCTTGCAGCTTCGTTTGTTGGATTTGCCTTATGGATTCCGCTGGCGATTGCGACCTATTCGTTCTATGACCCCTTTCGCCTCGCAACCCCCTTCTTTGTTTTCTTCTTCCCGCTATATGCATTTTTTCAGTCCCCCAAAAAACTCTTCCCCCTTCTTGCGCTCAGCCTAATTGCGCCCTCCTTTCACATACTCAGCTCAGAGGCGATAGAAGGCAGGTGGTCTTTGCAGGAGTGCCAAAATGCAGGGCTAAGCAGGCTTTTTGAACAGGTGGTGCATGCCCACCAATATGCAGGCTGCGAGGCAGAGGTTGAGCTTTCATGCGGCAGGGTGGAGGCACAAGGCAGTGCCATTGTTTATTTTGGAAAGGCTGCAAAAAAGCCTGAGCTTTTGATTTCAAAATCGCTTGCGGGCAAGTGCAGGAACGGAGTCTTTTCTATAGAGAGGATAGAAGGCAGCATAGTTGTATTTGAAAGGAAAAAGGCAGGAGAATAAGGCAGGCATTAAAACTTAGAAGAACTCCTCTACAAATTTGGAGATGTCTATTTTTGAGATGTCGTGCTTTGCGAGGGGCGATTCGGATATGAAAGGTATTTCGTCTGTGTAGATTGGCTTTTGCTCTTGGTAAAAAACCCCGATTGGCCAGCGATCGGTTTCGCGCGCCTTCTTTAGCGCTGCCTCCCAGTCCGAGGGGTTGTGCCCTTCTGCCTCCAGCTTGTAGATTTTCTTTTGGTAAAGCTCGTATGGCAAGTCCTTGCGGTAAGTGACGCATGGCTGGAAAACATCAATAAATGCAATTCCCCTGTGCGCAATTCCCTTTGCGATTAATTCTGTAAGGTGCGGGATGTCTCCTGAAAACCCACGGGCCACAAAGGTGGCGCCAGCTGCCAAGGCAAGAAGGGGAGGGTTTACCTCTGTGTCAATCGAGCCAAAAGGGGTTGATTTTGTCTTTACCCCCTTTTTGGTAGTGGGCGAGGTCTGGCCAGTTGTGAGCCCGTATATCTCGTTGTCATGGACTATATAGGTCATGTCAAAATTGCGTCGCATTGTGTGTATGAAGTGCCCCATTCCAATCCCGTATCCATCGCCATCTCCGCCGACCACAATTGTGGTGAGCTTGTGGTTTGCAAGGTGTATGCCTGTGGCGGCAGGAAGCGCCCGCCCATGAATCCCTTCATACCCGTATGTTTTGATATAGTGAGGCAGCTTGCCTGAACAGCCTATGCCCGAAACCACGACTACCTCATGGGGGTTTAGCCCGAGCTTTGCAATTGCGCCTTTTAGGGAGATGAGGATGCCAAAATCCCCGCAGCCTGGGCACCACTGAGGCATGTGCGGGACATTGAGTTCGGAAACTGTCACCATATTATCACGCTTAGATCATTTTTCTTTCAATCGCCTTTTTTGCCGCTTCACATATCTCCTCGGGCGTGAAGGGGCGGCCATCATATCTTAGGCAGGTTTTCTCAATGTAGTAGCCAGTCTTTTGGAGTATCAAGGAGCGCATTTGCGCCTCTGAATTGCCCTCAAATATCAAGGTATTTTTGGCTTTCATGAGCGCAGAAAGCACTGCGCGGGCTGGGAAGGGGCTGGCATACCTGATGTGCATCATCCTTGCCTTTATCCCGCTTCTCCCAAGCAATTTAAGTGCTTCAAGCATGGGCATTTTTGTAGAGCCCCAGCAGACAAGCAAAATCTGCGCTTCTTCTTCTGAAGCCCCTGCAAACGAGGGAGCAATTATTGGCTGTGGGATGGCTGCAAGCTTGCGGGCGCGCTTGTTAATCATTGCCACCCTGACATCAGGTGCCTCCGATGTGAAGCCTGTTTCGTCGTGCTCGTAGCTTGAGCACACATGGATTCCATTCCTTTGCCCCGGAAGGCAGCGCGGCGATATCCCGTCTTCGGTAATCGCATACCTTTTGAAGCCAGAGGCTGCCGCCATCTGCTCATCGCTTAGCAGCTTGCCCCTGTCTATCTGGACAGGGATGCGCCGAACGTCCTCAATGGTCATGGAAGACTCGGAGAGGAATTTGTCCAGAAGCACAATCACAGGGGTTTGGACAAGCTCGGCGATGTTGAAGGCATTTATTGCCTCTATGTAGCATTCTTGCGGGTCTCCTGGCGCGATTACCACCCGCGGAAATTCTCCCTGCGAGGCATGGAGGACAAATTGCAAGTCTGCCTGTTCGGTGTAGGTGGGAAGCCCTGTTGACGGGCCTGCGCGCTGCGACTCAAATATAACGCATGGGATTTCGGCTATGCCCATATTGCCCAAGGCTTCTACCATGAGCGAGAACCCTCCGCCCGAGGTGGCAGTCATTGCCCGCACCCCTGCAAATGCCGCGCCGGCAATCATGTTAGCAGCTGCAATTTCATCTTCAGTCTGCTTTACTATTATCCCGTATTCTCTCTCGTGCCCTGCCATGAGGTGCAAGATTGCAGAGGAAGGGCTCATAGGGTATTCTGCAACAAACTTGCAGCCAGCCCGCACTGCACCTAAAACAGATGCCTCGTTGCCATTTATGAACATTGTCTTTTCTCTTTTTACAAACTCAATTTTTACCTTAAATGGCTCTCGAAGGGCTTCCTTTGAAAAATCATAGCCTGCCTTTGCAGCAGCAATGTTCGCCTGCACAACTGCCTCCCCTTTCCTTGCCCAAATTTTTCTCATCATGCCCTCAAGTATCTGGAAGTCAAGCTGCATTATGCCCATAGAGGCGCCAAGCGCCACTGTATTGAACATTATTTCCCCGCCGGCCTGTGCAGCCATCTGTGTGAGCGGCGCTCCGATGCACATTATATCTGGCCTGTCAGTGGGCCATCCTCCCTTCACTTTGTCAGAGTCGTAAATGAGCGCGCCCTTGTGAGTAAGCTCGTGTGAGTGGAGGCTGGCTGTAAGCTGGTCCAAGGCAATTAGGATGTCAAAGCCGTCTACGATGGAATAGACAGGCTCTGGCGATGCTGCAACCATGTAGGTGTTGTGCCCCCCCTTGATAAGCGAGGGGTAGTCATTGGTGCCAAAAACATTCAAGCCTGCGCGCTGGAGGCATTTTGCAAACAGCAGGCCCACTGTTGCCACTCCGCTTCCTGCAGGCCCGCCAATCTTGAAATTAACGCGGTTTATTACCGCCATTAGCACCACACTGCCAGCTGCAATGCCCGTCGCACCTTATTCGTTTTAAGCTGAAATTAATAAATGTTATATCCGCGCATTGACGTAGCCCAAAAAATGAAAAACAAAAAAATCAGTTGCTCTTTGCCCGCTTTCGCGACTGCCTTCTTGTCGCCGACAGCTTTCCGCGCCTCATTTTTTCACCCCGCGCTTTCTCTCTGGGAACAGACGCCCTCGCCGCGATTCGAACGCGGATTCCAAGCTCTCTGCAACCTTCCCTTTTTGCGCAGGCTCAGGATGGTTTCCGCAAGCTCGTGTCCTATCCAGGTTAGACTACGAGGGCGAAGAAATTAGATGGGATAGGCTTAAATACGATTGGCAAATGCCAAGCTATTGGTTTTTTTCTACTTCAGAGGCGATTTGCCGAGCCCAATCCTGGAACTGAAGTTTGCTGTTTTTGCGCGAATTCCTTTCGAATATCCCTGCCAGCAGCTTTGAGGGGACTGAAAGCGCCTTCTTTGAAGACTCTTTTATAAAGTAAAATAGCCTGCTTTGCCCCTCTCTTAAGGATATTTCATACTGCAATATGTTCATCAGAAGAACGCGCAGCAACCAATCATAGTTGAACGGCTTTCTGAACAACAAGGCACGCTGAAGCCACTCTTCCACGTTGTATGTGTGCAATTTGGCCTCGTCCATCTCTCTTGATATGGTGATGGATGGGTTGTTTGCATACTTTCTTTTTGCTTGGAAGTAAACTGCTGTGTGCAGGTGGCCAAGCCTGACAAAGACTCGGAGGGGGTTGAACCTTCCAAGCGACGGGAGAACTTGGAGCAAATCTTCGCCATAAGAGCGCATGTTCTCAACGATGCTCAGGTCCCTCTCAAAGAATGTCTTGATTAGCTTGATTTGTGAGCTTAACAAAAGCCGCAAGGCTTTTTCTGTCTCGCCCATGTAAATTGCCTGGATTGCGTCTTGTTTCTGAGCGCCACTTTCGTTGCGAAGGCGATTGTGCTTTTCAACTGACTGCGCATCGTGGGCCTCAAGCGGAAACACTGCCAGTGGAGGCCTGCGGTCCATGGCGTATGCCATCTGTTCAACATGGAATTCTTCCATGTCAGGCGTAGTAGAACTGCGAACGCCGTCCAGGATCTGCCTGCGCAATAGGATGTCTCTCCTTGCGAGCTGGATTGTCTTGGAAATTTTAGGAAGGGCATCTGCCCGCTCCGCCCTGCTGAGGGTGGGCTCTTCCATTGCATAGACGTTGGGCCTAAACTTTTCTAAGGCATTTTTTGCCTTCCTAAAGTCTTCTTGAGTTGCATGGTAGCCGAAGCTGAAGTGGAAATGCACCCTGCGCTGAGCATTCATTATTTTGCACCTTGGGAAAGGCTCATAATTTACACATAATTTTATATAGTAACACTTTAAAAACAGCCCTCAGCAAAAGGAATAAAACAAGTGCATGCCCTTATAGGCGGGCAGTGGCGCAATTCTGCGGAGGCAGTTGGATGGGAAAAACTTACCTTTTTACTTCAGAGGCAGTCACTGAGGGCCACCCTGACAAGGTCTGTGACCAGATTTCAGACGCGATACTTGATGACTTGATTTCGCAAGACCCAACATCACATGTTGCGGTGGAGGCGCTTGCCACAACTGGCTTGGTGGTGGTTGCTGGCGAGGTGACTACAAAGGGATATTGCGATGTGGAGGGAATAGTCCGAAGGACCTTGGCAAAAATAGGCTATGACAAGCCAGAGTATTATTTTGACACCCGCGGATGCGGGGTGCTTGTCTCAATCCATTCGCAATCTCCAGACATAGCAATGGGCGTGCGCGAGGACGACTTGGAAAATATTGGCGCAGGCGACCAGGGAATAATGTTCGGGTATGCTGTGAATGAAACCCCAGAGCTTATGCCCCTTCCAATTTCGCTTGCAAACAAGCTCGCAATGAAAATGGCTGAGGTGCGCAAGAAAAAAATCGTGCCCTATCTTCGCCCTGATGGAAAGACGCAGGTGACTGTGGAATACAGCCAGGACCACAAGCCGCAGCGAGTAACCTGTGTAGTGATTGCGGCGCAGCACGACGACAAAATTAATGGGAAGGAGATAACCCCTCAGATGATAAAGGAGGATTTGGTCAAGCACGTCATAAGGCCTGTCCTTGGAAAATACTACACTGCTGACACGAAAGTAATTGTAAATGGGACAGGCAGGTTTGTGCTTGGAGGCCCTGCCGCAGACACTGGGATGACTGGAAGGAAGATAATTGCTGACACCTATGGAGGAATGGCTGCCCATGGTGGAGGCTGCTTTTCAGGAAAAGACCCCACCAAAGTTGACCGCTCTGCCTCCTACATGGCGCGCTATATCGCAAAAAACATCGTTGCTGCTGGCTTGGCCGAGCGCTGCGAGGTGCAGCTTGCCTATGTCATCGGTGTAGCCGAGCCCGTCTCAATCTTCGTAGACACATTTGGCACAGGCAAAATTGAGAATGGGAAGCTGATTGAGCTCATCCGCAAGAATTTCAGGCTCAAGCCAGGCCAGATAATCAAGGACCTGAAGCTTCGCCGCCCCATTTATGAGAAAACCGCCTGCTACGGGCATTTCGGGAGGGAAGACCCCGACTTTACCTGGGAAAAGACAGACAAGGCTGCGGAGCTGAAAAGGCAGGCTGGCATCTAGCGCTTCTTTGCCTCGAAGTCAGCCAAATTGTAGATATCAAGCGTTAGCGAACCCTTTGCTTCAAGCTGTTTATCCACATAATCAAGCAGTATTTTTTTCGCTTCCAGGAATTTCTCTCTGCCTACCTCAACATTTCCAATAGCATATCGCTTATTCTTCACGTTAAAGCAGAACATGGAGTCGTGAACGTTCTCGCAGTTGTGGCAGAAGTAGCAGCCAGAACAGCGGGAGCAGTGGTGAAAGAATATGATGAAAGGCTGCGTGCATTTGCGCTACGCACAAGAAAAGAAGAGAGAAATTTTGCTGAATTAGTGCGCCACTAGGTAGAACACAGTTTGCACGACAGAGGAAAATTCTTGAGCGCGAGGCGATGTTATGCTTTAAATTTGAAACAGCCCAATTAGATATTAGGTGATGGAGTGCATGCTGATGTGAATGAAATTGTATACACTGAATTGAATAAGAAGTGGAAAGATACGTGCAAAATTATTTTAGGGGGAGAGATAGGTGAGCTAAAAGATTACGAGAAGTGGCTTTCGGATAATCTCAGCCCTCGCACTGTTTATACAGATTCTAAGGGTAGGGAGATAGTCATTTCTGTTCCGCACTACGGTAAGAACAGCCGCTGGATTTCATTTGATGAGGTTGATTTCAATAAAAGATATCCGCCAATACATATCTCAAGTGAAAGAATAGGTGAAATTGAATCGCTGCTCAATGCAGTGCGCGACAGGATTTATTACACCGGCAATGTTGTGCTTGGCAATTCGAAATTTGTTGATAAAAGTACAGGCATTTTCGAGAGCTATTTCGTCTATCACTCAGAGCGCTGCGCCTACTGCAAATATATTACTCACACCACACAGGCGACTTCATGCGAGTATATGTTTGGCTGCAATGGCCATGGCTCGACTAGTTTTTGTATAAAGACTTTTGCCACAATGTATTCCTCCCGCTGCTTCGAATGTTCGAAAGCTGAATATTGTGCTGACTGTTATTACTCGCACAATCTTGCCAACTGTCAGCATTGCTTTTTTTGCTTCAACTTGAAAAACAAGCGCTATTGCATAGGAAACCTGCAACTTAGTCCTGAAAAATATCACGAGATTAAGAACAGGCTGCTTTCAGAAATGCGTGAAATGCTCATTAGAGATAAAAAACTTCCATCCCTTCTTGCCTTATGCAAAACACCTCCGCAAAATCAGAAAGAACTTGAAATTATATTGGCCAAAATGCAGAACAAAGGCATGGCAGAAAGAGAGAATGCCGCTATTATAGAAAAGGCATTCGCAGATACTGCTAAACTTCTCTTTGGCAAGCCATACTCGCAGATTGATAGATACGCTAAATGGCTCAATCAATACACAGCGAGGTTAGAAGATGGTAAATCTTGCGCAAGTGGAAAAAGGATAGTAGTGCCTGAACATCTCGACTTTCACTTTTATCCTCGCAATCGACTTCTAACTGAAGAGGAAGCGGGTTTTATTGGCGAGAAACTTCAGATTAGCCACCAAGAGCTGGAGAGGCTGAGTATAAAGAATGCTGCGGAGATTATCTCCAAAATAGCTTATTTCTGCCCAAACTGGACTTTGGGGACTGTAAAAAATGCAATTGATGCAATCATCAATTTCGAATCTTCCAACTGCTACAAAAACATTCTAAACATAAACTCAAAATATTCTGCATTCGGTTACTGGGCGCGCGATTCAGAATATGTTTTTGGAGGCAATGAAGTGAGGAACTCGAGCTTCTGTATAAACTGTTACCACTCTGCGAAGTTGCAGCGCTGCTTTGAAGTGGATGCCTCCCGGAACTGCTCAGATTGCTATTACTGCCACGATATTGAAAATTGCCGTGACTGTATGTTTTGCTTTAATGTGAAAAACTTGCGCTATGCGATAGGCAATTTCGAGATTGGAAGGGAAAAATATCTTGAAATAAAAAAGAAAGTGCTTGAGGAGCTTAATGAAGAACTTGAAAAAAGCAGTGCGATTCGGCTCAGCATCTTCCGGCTACTTGATTGATGTAATCTCTCTGATTTGACAACGTCTGGAAAAAGCATCTGGCATTCCAATTGCACGCATATACTGATTGGCATGCCATTTGTATTCAAAGCAATTCTTTCTGGGTTCTTGCCATATCTCCAATAGCCATCACGGCCGATATGCTTTTCATCGGGTAGCATTTCAGTTTATGAACTTCCATTCCTATAGGCATAAACATTGCATACAAGAGTATATCTAAAGCAGCTAATTCATCATTAGTGATATTTTCGCCTCAAGAAGTCTTAGCTTTCTTTTTTGCTGCCTTCTTTTTCTGCGAAAGGAAAGAGGAGCCTATAAAGACTAAACAGCAGGAGACAATATACCAAAAAATTATGTTGCCAGCTAGCTCAAACAATCCTATGCTCGGGATGCATGGGCCGGGAGGTTCGGTCTCACCCACCCATTTACACCTGAAAAAAAGGAAGCGAAACGGGAATCCGTAATCTTCAACACACCCAATACACGGGTATTTTTCTGGGAAAAGGAAGATAGATACAAGGAAAAGCAAAACAAAAACACCAATCTTGGCATAAGTGGGGAAAAGAATGCTTTTCACAAATTAATCTTCCAGTAGATACAAATTTAAGACTATCGCATTCTAATCCTGCCTACAGCGAGGTAGAATTTATGCTTAAAAGCTGCACAACATGTGGGGCGCAGACCAAAAACTATGCTGAGTTTCCCTCCCCTTATGACCCTTCGGTAAAAATAATACGCTGCTTTAATTGCAGGAAAATTTCCAACCCCTATACCTGCCCATCCACAGGAAAGCAGGGGCCATAAGAGGTTTTAAATGGGGCAAGTTGCAGTAGTTTTGAAAGTGATGCCGCAGGACATGGACAGGTTTGAACAGCTAAAAAAGGACGCTGCCTCGCTCAACCCATACAAAATGGCTGAGCAGCCAGTTGCATTCGGGATAGTTGCCCTTGAGCTCACTTTTATCATTCCTGACGGTGCAGGAGGGGCGGATGCCTTGGAAGAAAAGGTGGCAAGGCTGCCTAATGTCTCAAATGTTGAAGTAGTCAGCATGGACAGGCTTTAATCTTCTTGGCACCCAATCAATTTTTAAAAAATTAGTGATATATAGTGATTTTGAGTGTATGAAGCTCGCGGATAGAAGCATGGCTGCCACTTTCCCTTCAGCTCCAATGCCACTGAAAAAATACGTGCTTTTGCCGCCTGATGAAAAGATAGCATATAGGCTGCAATTTTCAAAAGAGAGGGCTGAGCGTGGATTTGCTTGCAAGGGCGTGATGCTGGACTACCTAAATGCAGTTACCTGCCAGCAATCCAGAGGGGAAGATACGGCTAAAGAAAAGGCACAGCAGACTAGACTAACAACTGCAGAGGCATATGCACTTATGGCCGAGCTCCTGCGCAAAAATAAGGCAAGGATGAGCTATTTTGCCTTCTGTTCAGATGCAGAAAAGAAAGGGCTGATTGAAAGGGAAAATGGGGAAAGGACCATTCGGCTTGCAGACTTTTGGAGGCTTTTTTCTGAAGAAAAGGCGTTTTTTTCCTCCCATATCAAGGCAAGTGAAGCTGCCAAAATCATTGGAATAAATGAAGATGAAGTAACAAGGCGAGTAATGGCAGGAAAGATGGAAGGGGAAAAAAGGCATAATACCTCGTGGGTCTCAAAGAAATTAATAGAGGTATACTGGCTTGAAAGGAAGAATTGGTGCAAGTGGAGTGAGGCTGCAGAGTGGCTGCTGCGCGAGGGGCTTATCAAAAAGAGCATAAACAACCCAGGAGAGTTCCAAAGATGGGCGCAGGTAAGGGGCATCCCGCACAAGGTTGGCATCAGAGGGAGGCGGTTGTTTTCATGGGAGGGGCTCAAAGGCTACGAAGGAAATGTCAAAAGAAAAGAAGAGGAAAAAAGAGAGCTTCTCAAAGCAATTAACATAGGTCCCCACCACCCTCTCTTTGAAGAGGGGATGAAAAAAAATTTTGAAAGCGTAAAATGGAGGGTGGAATTTCTTTTGAGCCGCGGAATTAAAGATGTCTCATGGAGCAGGGCAAATATTTTCGTGGCTGACCGGGATTACCTTGAAAAGAGGCTTGTCCCTGCCTACAAAAATTACCAAACAGAAAAAAGAAACTTAGGAGAAAAGCATAAGCTTCTAAAAAGTGTCGGAATAAACAAAAAAAACCCTCTTTATAACGACATCATCAAGCTGAAGCTAAATGCGCTCAGGGGCAGGGTAGAGGCCCTGCAGCAGGCAGGAATAAAGAATGCTTCTTCTTTTGCAAAGTGGATCAGGGACATGGGCCCTTCAAGCATTAGGAGAAATATTAAGCCGAATACGGCTTCCCTAGAAAATGTGGAAAAAAGGGAGAAAGCAATACTTTTGGAATCGGTGAGGATAAGGAACGGCCATCCACTTTATTACAAGTTTCTTAAGGGCGACAAAGGCAGGCTCAGAGAGGCAATTTTGGTCTTCAAAGAGAATGAGATAGAGGACCTTTCCCTAATAGACATCAACTTCTTAGAGTATCCACCTGATGCCCTTCGCAAGCTGATGCCATTCATACGCCAAAGGCTGGAAGAGAAAAGAAGGATAGAAAACTTTCGGCAATATGTCATTCCACTAAGCCAAAGCGAGCTGGATTGGGTGGAGAAAAAGCAGGGCGAAATAAACGAGGCCTGCCTCAAAAGGCTTGTTGTAAGCGTAGTCAAGGGGGATGAAAGGGCTCTAAAAATACTTTATGGGGCATTCCTGCCAAAGATAGAGGAGATTATTGAGTTTTGGTTCGGCGTGGTTAAGCCTGCTGGATGCTACTCTGCCTGCATGAAGGCATTGGCAGAAGCCTGCAAAGAATGCTACAGCATAAATAATTTTGAAAAAGATGCCTTGGAAAAGATGAAAGCGGAGCTTTGGAAAATCAGGAATGGAAATTCCCTCCATAAATATGGCGAGGGCGCTTGATTTTTATTCCCCTATTGTGACTATAGGCACATGCTCATTTACTTTTATGACCTCAAAACACGGCTTCGCGACTACAACAGGATAAAGCGCCGCTTCTACTACGACTTGAAAAAAAGCCGCCTTTCGCTTTACCCTTGGAAAACAAAATCTGTCATTGTAGTAGATGACTCCGCTGAAGCGCTTGCAGACCAATTTTTCTTTCGCTACAGAAGGTATGTCGAGGTCTATAAAGCGCGGGCAGCCACAATAGAAGAGGTCTTTTGAGAGAGGGCAGCCCTTATTTTTCTGTAAGCCCGCGCCAGCCTCTCATAGTGCGTGCCGCTCCAGTAAATATGAGAGCATTTTGCACACTTCCAAAAAAGCCTGCGGCGCTTGAGAACCGCAGGGTAAATTTTCCCTTTTAGCCTCTCCTTTTTTGTCCGCACAAGCTTTCCGCCGCATTTCGGGCAGAGGGTGCTGGCGGGAAAGGGTGGGAGGGGGATTTTGAGCATGGACAAAACGAATGCTACCTGCCTTTCTGCTGGCATGGGGGGAACGAAAATCGCCTGCAAGCTCCTCTTTTTGCACCTTCGCACAAGCTCTTCATCAGAGGTTAGAAGAAACCTGCCTGTTCTCTTGAGCATGGCAAGTATCTGCTCGTCGCTTTTTCCCTCAATATATCTGACAGGCAGCCCGAATATCCTCATAAAGCGAACAAGCTTTGCAAGCATCTCGTCAGCCGCAAGCCTAGGAAGAGAAGGCATAACTCTTTGTGGCAGGCAAGCAAATTAAGTTTTCTGTGCATGAATTTTTGGGGGTTGAATTGATAACATCGCTTGAGCTTGAAAATTGGAAATCACATTCAAGGAGCATTTTTCACTTCAAGAAGGGCACAAACATCATAGTTGGCAAGATGGGCTCTGGAAAAAGCTCTGTGCTAGATGCCATGTGCTTTGCGCTGTATGGCACCTTTCCAAAGCTCTCCAGAAGAGACCAAGGATTGGAAAGCCTTCCAAGGATTGGAAGCGGCAGCGACTTTGCAAGGGTAGCCTTGGAATTTGAAAAGGGGGGCAAGCTTTACCGGGTTGAAAGAAAGGCAGGAAAGGGAAGCTCAGATGCCGAAGCCCGGTGCGAAGGAAAGCTTGTTCAAAAGGGGGCTAAGGCAACCACTGAATATGTTTCCTCTATCCTTGGGGTTGACTACGAGCTTTTCACAAGGGCGATATACTCAGAGCAAAACAAGATTGATTATCTCCTCTCCCTCAACCCTCGCGCAAGAAAGCAGGAGATTGATTGGCTGCTTGGGCTGGGGGAATTTGACGAGGCTCGAGAAGCAGCGCAGGCGACCTCAACAAAATTGTCAGAGATGGCGGAATTTTTCTATTCTGGGGCGCAGCCTGAAAAGATGGCTGAAATCAGAAAACGAATTGGCGAGCTGGAATCTCAAAAAGAGGAGCGAAGAACCTCGGCAGACAAGCTAAAGGAGAGCATCTCAGGATTGAAGTCCAGCCTTGAAGCCTGTTTATGTGAGGTTGAAAAATTTGAGAAGGTCAGGTCGGCCCACCAGAAGGCGCAGATGGAAGTGCAGCGCTTGGCAGGGGTATTGGAACGTCTTGAAAGCGAGTGCAAGGGAAAAGCAAGACCTCAGAGAGAGGAGGTTGAAAAAAAGAGAGAAGAAAATGAAAAAAGCCAGCGCGAGCTTGCCTCAAAAAAGGATGAGCTGCGCAAGCTGCAGGAGGCTTTTTCGCAAGTCATGGGTAGGGTTGCGGCTGCAGAAGGCAGGCTGAAGTTCTCGCAGGAGGCGCAGAAAAAGAAGGCTGAGCTCTCCTTGAAGCTCAAGGAAAAAACTGGCGGAAAAATGGTTGAGACTCTTGAAAGAGAGCTCAACGATGAAAAGTCAGAGCTTGAAAGCCTGCTTGACCTCCAATCGGCACTTAAAGCCCAGCAAGAAGAGCTGAAAAAATCCGTTGACGCCCTGAAAGAATCAGGAGCGCGCTGCCCTGTGTGCGACTCTGACTTGAGCGGCGGAAAATCAGAAGAGCTGATTGAGAAGAAAAAGGCGCGGATGCAGGAGTCTGCCTTGCTTTTGAAAAAGCAGGAAGAAGACACTGCTGCAAAGAAAAAAAGGGTCGCCCAGCTTGAGCGCAATTTGCTTGAGGCAAAGGCGCTGCAGGCAGAGCTTGAAAGGCTGGAAAGCACCATCAAGGAAACTCGAGCGCTTGAAAGCGAACTTGCAGACTTGTCCAAGGAAAAGGATGCGTGCGGACTTGCGCTTAAAGAGGCAGAGGCCAAGCTTGATGAGATTGAAAAAATGCGGGAGTCTGCAAGGGCTGCCTATGAGGAGGTTTCAAGGCTTGCACAGGTCTTTGACCAATATGAAGAGGCAAAGCAAAATCTTGCCTCTGCGAAGGAGAGGCTTGCCTCAATACAATTTGACGAAGGGGCTTATGAAAGGTCAAAGGCAAAGGAAAAGAGCCTCCGCATTGAGCTTGCAAAGGCAGAAAGCCTGCTTGAAGGGGAGAAAAGGCAGATTGAGCTTTTGGGAAAGATGGCTGAAAGCGAGCAAAGGGCACTTGGCGAAATGGCAAAAAAAGAAGACCTTGCAAAAAAATACAGCGAAGCTGCGGCTAGCATGACCATCTACAAAAACAGCCTTACCGCGGCCCAGAAAGAAATGAGGAACCTCTTGGTTGAAGAAATAAATGCTGCATTGTCAGAGCTTTGGCCTGCCCTCTACCCCTATGGAGATTATGAAGCGGTCAGGCTTGAGGCGGACGAAAAGGACTACCGCTTTGTTATGGAAAAGATGGGGCGCTCATTTGAGGCAGATTCAGTTGCATCTGGCGGGGAGCGCGCCTGCCTCTGCCTGGCATTGCGGATAGCATTTGCAACGGTGCTAACCCCTGATGTTTCCTGGCTCATACTTGATGAACCAACCCACAACCTTGACGCAGATGCGACCATGATGCTTGCAGAGGCAATAAACGACAAGATACCCGCAGTAGTTGAACAGACATTTGTAATAACGCACGATTCCTTGCTTGCAGAAAATGGGGGCGGGGCTCTTTTCAGGCTAGACCGAAACAAGCTGCGCCATGAAAGCACCAGCGTGCTCTATTAGAGAGTTTTCTCTTTTTTTAGATGCGGAGCCCAGTTGTATGCCGCATTTGCAAGAAGAGAAGAGAGGCTTTTGTCGCCCAGCAATGCTGCCCGGCCGTTCTTGGTATCCTTAATGCTGTTCTTAAAATAAGTGGCGCTTGCACGGATAAGAGGCGAGCGAGAGAGGAATTTTTTGGCAGCCCTCTTTGCCAATTTGTAATCAGGGACTATGCCGTGGCTGAGCATTCCGCCAAGGGTGACTGCTGCTTCATAAAACAAAGAGGAGTGGTCTTCAGATTCTAATGGAGTTATCTTGGCTGGATTTAGGATTTTTACTTCGCCGCCACTAAATTGTATATCGTATGGGAGGACACCCCCTGAAAATAGCCCATCCTTGTGTAACTCGAGCAGCCTTGTAAATATTGCCTCTTGAATTAAAGTTCTTTCAGAGCCTGAAAGGCTGGCAAAATCCAAGCGCCTTTTTTCAAGCTGCGGCAGGGCTGCCCTGCCTTCAATCTCTAAGACCACATAGTATTTTCTATCTAGCCCCAGAACGTAGCCAACCACTTTAGAAGAGTGGGCGGACAGTGCCGCAGAAGCCTCCAAGAGAGAAGAGGCGTGCCTCTCGCCTTCGGTTGGAAAAGTTACAAAAACATTTTGCTCATCTTCATCAGAAAAAACTGCCCCATGGAAGGCGGATTTGGCACCAAAAACATAGCTCAAAGAAGAGGCATATTCGCCTAAAAAGACGCCCAGCCTGTTTTTCCGCGAGCCGCTATAGTTGATTTGCTCAGCTTCAAGGGAGCCTATCTTCTTTTTCTTTTTTGAGATATAGGGAAGGCGCAGTGGGTTTGAGGTCAGCAGGGGTGTCTTGATGAATCTCTCATTGGGCTGCTGCCTATCCACCAAGGGGAGCATTTCGGATATTTTTCTAGCTTTCGCTGGGCTTTGGTATAGGCTAATGCTTGAGTTGCTTGGCTGGCCCATCTTTGTCACTCCCAACCCATTTTTCTGAATAGAAAGTTATAAAAAACCTTGTAACGTGATGAGGCACCCTCACTTTGGCAGCCGATCTGAAAGGTGTTTTGCGCACTGCTCAGGCAGGGAAGAAGACATTACCACTCCTGTTGCAAACTCAAACCCTGCCCACGTGGAAGAGCGAGGCAGTATTTCAAGGTGAAAGGGAAAGCTTGAAGCCTGAAATGGGGCAGAATGAAACAGCAGGTTGTAGGGCTTGTAGCCAAGCTCTGAATCAATCGCACCAAGCACGTCTTTGAGGCAGGAGGCAAGTGAAAAAAGGAGCCCTTCGTCAAGCTCAAGCAGGCTGTTGAGTGAATTTTTCGGGGCAATCCATGTTTCGTATGGGAAGCGGCTTACTTTTGGGCAAAACGCAAAAAAATTCTCGTTTTCGTGCCAGCGCCTCTTTTTGTCGCTTCCCCACATTTTTTCAAGCACTGCTTTCTTTTTTGCCATCTTTTGCACATAAGGAGGCACGAAGCCCATGGCGACCAGCTGGCTGTGGGAGTGCTCCAAAGAGGCGCCTGCTGCCTGGCCTTCGTTTTTGAAAATAGAGACGTATTTTATGCGCGAGTCTTCCTTTGCAGACTGCATCCTGCGGGCGAGCATTGATAAGTAATCTTTTAGGTTTTCCACGCTAAGCTCTGAAAGCGTTTTTTGATGGTCGGGGGTTTCAACAATTACTTCGTGCCTGCCATATGCCTTCCTTGAAGACAAATGGAATGCTGGGAACTTGTTTGGAAAGCAGCGCACCTCCCACCTTCCTTCCACCTCAATTCTGTCTATCTCAGGAGGGGTAAGATGCTCGTTGCCTGGGCAAAAAAAGCACTTTTCGGGGGAAGTGGTTTTTTGAAGCCGAGGCTTTGGGGCGTCATGAGGCCGAGACGCCCTTGACACTGCCAAAACCACTTGACGCCCGAAGCAGTCTTTCCGCACATCAAACTCAAGTGCCTCTTCGCCCATTTGAACCAAGCCGCCATAAGCAAATTGGATATGGAACGCAGACGTGCTTTTAATTATTGAGCCTTAAAAGGCTGGTTAGACGCAAAACTTACGCTGGGTTGGAAAAATACCTGCTTTACTCTTTCTTCAAAGGTAGTTTGCATGAACCCGTCTCTTTCCATTGGAGAATGATATGCCTTAAAAAGGGAATAATAACTCCAGAATTTCCACGAATAGAATGCGCCGACGTTTATTTTTTTATTTTGCACAGGATTTTTTTGCATTTTTTCGCCTTTAAGGAAGTTGTTGGTCTGCAACCTGCCTTCCTTGTATGTGAAAGCTGCAAGCTGGTAGTTATTGTGTTGCTCATGCAGGTTTACCAAAAACCAGATGGATGCTGAAAATACATTGTGCTTTATTGAGTTTATCTTGTCGCCATCATCCACAAGCTTCCCGCTCTTCTTATCAACCTTTTTGCCTGTTACCTCAAGCATAAGGTCTCTTGCAAGAGAAAGTGCATTTGTGTATTTTTCACTTTGAATCCCAAAGTATTCTGCAAGCTGGCGCAGCCTTTTTGGTATTGCTCCTCCTTCCATTTCGCCTGGGAGGGAAAGTATGGATATGAACTTTTTCAGAATTTGATCTTTGTTTAAATCAAGCCTAACCTCATCGGAAATCTGGAATAGCCCCCTGTCAAAAGTTTCTTTTTTTGCATTTGGTTTTTTCGGGTGTTTTTTCTCTTTGAAGCCGCGAGGGTTGTTGTCCCGAACATCTAAGGAAAAATTTTCGCATGCCAAAATGGCCATTATGGCGCATGGGTCTACTTTTGTGAACTTGGCTGCGTCAAATATATAATCGTAGATGCTTTTTTCACCGTCATATTCTTGAATGCCGCCTGTGCTTTTGATCATACCGATAAATTCATTTGTTTTTAGACCCCCCTCTACAAATAGGGTGATTGTGTGGGGGTGTATTACTTGCGAAATCCCATTTATTGGCTCAATGGTCCAGGCTTTGTTTAATTTTTTTGGGCTTGTGAGGATTGTTCCCTTATCCCCGACATAAAACTTGAGAGGCGCATTTTCAGCTACTGTTTCGCCTTTTTCGTTTTTTATTTTGCACCTCCCACCGCTTTCAATGAACTGTTTGAGCTTTTCGGCATTCTCCCTCTCTTCTTTGCTTGGAAACTGCGGGTGGGGATTGTGGGCTATAAATTCAACTGGTGGCTCTTGTTTAGGCTTGAACCTTTCCATGAGGCTATTGACATGAAATATCTTAATAACCATTGCGTGCTCTTTTTCAAATCAGAGAAAGGCTTCCACATCCTCCTTTTTCCTTTTTGCTTCCTCTTCAAACCTTGCTGCAAGAAGCTGGAGGCTCACCCCTTTTTGGGGCAGCTGTGACTTTAGCTTGCGGACCTTTACAAAAATCGGGGAGCCGACTGCCTCGCCTATTACGAGCGCTTCGCCGACTCGCAGGGTGGTTATGGAATCCTGCGTTGAGCTGTCTATTCCCTCGCAAGATTCACCTATGTGCTCTATGTCAAAGGGGTTGGTTATCCTCAAAATTATGTTAGTGTTGCACTGCGACAGGGCGCTTGTGGCAAGATGGACCGGGCGCTGGGAGATTAGGCAGAGGCAGGCGCCAAACTTTCGCCCTTCCCTTGCAATTGTTATGATTGGCTGCTTGGCAAGCGCCTGCTTCCTCTCTGCCTTTTCAGGGGCAAAATTGTGGGCCTCTTCCACCACAAGCAAAAACGGAGGTATTTTTCCTTTCTTTCGCAGCTTGAAGAGCCGCCTGCATATATACGAAACGATTATTTGCTTGCGGTATTGGTTTTCTATGTCTGACAAGTCAAAAACAACCAGCTTGCCTGGCGCCACAGCTTCTTGCAGCTTTGGAAAGTCAGATTTTGAAAACAGCCGAGAGGAGCGCAGCTCTGACAGCCATGCTACCAATGGGCGGCGCACAGTCTCTTTCTTTTTTTCAGCCATTTCTCCTTCAACGCGCATGATTAGATCTTCAATGGTGTATGGCTCTGCCTTTGCCTTTTTTTCCTTGCGCAGCTGCTCCATTATCGGCACGAGCTCTCGCAGCTGTGCTGCGCTCATTTCAGGCGACCACTCCTGGAGCATGTGTGGGCTGACCCTCCTGAAGGCTATCTTGAATTTTTTTGCAGGCACAACCTCTGTTTGCTTGGCGTATTTAGTCTGCTTAAAGCCGCTGTATTCGCCGTGCGAGTCAATTACCACTACTGCTATCCGCCCATCCTGGGCAGGGCGGTCAAGAAGCTCCTCAATTATGACTGACATGAGGTATGACTTTCCGCTTCCAGACATTGCCAGAATGGCAAGGTGCTTTTGCAAAAGCCGGTCCAAGGAAAGCTTTGCCTCTAACTGATGGTGCTGCAGCGTCCCTATGTTCAGTCCGTTATCGTCAAACTTTAAGAACTTCTTCAAAAGCTCGTTGCCTGCCTCAATAACTCTGCTGCCTGGGGAAACGGGCAGGTAGCTTCTCAGAAAGTGCCCGTCCTCAAAAGCTCCCTGCACGCTGACTTTTGCAACAGTGTATTCCCAGTCTTTAACTGGAAAGGACTCGCCCATCGGAGAGGCTCGCTCATATTCTGCCACTGACTCTGCGCGCTCAAAGTATCTGTTAGCCCGGAATATCTCTGAAACAAAGCCAAGGACAGCTGCTTGCCCCTCCTCAACCTTGACAAATTGCCCCTTTTTGACCTTGGGGTTTGAGATTACAAATGAAAAAGAAAGAGTAGTTGGCCCGTCTGCTGTGGAGATTACCGTCCCTAGCTCTGCTTCCACTATGACCCCTTATTTTTTTCACCAGCTTAACCTTTTAAAGAGAAGCTGAGAACAAGAAAAAGTGAGGATATGCCGCAGCAACAACGTGATGAGCCTTTTTCTGCCCGCTATTCACTGCCAGCACAGGTGTCTGCCACGCTGAAAGAAGTGTCATGGGAAAGCGTGGTGCAGCTTTCCAGCGACTTTCAGATAAAGGTAGAGCAAAAAAGCAGCCGCGTGAGGAAGGTAATAAAGGAGATACAGCTAAGCCGCATACTTTTGATGGACAGAATAAGGCAGGGAAACAAGACAGGCAGGCTGGACCCAAAGCTCCTTGTAGATACTGTCAGGCTTCTCCAGCGCTGCGAAGAGATTGCAAAGGAATACGACATTGACTTGCATGAGTTTTCTTCATTTCTTTACTTGGTGGCAGAGAAGCTGAAAAAAGAAAAGCTTGCCAAAATCCCGGGCCGAGGAGAGATGGCGCATTTCAAGCCGATGAAAGACGAAAGCGCCAGGCTGAAGGCTGAGCGGGGCAAAAAGGGGAGAAAGCAATGAAATTTGCATTTGAAGGCCAGCTGCTATGCTATGGCAAACAAAAGATTGAGCCAGATGTCCGCAGCTTTGGCCAGATGCGGCCTGTCCTTGCCTTTCCAGACAAAAGCCCTCGCCTCTCTCCTGACTCCCCGACTTATTTTATGTATAGGGGGGTAGAAAAATTTGGCAAGATACGCTACGACATAACTCGCATCTTGAGTCTAGACTTGTGTGGTGAGAAAAACAAGACATATGGCCATGCACACCCCCCTTCAAAAAAAGGGACGGCATGGCCTGAGATTTACGAGGTTTTAGAGGGGAAAGCACACTTTCTTGTGCAAAAGGTCAGCAGGCTGGGGGTAGAAGATGCAGTCCTGGCAGCTGGAAAAAAGGGAGAGAAATTTATTATCCCGCCTGGCTATGGCCATGTCACCATAAATGCAGGGGAAGGCGACCTTGTCCTGGCAAACCTTGTCTATGAGGGCTTTGAGTCAGACTATTCCTTGTTTGCCATGCGGCGAGGTGCATGCTACTATGAAACAAAGGAGGGAAAGCTCATAAAAAACAAAAATTATGGGGAGGATTTTGAGCTGAGAAAGAGCACTGCCACGCTATTTTCATCTTCTTTTGGCTGCTTTTCCCCATTCCAGAAGCTCTCTTTGCTTGAGGCTGCGCGCGACTACAGGAACATAGAATTTCTGGAAAAGCCCGAGCTTTTTTACTGAGCTGCAGCGAATCCGATTTCACGAATGCCCAATTTCATTTCCCGAATTTTTGAGCTGCAAAAGCGCCAAGCAATGACATAAAGGCTGTGAAAAGAGGGGTTAGGATTGCACCTACTATAAGCGTAAATACCGTAATGGCGCGTAGGGTCTCCCGATTAACTGGCGAGCCGGCTTTTATACTTTCTTCTATCGCGCGGTCGAAAATGTTGTAGTCTAAAGCCATTGCGATGAAGGTCATTGCCAATCCGAAAAACACGTTCACAAGACCGTAGATTCCCCCGGCCACCGCCGACTGTTTAAGGCCGCACTTGAAACTTTTGACGCAGTTCCATCCTACATATATGGGAAGAAAAAGGCCAAAAGGAATGAAGAAAAGTTGTGCGAGCAGATTTCTATTCAGAATCCAAAAATTAAGATTATGCAGCAAAACAAGCACAAAATACACAACAACCGGCCATTTAATCATCATCCAATACTCGCTAGGTTTTTTCCAAATATTGACACCATCCTGATTCGCCTCCAGGCTATTTTTTCTCCACTTTTCCCCGCGCAAATGTTGCCGAGCCGCCCCCTTTTGCACCGTGCTTTTGCAGAAGCTCCAGCGCATTCATGCCGCTTTTTTCAGGAGCGACAGCAACAATGAAGCCTTCTGTGTTTGAAAGGACGGCTGCAAGCCCGCTGTCGCTTAGCCGTGAGCATATTTCTTCCATCAGCTTCTGCGGATAAGGGGTATTGAGAAGCTCTATTAGCTTCTTGCCTGAGCCCAATGCCTTTTGCGACTCTTCCTGCGTGATTTTTTGGGCAAGGATTGAAGTTAATTTTTCTATCTCCTTGCCCCGCTCCTTCCACTCATTGAAGAAGCGCAGGGCGGTTGCCTTTAGCTGGTCTTCAGGAACTCCAAGGGCTTCGGCAGCCTCGCGAAGCAGCCTCTCCCTCTCCTGCACATAAGCTATGGCTTCTGGCCCACATTTTATTACCACTCTCTCCACCCCATCTTGCACTCCCTCTCGCTTGACTATCTTCACCAGCCCAAGCTCAGAAGTGCTTTTTACATAATTATGGGTGCCGCCACAGGCTTCATGGTCTATGTCTCCAATTGAAACCACCCGCAGCTCTTTGCCCGGAACTGCCCCGCCTTGATAAAGGCGAAAGCCATACCTTTGCTCTGCCTCGTTCCTTCCAAGCACGCTGACTCGCACTGGCAGAGCATCAATAACATATTTGTTTGCAAGCTGCTCTATTTTTTCAAGCTCTTCCCAGCTTATCTTTCTATAATGAGTTAGGTCAATGTGCGCCTTCTTCTCGTCTTTGTAAGAGCCTGCTTGCCAAATGTGGGGCCCGAGTATCTGGCGGGCACAGGCATTTATCAGGTGTATTGCTGTGTGGTGGATGGAGATTTGCTTTCTTCTATCAGCATCTACGACGCCCTTGACCTTCTGACCGACTGAAAATTTATCGGATTTTTCAACCTCGTGCAATATCACGCCCTTTTCCTTCCTGACGCTTTTTACCCGAACGCCTGAAAGCTTGCCTGTGTCGCAAACCTGCCCGCCCCCTTCTGGGTAAAAGGCAGTTGCATCCAGGATTACCCAATTTCCCTTTACCGCCATCACCTTTGCTTCAAACTCGCTTACTCCTTCGTAGAAAAGCGTCTTGGTCTTTTCATGCCCTTCAACATCTATTTCGTGCCCTCCTCCAGGGCCAGATTCGTCAGCTTTTCTTATAACTGAGTAGAAGTTTTCAGGAATGTGTATTTTCATCCCTTTTTCGCTTGCAACCTCTGCAACCATCTCAGGTGGGACTCCGTCAGATTCGTAGAGCCTTCTAAGCTCGTTTATTCCAATTTCTTTTCCCTTTGATAGCAAGGCTGCTACCTTGTTCCTTCCCTTTTCCCGGGCTGCCGCGTATTTTTTCCTCTCCTCTTCTACCACCTCAATGGCAGTATGAAGCCCTTCTGAATATTTTGGGAAAATCCCCTTTATATGCCGCGCGTGTGCCTCAAGAACTGCTGCATAATCTATCCTAAGTGAGTATTCCTCGTCAAACCCAAATGTGCGGCGAAGAATCATGCGCAGGTTGTAGCCGCCGCCAGAGTTGGATGGCAGCATTCCATCAGTTGCTGTAAATAGAATTGTTTTTAGGTGGTCAGCGCAGGCATATACTGCGTGCAGTGGGCCAAATGTCGCATCCATCTGCTCAACGGGCATCCCAAGCCTGGAGGCTATTGCCTCTTTTTCCCTTCTCAAATCAGACACTTCGTCAGAATTGAGCGAGCCTGAAAGCTTGGAATACTCCAAAAAGAGCTTCTCATCAACTTTTAAGCCAGCGCTTTTTTCTATTAGCTCCACAGCAGGCCCAAAAACATGGCCGTATGAGATAGGCGAGGCATGGGTTATCCAACAAAGCCTCTCCAGCCCTGCTCCCATGTCAATGACTTTTGTGGAAAGCTCGCGCGAGGAGCCATCTGGCAGCTCCTCATATTGCATGAAAACGCAGTTTCCAAGCTCCAGCCCATCTGCAAAATACTCAATGCATGGGCCAAAATTGCCCCCGCCTGCCCAGACGTCCTCCAAAAATACAAGGTGCTTTTGGTCTATCCCAAGGTGCGAAAGAAAGCCAAGGTCATGTGTTATTGCCTCATCTTTCCAGTAAAAGTTGCCTGTCTTTTTGCTGTTGAAGGCATGCTGCCCGACCATGACAAAGTTGGTGTAATGCCTGCCAGTCACCCCGACATTTGAAATGTCTGAAAAGCGTATGCACGGCTGGGGAACAATAAGGGGGTTTGCAACAGGCTCTATCTCGCCTGAAACAACATAGGGTTGAAAATCATTTATGGAGGCAATTGTAAAATAGAGGTCATCGCGCCAGCGCGCCACAGTAGGATAGGGCTCTATTGAGGTGTGCCCGTGCCTGACAAAATATTCCTCTATTTTCTTCCATGTTTCTGCATAAGAAAGCGGCCTTTTTGCCATCTTCTTGCCGATAAAAAGATAGCCGATGCAAGAGGGGTCTGAGCAGACTTCCCTTTCTTGGATTGACCAGAAAAACCTTGAGCACTTTTTGCACTTCTGGCGAGAATACCCTTTTTGGATGAGGGCATCCACCTTGTAGTGCTTTTGCCAGTCCTTTCCAAATTGTGCCCGAAGGGCAGATTTCTCCATGAGGGATTTGTCTGGAAAAAGAGATTTAATACCTTCCAGCTGAATATGAGACAGCTGGGCCCGTAGTCGAACAACCTCTTGCTCAAGACGAGCAGGGGGTTCGGCAATGGTTAAGACGCTACTCTCACACAGTAGAGATTCGGGGTTCGATTCCTCGCGGGCCCATCGAGAAACCACATGCTTGTCCCTTGGTGGTTTCTACGGTACTTCCCCAATGGACTTCTG
>JAOAKE010000063.1 GCA_026413805.1 Microcaldota archaeon | reverse complement strand
GAAAAAAGCAGGGCGGATTTGGAAAAAGCAGACCTCCTGCCCCGCAGCTTATTATGCCAGACGAAATCCGAAACAGCAAAAGCATTGAAGCTAGGGGGATAGAGCTGAAATTGCTGCGCCAGTATCCGGAAGAGGTCAAAGCCTACATTTCATCAACGATAGGTATAAAGTTTGAAGACAGCAAAGGAAATCAAAAGCCTTTTAAGAAAGGTTTATAAAGAAAATCCTCCTATTATTGCCCACGCAGTTTTCGCGCATCCTCAGGCGGCGCATGCTGCCTGACATCAGCGCTGGATTTTTCCAGCTGCGATGGATAAATCTCAACACCTCTATTATTCTCCACCGAATTTTTTCGGTCGGAGAGCGCATGCTCACAGCCGCAATGGCTTTGAGGCACGTCCCTCTTTTTGGGGGAGTGCGCCAGCCTCTGATGCAAGGCAGGCAAAATCCCAGCTTCCAAAAAGCGCGGGATTTCATGAGTATGAAGGGAGCGACTGATACTCACAAGAGTTCCATGCATATGCATGTTACGCCATTC
>JAOAKE010000062.1 GCA_026413805.1 Microcaldota archaeon | reverse complement strand
GCCTTGGTGATGGCCTCCAGAATCACTTCAATCGCTTCTTCATTGCTCTTAAGGCTTGGGGCAAAACCACCCTCATCCCCGATGCCGACATTGTAGCCACGCCCTTTAAGCACGCCCTTCAGAGCATGGTAGGTTTCGGCACCCCAACGCAACGCTTCCGCAAAAGAGGGAGCACCAATGGGCATAATCATGAATTCCTGCAAATCGGGGCCGTCTACCGCATGCTTTCCACCGTTGAGAATGTTCATCATGGGGACAGGGAGCACGTGAGCATGAACGCCGCCGATGTAGCGATAGAGGGGCAAGCCAACTGAATTGGCCGCGGCATGCGCTACGGCCAAGGAAACGCCCAAAATTGCGTTAGCGCCAAGGCGGGATTTGTTGGGCGTGCCGTCGAGTTCAATCATCATCTCGTCAATGCCCTTTTGATCGGTCGCATCCCAGCCGATCACTTCGGGGGCAATTTCATTTTCGACATTGTCCACCGCGGTTAAGACACCCTTGCCGCCATAGCGCTTTTTGTCGCCATCGCGCAATTCAATCGCTTCGTGGGCAC
>JAOAKE010000061.1 GCA_026413805.1 Microcaldota archaeon | reverse complement strand
CATATTACAGCCCGCACGGGCCGGCACGGTTGCAGACGGAGCCGGGCAGAGACCGTGCAGGAAAAAGAAGGGAAATTCGCTCTCGTCGGGGGGCGACATCAGCAGTGGGCGCTGCCTTCTGCGATGGATTGGCTTGGAACTTGTTCAACCCCTAATACCTTCCACCGAAAAAATTTCGGGATGAAGGAAGACCGTCAGGTCGCTTTTTCTCTGCTGGGGCTGGAAATCCGCAGAAGGAACAAGTTTCCATCATCACGCTCATAAGTTCATTATGGGGCGCATCCCCGTCTTTCGGGGAGCGCGGCTTTCCTTTCCTGATGCAGAAAGGAGCCAAATTTCGCGCAGGCGATAAAGAGGCTGGATTTCCCAATGAACGCCTCTGAGCTTGTGCGGATTTCACGAGTACGAAGAAAGCGACTGATACTCACAAGTCAGAGTTCTCCAACGGGTTCGCCTGTTGGAATGGCATATGCATGTTACGCCAGTCAGTGGATGGCTTGGCTTTGGCATGGCAAGGCCCCGCGGCAAGCTGCGAAAAGCTCCGGGTAGGCGCAGGCATCCTGTGA
>JAOAKE010000060.1 GCA_026413805.1 Microcaldota archaeon | reverse complement strand
CATCAGCCCCCTCAAGTATGAATCCTGTTATTGTTGGCGAGTAAAACCCCTCTTCAGCAAAGACCGAATAGCCTATGCTTTTGACGAAATTGCGCGATTTTTCTGCTGCTTCCTGATGCTTTCTTCTGTGGGCATCAAACCCTCCTCTTGAGCTTATAAGCTCTATTGCCGCCTTCACAGAGAAAAGGACAGAGACAGCTGGCGTTGTCGGCGTCTGGCTGTTGCCCATCTCTTTCTTGAACTTGCGCATGTCCAAATAAAAGCTGCGGGGGGCTATGCTTTCTGCCCTTTGGACCATCTCCTCAGTGGTGGCAACTATCGCTATCCCTGGCGCAGCCCCAAGCGCCTTTTGGGAGCCTGTGGCTGTGAAATCCACACCGAAATCTTTTATGTCAAGAGGCGCAGCAGCCCAGGCAGAAACCGAATCCAGGATGGTTATCATCCCTTTGCTTTTCGCATACCTGCAAATCGACCTTGCGTCATTCAGCACGCCTGTGGATGTCTCATTGTAGACCATCCCAAAGATTTGCGCATCAGACTCGTCAATCGCTTTTTTTGCCCTCTCCAAGCTCCAGCCCTTGCCCAATGGAAGCCTCTCCACCTGCGTGTTGCAGTAGATTTTGGAGAGCGAAGCCATCTTGTCCCCAAAAGTGCCATTTGTCAAAACAAGCGACTTGTCTGTCTGCTTTGTGAGGCATGCGTAAGCCATCTCCAGCCCTGCTGTGCCTGACCCGGTGAAAAGAAACACGTCGCTTGCGTTGAAGTCTTTCCTCAAC
>JAOAKE010000005.1:29716-29982 GCA_026413805.1 Microcaldota archaeon | reverse complement strand
AAGAGCATGGCAGAAGCCCAAAAGGCCGCCCTTTGCTACCCTGAGCTTGCAGAGGCAGGGCAGGAGCCGCCTTCTGTTTCCCTTGTGGAATATGACGAGAACGCGCAGGACAAGGTAGTCTCAGCAATATTGTTTCCCCGCTCCCACGCCCACCTGCAAAAAATAAAGGAGCTGGTCTTGAGGATGAGCAACGAGGAAAAAGAAAGGATAATACAGGCTTATGTTGGCGAGCGGAAAAACAGGCGGCACAAGCCAGGCAGGGCCTT
>JAOAKE010000005.1:0-29706 GCA_026413805.1 Microcaldota archaeon | reverse complement strand
GGCAGCTTCTGACCACCCGCCATGGCTTTGACATGCCGCCTGAAATTGTGGAGGCAGGGCTTGAAGGCAGGGTAAGGGAGGCAGTTTCTGAAGCAGATGCCCTATACCAGAGGCTTTCAGAAGAATTTCCACTCGAGGCGCAGTATGTAGTGCCACTTGGCTGCCGCATGAGGTGGTATGTTAAGATGAACCTGCGCGAGGTATACCACCTCTGCGAGCTTCGCTCTATGAGGCAGGGGCACCCAGATTACCGAAAAGTGGCGCAGGAAATCCACAGGCTGGTGCAAAAAGCCCATCCCACCTTGGCAGCGGGCATGAAGTTTGTTGATTATGGGAGCTATGGGCTGGAAAGGCTGGAAGCCGAAAAGAAAACTGACTCAAAGTTAGAGCAGCTAAAAAAAGGCAGGTGAAGGCGCTAGCTTGGGATTTGCCTCAGCCCGAACCACTCTCCCAGCAGTGCGCCTATGAAGTAGCCAACAGCAGCAGCAAGCATTCCCACCAGTGCCATCTCCAGGCCAGACTTCCACCACTTGCCGACAGTTATTTTTGCCTTGTATGCCCCGACTAAGAACAGGGCGAGTGTGGAAAGGGCGATTGAAAGCAGGATAGACTCCCCAACGCTGAAGAAGAGAAAGGGGATGAGCGGGATGATTGAGCCTATTATTGCTGAAATCCCGACCACCGCAGCATCCCGAATGGGGTTTTGCTTTTCTATTGGTGGAAGGCCGAGCTCCTCGCTCATCATGATTGACAGCCAAACCTCTTTGTTGGAGGTAACTGACTTGACCATGCGCTCAAGCTCCTTGCCGCGCAGCCCTTTTCGCATGTAAATCAGGCGTATTTCTTCCTCTTCCACCTCTGGCAGGTGCTCTATTTCCCATTTTTCCTGCTCAAGCTCTCGGCGGTAGTGGTCCTGCTCTGCGCGGGAGGAGGAATAGGCAACTGCTGCCATTGAAACCGACTCTGCAAAGGTTGCCACCAGCCCAGCCACGAGCACAATGAAGCGGTCGCTTGTGGCAGAGGCAACGCCAAGAACAATCCCAAGCACGTTTACAAGCCCGTCCTGCCCGCCGAGTATTATGTCTGCCAGCCCTGCGGCTGTCTTGTTTTTGTTTTCCTCTTCCATGTGCTGCTGGACGCGCTTGGAAAATTCGGCTATCTCTGCCTTGGTCTTCTTGCGTTTCATTTGAACCGTCCCTTATTTTTTCCCAACCCCCAACCTCTTGCCTACCCTCTCAATTGCAGCGAGCGCAAAATCCAAATCCTCGCGAGTGTGGGCAGCAGTCACCATCGTCCTTATCCTTGCCTTGCCCTGCGCAACCATCGGATAGACAATGGGAAGGGCAAAAACCCCCTCTTTGAAAAGCTCCTCTGCAAAGTCCTGCGCCAGCTTGCTTTCCCCAAGCATTATCGGGGTGATCGGGGTTTGCGAGCTGCCAATGTCAAAGCCCATGCTAACAAGCTGCGATTTGTAGTAGCGGGTGTTTTCCCACAGCTTTTTCACCAAGCTGTCGTCTTTTTCAAGAAGCTCAAGCGCTGCTGTGCAGGCTGCGACTGTTGCAGGGGGTGCAGAGCCTGAAAGCAAAAAGGAGCGCGCCTTGTTCTGCAGGTAGTCATAGAGCGCCTGCGAGCCAGCCACATACCCTCCTACAACCCCGAAAGCCTTTGAGAAGGTGCCCATTTCAATTTCTATTTTGCCTTCCAGCCTAAAGTGAGACACAATGCCCCTTCCGTGCTCGCCAAGGACTCCATCGCCGTGCGCATCATCAACATATACCACTGCGCCATAGTCATGTGCTATTTTTTCTATCTGGTCAAGCGGGGCAATGTCTCCGTCCATTGAGAAAACCCCGTCTGTGATTACAAATATGTGCCTGTAATTCTTTGCCTTTGCCTCGCGCAGCACCCTCTCCAGGTCCTGCATGTCGCAGTGCTTGTAAATTGCGCGTTCTGCCTTGCTCAGCCTGACCCCGTCTATGATTGAGCCGTGGTTGAGCTCGTCTGACACAAGCAGGTCTCCCTCCCCTGAGAGGCAGGGGATTGAGCCTTGGTTTGCAGCAAAGCCTGTCTGGAAGTAAAGCGCTGCCTGGGTGTGCTTGAATCGGGCAATTGTCCTTTCAAGCTTGAAGTGCAGGTCCTGAGTGCCTGCGATTGCCCTAACCGAGCCTGAGCCTGCCCCATGTGTCTGGACTGCCCTTATGGCCGCTTCCTTTAATGCAGGGTGGTTTGAAAGCCCAAGGTAGTTGTTTGAGCACAGCATCAGCACCTCCTTGCCATCTACCTTTGAGCGCGGCAGGGACGGGCCTTGCAGCTCGCGAAGCTTCCAGTTGAGCTTTTTTTCTTTCAGGGCATTCACTTCTGAGGCTAGGAACTCGTCAAACTTCATGGTTTCACCTTCCGACTTGCTTTTGGCAGCAAGGTTAAAAAAATGCTCCTCGGCAAGCGGCATGGAGCCCTGACAACCTATTTAAACAGGCTTGCACGCAATTTTTGGCATGCTCCACCTGGTGCGATTCCATTCAGGCGAAGGAACTCCTAAAGTTATCCACTGGAAAGAATGGGAAATTGGGGAACTTGAGCTTTCAAAAAGCGAGGAGATTGACTTTTCAGGCAGGAAGGCATGCATCGGCTGGCGCTCGCCAGAGGGCTACCATCCCTGCCCTAATTTTGCAATAAACGTCCAGCAGTGCCCAACTTGCAGCAGGAGAGATGTCTCGCGGGCGTATACTGTGGGCGATTTTTCAGGCTATCCGCAGCTTTATGAAGAGGCAAAAAGGGAAGAGTATTGCCTTTATTTGGCGGGATTTGGCGAAGACATTGTAAAGTGCGGGGTGACGCGCAGGGAGAGGTTTGAAGAACGCATGCGCGAGCAGGGGGCTGACTTCGGGGCAATTGTAGCTGTCTACCTTGGGCCTGATGAAATATACCGCGCAGAAGAGCAGCTGCAAGCCAGGTTCGGCTTTGCAAATGCAGTGCGAATGGCAGAAAAAATTGACAGGCTTTCCTTTGACCGAGAAAAGGCAAGGCGCAACTTCGCTGCTGTGGTTGAGATGGTGCGAAATTCAGAAGTGCTGCCTGAATTTGAGCCAAGGGTAATTGACTTTTCCCCCTCCTACCCTGTGCTTGGCAGCGTCCCAAGGCAGGCATATTTTATAAAAGGCAGGATAATGGGGGCAAAAGGCGAGATACTGCTTTTTAAGTCGGCAGAAGGGCAGGTGTTCGCAGTCAATATGCGCAGGAAAGTTGGGGCTTTCTTTGAAAGAAAGGAATAAAACTTGTTAGAAGCAAAAAGGCATATATGGAAAAAGACAGCGGCAAGAAAAAGATGGATCTTTGGAAAAAGGCATGCATTGCTGTTGCGGTGCTCTTAATTGCCCTGCTTTCCTTTTTCTTTGTCGGTTCAATTGCAATTGCGGAGTTCTCGTGCGACTACCTAACCGAAGGGAACGCCTACTACATCTGGCTCCCAAAGTCAGTTAGCAGCTACTTTGAAGGCGAGAGGATAAACCTTGAATTTATAATGCCTCATGGTGGCATACTCAAGATAAATGGGGTTGTAAAGCCAGGAGAAATAGGAGAGCTTCGCTGCGGAAACCCTTATGAGCATAGCTATTTTGTTTCTATGACTTGGAGGGAAGCCCTTGAGCTTGCAACAAGCGACAAGCCAATAACCACTTTCATGAGGCTGAAAAACTCTGGCAAGATAATCGTTTCCCCAAAAGGGATAGATAAATTTGAAAAGCTCCTTGCGGCCCAGCAGACTCTTGTGGAAGACGACGGCGAGCCTGTGCCGCAGCATGTGCAGGAGCAGTTCTCAAAATACAAGGAGGGTTCAAAGTAGCTGCCATGCTCCTTTGCCTTTCCATCTCATGCCCAGCAATCACCTTATAGGCTCATAGTTTTTGTGGTGGCCTGCAAAAAAGTGAGTTCGGATGAAGTTGGTGGTGTGAAACAGCAGGTATTTTAAGTAGCCCCATTTTCGCACGCGCCTCATTGAGAGCTTGACTTTTGCCTCTTGCACAAAGACAAGTTTGCCCACCTTTTTTAGCCTGACTGCAAGCTCGGCCTCTTCGCCTGTTACCAAGTGCGGCTTGAACCCTCCGCACTTTTTGTAGGCTGACTTCAAGCACGCCATATTTTCTCCATACACATATGGAATCCCAAGCTCATTGAGGGCAAATGTAATGGGTGGAAGAAAAATGAAAAAGGCATTTTCAATGAAATTTCCGTCAAGCGGCAGGATGGACCCTACTGCCCCGCTCACATTTTTGTCTTTGAATGGCCTGCAGATGCTTTCAAGCCAGCCATCGCAAACTTCAACATCTGCGTTGGTAAAGACAAGTATTTCGCCCTTTGCAACGCGGGCAGCGGTGTGCCTTCCCCCTGAAGGCGTGCCGTGCCTTTCTCTCACCACCTTTGCGCCATGCAAGCGGGCTATTTGCGCTGTCCTGTCAGTGCTTCCTCCGTCAGCAATTATTACCTCAAATGGCTCTGCGAAGTTTTGCCTCTTGATTGAGCGCAGGCAGTTGGCAAGGTATTTTTCCTCATTTAAGGTTGGGATTATTATTGAAACCTTTGGCTTTTGCATCGTGCCCACCTTTACAATAGCCTTGCCCCAGATGGATAGGTTCTTGTCTTTATTAGCTTGATGGGCTTGGCTGAAAGCCTGAGGGGGGCATCTGAAAAAAGCGTCCTGCCCAGCATTGCCATGCTCGCCCGAGCGTTTTTTTCAAGCTCTGGCTTGCACCAACTTGCAAGCCCTGATGACAAGGCAAAGTAACGCGAGGAATTTATGAAGCTGTCCCAGGTTTTTTGGGAAAAAAGCTGGCCAAGAGCCTTCCTTCCTGCCCTATTTACGCGCCCTTTCCAGTCTGGGCTGCGGATTACCTGTGCAGTTTTTATGGGAGAAAAAAATGCAAGCGCAATTTTGCGCTCCTCAAATGGAAGCTGCAGCGGGGCAGAAGAGAGGCTGCGCCGTGCAAGAAACCCGCCAATTGCAGCGGCATCCACCCCTGAAAGCCCGGTTCCGCATTCTACCTCTGAGTCGTGCGCTATCTTCACGCACTCCTGCCGCGAAAGCCCTGCCCCAAAAAGCTCATTTAAGGCAAGCGAAAGTGAAAGCGCCCCCGCAGCGCTCATGCCCAGCCCAAAGCCCACTGGCGCCTGAGCATGGTGGTGAATTTCAAGCTTCCCAATTCCCTCTTCCAAGATGTAGGAAAACCTGCGGATGACTGCCTTGGATACGGGTGCAGCGCTTTTCTTTCCATTTATGGATATTGAGGTGCTGCCTGAGGCTTTTTCCGCTGCGCTTGTGACAAGGTGCAGGTCCAATGCAAAGCCTGCCCCTGCTGCATCGCCCTTTCCTATGACGAAAATGCCGGTGGCATATGCAGGGCAGGATGCCTTTGCTTTCATAATTTTTGGTTTAGGAGAGCAGTTTTAATATGTGTTGCACAAAAAATGGGAGTGCTGGGCCTGTAGTCGAATGGTTAAGACGTCACCCTGACACGGTGAAGAATGGGGGTTCGATTGGAAGGCTGCCATGCTATCGCAGGCGCTTTTCAAGGCGCGAAAATCCTCCCGGGCCCATTTTTTTTAAAAATCAGGGGAGCTTTCTCCCTGCGCGCAGCTCCTCAATCCGCTCATTCATTGCAGAAGAAATTATTTTCAAGACCAGCCGCTCGTCTTTGAAGAACTGCTTTATAGCCTCTGAAAATGCCCGGTTCTTCGCAAGTGGAAGCCCGCTGGCGGTGAAGAACCCTGCCATTTTTATCCCGTCCTCGTAGCTGCGGCAGAAATCAACAAGCTTTCCTGCCTCGCCCCTTCGCAGAGCCTCAACTGCCACGCGCTTTACCTCGCGGATGAACTGCTCTAAGTTGATGCGGACTAGCGCTTCGGAAGCTGGGTTCCCGCCATCATAGGTGCGCGAGTAGCGCACCCCGTCAACAACTACGCGAAGAGGAGGAAGGTGCCCTCTTGCCTGCGCCACTTTTATTATTTCGTCATATGAGAGCCTCACGCCCCTGGGCTTCCTAAGCTTTGTTGCAAGGCCCTTTTCCTCATTTAGCTTCAATTCAAGCTCCTTGAGAGGGCTTGGCTCCCTGCCTGCTGTTTTTTTGGGATTTTGCTGCTTTGACTTTTGCATGTTCTCCACCTCTTCTTATGTCTTGGTGTATATCAGAACGCCTGCAGGCCTGCGAAAGACATTTCCAAGCTTTATCCCCACCAGCGCTGCCACCTTTTTGCTCTCTGCAAGGTCTGCCAGCCTCTGAGTAACAATTCCGTCAAATACTATTGCGTAGACTTCCTTTTCCTCTTCCAATGACTTTATCATGTCCCTGACTGGTATCTCGCGCGTGGGCACAAGCTCTTGGTTGTAAAATCGCGCCCTTAAGGTGTTTTCAAGCTCGTCCAAGGCAGAAAGAAGGGCTGGCGGGACTTCTGAAAGCCTCTCGCCTTCTTCTGCTGGAGTGCTGGATGTCTCGGGCTGGGAAGGGGCTGGCTCCACCTCCTGAGCCTCTTGCTGAGGCACGACAAATGGCGCGGCCCGGCTTTCTTCCCTCCTTGCCCTTCTTTCCTCATACCTGCGCGGCCGCCTGTCGTATTCTGCCTTCTTTTCCTCACCGTTTTGCCCTGCCTGCTCAAAAGGCACCTTTGCCCGCAGGCACTTGATCAGCTCCTTTCGGGAAAGCTCTTCCACTTCCTTGCCCGGCGGGGCGCGGGCAACAAAGTCTATGTCCGCCACGCGCGCAAGCTCGTTTAGTATTATGTCGCCGCCCCGGTCTCCGTCAAGAAAGACTGTCACCTCTTTCTCGCGGGCAAGCTTTGCAATTGCGCCAGTGACATTTGCTCCCCCGACTGCCACTACGTTCGTTATGTCGTTTTTCAGAAGGTTGAGGACATCTGCCCTGCCCTCAACGATTATGATTGAGTCCTGCTTTTCAATGGCAGGCCCGCAGGGAAGCTTTTCAGGTCCGTATTCCTCAATTTCAGCGACCTTTACCTCCTGGCGAACCATCTCAGAAATTTCGCGGCTTTCAGGTATCTCATGAGTGAGCAATGACTTGAGAAGGTTCTTTGCCCTCTCCACCAATACCTTGCGCTTGGCGTTGCGGGTGTCTTCCACCTTCTCAATCTGTATCTTTGCCTCGCAAGGGCCCACTCTGTCAACGGTCTCAAGGGCTGCAGCAAGGATGCAGGTCTCCACCATGTCAAGGGAGGAGGGCAGCTTGATTTTGCCCACGCTTTTGCCCCCTCTCGGAGAGAGGTCAACCTCTATCCGCCCTATCCTGCCATTCTTTTGAAGCTCCCGAAGGTCCAGCTCATCCCCAAGCAATCCCTCGGTCTGCCCAAATATTGCGCCGACTACGTCTGGCTTTTCAACAAGCCCGTCAATTTCCAAATTTGCATAAACAACGTATTTGACTGTGTCTATGTATGTCTTTCCCATAAATTTCCCTCTTTCTTCTCAGTCCCAAAAGAAGCACCGCCTTTTCGCTTGGCCTGTCTTGAAGCCTGCTTACAGGGGAGACTCTCAGAAAAAAGAAACTGAGGCATCCCTTTGCAAACCATTGCGCGAACCAAAGATGCTTGCCATCTGGCTGGCTCCAAGAAAGATTTGCAGCTCCCTGCCGGCCTTGCCGGCATTTCAGCGGCGGACTGCCGCCCCGCCCCCAAAAAGGGAAAAGCGGAAATGAGCGTGAAATCTTTGATTTTTGATGGCTCGGGGAACAGCGTGTTATCCTCGTGCTTGCCCTCCCCTCGCCTTGTGATGCTTCCAGTGGGACTCTTTCCTTTTTTCAATCACTTTTTTCATAAATGTTTTTTCTTTCGCATTTGTGCGGCGTGTTCAGGGCTTTCGCCCCAAAAACCGCAAAATGCTTTCGCATTTGTGCGGTGCGCTGTTGACAGACAGTTCACAGGCTTAACCTCCCGCTGCCATCCACGCACAGCACTATGATATGGCAAGGACAATATATAAACCTATGGGCGGCTGCCTTTGCTGCAATTTGCAACAAGCCTACTTGGCTTTGCCACTTAGCGGATGGGCTCAACCAAGGGCGGGTTGGAGTTAAAGTCGATTAGGAACTTCCTGTTTGCACTGCTAAGGTGCAGCCCATTGATGCTGTTTGTCCTGTGCCCTGCAGGGCCATCGCAAACTTCAAACATCTTTTCATAGCCCTTGGCCTGTGTTATCTCTGGTCTGAGAAGGGGCGCAACCCTTTGCGGCACCTCTACTACGCTTGGGCCATCAGCTTCTGATAGGCGGAGGATAAAGGTAGGTGTTAGGCAGACTACCTGCCTGTCTGCTGCCTCAAATGAAGAATCCGTTGAATAATAATAGGAAAGCACAAGGCTGCTGTCTTTGGGTATGGCTGCCTGCACCTCTATTTTTCCTTGCTCCCTGATGAAGACAGCAATGGCGCCTGTCTCAAATATCCGGTAAGTCCCATAGAAAATGTTTCCTTTTGCCTCTTCAATGACAAAGTCGTCTTTCCTTAAAAGAGGCTTTGAATCAGAATAGAAATGAGGCAGTAGCACCTTTAAAATGCCTGAGAGGTCTGCGCCCAGCCGAAAGCGGCTTTGGTCTTCAAGCACAAAAATTCCATTCTTTATCTCGCAGATGGCGTTTAGTAGAGAAAATTCATAGGTGCCCTCTTTGGCAAGCTGCATTGGCTTTAATGGGATGGACGCAAAGTGCAAGGTGCCCTCTGCTTGAAAGTAAGAAAGGGCCCTTCGGTAAATTGCAGAGGCGCCCTCCTGCCTTTGAAAATGCCCCCCTGTTGAAAGGTCTACCTTGATAGTGCCTTGCCTAATAGCCATGCTACCACTTGCTAAACAAATAATAAAATCATTTTTTAATACTTACTAACACAAGTTAGGAAATGGGCTGGCGCAAACCCTAAAAATTGGACTGAAAAGAAAGAAGAGAGGGGGATGCCATGGCTAATGCTTTGAAAAACAAAGAGGTGCCTAAATTTCCCATCGTTAAGCGCAATGACGGGACGCTGGAATTTTTCCCAACGACCAAGAGGGATGCCTTAGGCACAGTAGCAGTTAATGGAGAGGAATTTGTTGTTGCCTTTACCCGAGGGGCGGCAAAGGTTCTTGGGAGGTTTGAGGGGCGGAAAATTGTTGAGCCTGGAGAAGCCCTGAAAGGCAAAGGAGTCATCCTTCATCACTTCGCAGGAAAGACTCAATTTCACACATTTGAGCCAATCCCAGAAAAAGATGCGAAAAAGATAGAGAGGAAGATTAACAAGAATAAAGAAAATGAGACTCTTTCTGCGCGCGATTGAAGGGAAAATCAGTTGCCGCGGAAAAGGTAGTAGGAAAGGATGAGGGAGAGAACTGCCACAACAAAATAGGATGCAGGCGCATAGGGAAGGCTCACTTGTATTTCTACTTTTAAAAGGGGCAGGAGAATCTGCATCCCAAGGAGAAAGAAAATCCCTGCAAGAAAGCTCCTGATTTCCATTTAACTCACAAGCCAGATTTTGCCTGTGCAGTTTAAAAACTTTGATTGAGGATTTTTTCTGCGGAGGTGAGGGCATGAGGATGGACATAAAAGTTGGCAGCTGCATGACAGTGGGCGTGTTCACACTTCCGGCAGACAAGACTGTTTTTGATGCTGCAAAGCTCCTCAAAAAGACCATGGTCGGCTCAATAATAGTCACACGGAAAGGAAAGGCGAGCGGCATAATCACTGAGCGGGACATAATCCACAAGGTGATTGCAGCTGGAAAAAATCCGAGGAAGGTAAAGCTCAAGTCCATAATGAGCAAGCCCCTCAAGGTAATAAAGGCGTCAGACACTATTGAGGCTGCTGCCATTTCGCTTCGCAACAACCGGGTGAAGAGGCTGCCTGTGGTGGACAAAGAGGGGCGGCTTGTAGGCATAATTACCGAAGGAGACCTTCTTCGCGTATATCCCGGCATTGTGGATGTCATATCTGAAATGCAGGAGCTTCGCCAAGCAAAGCCAAACGAATATTACACTGGTGTTTGTGAAATATGCGGCTGCTTTTCAGAGGGATTGAAAAGGGACGAGGGCAAGCTCAAATGTGATGAGTGCATTGAGGAAGCTGAAGTGTAAGCTCACTTCTTCCATTTGCCTATAATGAAAAGGCAGCAGCAAGCAACATTGCTGCAACTATCCCACTTACGAAGGCCGCCATTGCCCAAAGGCGCTGCTTGCCGGTAAGGGCATCAGAAAGAAGCTCAAAGAAAACCACATAAAGCATTGCCCCTGCTGAAAAGGCAAGTGAAAGCGGCGTAAGGTAATCAATTGCAGAAAGAAAAAGAAAGCCGACTATCGCAGCTGCAAATTCAACAAACCCTGAGAATGCCCCAAACATGAATGCCCGCTTGGTTTCCATCCCATAACATGCAAGCGGCGCTGCGACCACCATCCCTTCAGGGGCATCTTGCAGGGCTATTGAGACTGAGACAAGCCAGCCCAAAGGAGAGGAGCTTGCAAATGCAGAGGCTATTGCAAAGCCCTCTGGCACGTTATGGAGAGTTATTGTGCCAGCTACAAGCGCAGCCTTCTTTTTTGACTGGGCAAGTTCCCTTTTCCTCAAAAGCATGTGTGCATGGGGAAGGGTTTTTTCAATAACAAGAAAAAGCCCCATCCCAACGGCAAGCGCTCCGAAACTGTCCAGCAGGCCCAGCTGCTCGCGTGACTGGATGAACATCTCAAATGCGGAAAATGCCATGACTCCTGCGCAAAAAGCAAGTATGGCTGCGTGCTTCTCGCACCCGAACTTCTTGAAAAAGATGACTCCTGCTGCCCCCAGAGAAGTGGCGGCAAACGCCAAGCCTGCGCCAAGCAACAAACCTAAAAAATCCATGAAAATTCCCTATTCGCCTAATTTCTTGCAAATCATTCTTATTGTTTCGCCTCGCTTCAATTAGTAATGGCATTTGGAACCTACCGCAAAGGAGCGCGCGCAGAGCGCGAGCTGGTGGCATTTTTTTCCTCGCATGGCTTTGCAGTGATTCGGGCAGCAGGCTCGGGAGTCAATTCCCTTTCTCCAGACTTGCTGGCATTCAAAAGGGGGAAGCAGTATGCAATTGAATGCAAGTCTTGGGACCGAAAATCACTTTCATTTGAAAAGGAACGGGTCAGGCAGATGGCAGACTGGGAAGAAACTACTGGGATAACCTACCTTATTGGCTGGCGCGTGAGCCGAGAGGGCTGGTGCCTTTTCCCAATCCATCTTTTGGAAGAGCAAGAAAAGACATTCACCATCACTCTTTCAAAAGCGAAGCTGGCAGGCAGAAAGCCAGAAGAGCTGGTATGAGGTGATTTGATGGAAGAGCAACAAGAAGTGCAGGAAAGGATGGCAGCGATTTTCCCCTTTTTAATGCTTGCGATGATTTTCCTCTTTGCTTTGCTGCCGTTTCTTGTCCCTTATCCATCAAATAGTGGACGGCAAAGCTCATTTGACCCAGATGCGTTTATTCAAGCCAAACATTTCCATGCATTCGTGGCGCTGGTTGTGCTGAATGCAATCTTAACGCTGGTGCTTCGGATAGAGATGGGTCGTCCTAACTCAAGATTCCCTCCGCGAAGCAAGAAGATAATCCCATTTGCGATGAGCGAATTTCCTGCGCTGATGGGCTTCGTCCTTGCGTTTATGAACGAGAACCCCTACCTCGTCCTCCCTTTTGCCGCATTTTCGCTTGGCATGTGGATTTATTTTTATTCGCGGAAGGATTAGCAATTGGCAGGGGCAGATGATGACAAGTACGACCCTGAAAAACATGAAGACGTGACTTGACTCTGATGCCTCAAACTAAAAATTAGCCAATTTCATGCCTAAGGCTACTTCTGATTGCTTTGCTTTTAGAGTGCCTAAAAATCCGCTCAAGGGTTTAAGCAGGAGTCTGCCCTATGCGAGCAAGCAGCTCCTCTTTTTCCTTTTTGGAAAGCTTGGGGTGCCCAAGTATTCCCTTCTTGAAAATGCGGTAGGTGTCCTCGTGCTGCTGAGAGGAGCCCTCATTTTTGGCGTAGCGCCGCGACTGCTCGCGCAGATACTTGCTCCACGCTTCCAGTATTTGTAGCTTTATCTCTTCGCTCATAGAATCCACACCAGCAAGAAACCTAAATATATGGCGTCTTTAGAAGGCGCACTGCTTTGCAAGTTCAATTTATGCGATAATAACTTTAAAAACTGATGCCTCAGGCGGCCTTTCTTAATTGCCTTCCACCAGCCTAAGACCAAAAAATGAGAAGGCCACAAGGCTGGCTGCCCCTAAAAGCAAAAGCGGGGCAAAGCCAAAGAGCTGGATAACAAAGCCTGAAACACCCGAGAGAACAAACAGGAAGACGTTTAGCGGAAGGTGAATGATGGCTATTTCTGTTGAGAGGTTCTTAGAACCCTTTGCCTGCAAGTAGATTATTTGCTCCCAAAGCAGACCAAGAAAGCCATCGCCTATCGCCATGGTGAAAAAGAAATAGGGGAGCAGCTGCTGCCCGGCAAAGGAAAGCCCACCTAGCCCTGCCAAGAAAAATAGGCTGCCTGCAAGCGCAGTTGCTTTGGGTGGGACCTTGAAATGCGAAACAGCATTTAGCACTGCGCCAAAGATAAGAAAGTAAATTGCATAAAACAGGCCTATTTCCCCAAGGCTAAAGCCCAAAATCCTGAAGAATATGGGGCAGAGAAAGTAGATTATGAATGTATAAAATGTCCCGCCTATTGCAAGAACCCCTACTGTCTGGTAAAAGCGCTTCTCCCTCCCGAAAAAGCGAAAACCAAAAGAGGGCGGCTTGTGCACCCTGACAGAATTTCTAACACGCAAGGAGAGCAGCGTCATGATAATGCCAAGTGCGGCTACGAGGGCAAAAATCCCTTCAAATCCACCTGCAGGGAACAAAAGCCAAAGGGAAAGGCTTCCAAGCGCAAAATAAATTGCCCTGCCAGATATCATGCCGCCAAGAATATAGTGCTCTTTTTCTGGCTTGTGCGCCATTATGCTGGTGCGGTTGACTGCCCATATAAAAGACTCCCTTGCCCCGTCAACTGCCTTGCCTATTGCAAAGCCCACAGGAGAAGAAGAAAAGAAATAAATGGGGGCAAGCAGAAAGTTTGCAACCCCGTTGAGCACGAAAAATGGGCGCTCGCCTTTTGAGTCTGCAAGGGAAGCGCACAGCAGCCTTACAATGCCCTTTGCAAGCGGGGAGAGGGAGAGTGCAAGCCCAACTTGGCCAAGCTCAATGTTGCGCTCAAGCATGAGGAGTGGCACTGCCACTGTCGTTATGCCGAATATGAATGAATCAAGGAAGTTCAACCCAAAAACGCGCTTTACCATTGCGGAAAAAATGCACAAAAAAGTTAAAAGTAGCTATTGTGCCTCACTTTGCTTGGCTGTTAAGGCTTTTGAGAGTTGAAAAAAAGAGCGCAGAATAAATGAGGATGTTTTTTTCAGCGAGGGTTATTTTCCCCTCGGCAAATGGCCTGAATGCTGAAAGCAAGACCTTGTCAGTGGCTGGGTTGTTGTAAGATGGTGCGACAATCCCTGCCTTTCTGCCAATCGCCTTTAGCCTGCCTTCTATGGCAGGAACCAATGAAGTTATGTTGCAGATGAGCTGGTCAAGGGCATCTTTTGACTGCTTGGAAAGGGAGCTTGCCTTCCCACTTTTCTGCAGCTGGCAAGTGTATTTTAGAAATTGGTAAGCCCTTTCAAGCGAGGAAAGGTAATCCTCTGCTTTATTATCTTGGCTTTTCAAAAGTGCGATTGACGAAGGAAGTTGAAGAAAGAGAGACCTGGCATTCCAGCGCGCCTCGCTTAGCCCTAATGCTTCAAATGAGTCTACAAGCATGAGAATTTTTGATTCGCTTAATTCAAGTGGCTGTGGCGGCTGGCGGTTCCTTCTATGGATAAAAGGCGACTGGGAGCTGCTGCTTCCCCTCCCAAGCCCCGCTAAATTATTATATTGCAAGAGGGAAGCCCTCATGATTCCACCCTCTGTTTTTTCTTTGGCTTTTTCTTGATTTGAAATATAAAGGTGATGTTGCAGGCAGAACAAAAATAAAGTGCCAAGGGCGAGATTTTTTCCGAATTATGCCCGTTTGAACTCGCGGCTTCCAGATTTCCCGGTTCTTGCGCGAAACAATCTTCGCGCAGAGTGTCTTTCTATATCATTGCCAAAAAAATGGCTCATCACTCACAAGGATTGACACTTATGAGTCTGGCACTCTAACCAGGCTGAGTTACCTTGGCACAAATGCTTCATTTGTGCAGAAAGAGATTAAAAACAGACTATGGGGCTTTTGGAAAAAGCTGTCGGTTGCAGCTATGCCCCATAAATCCTTTGCAGGCCTGCTATGTCAGGCTGCTCCAAACTTCGCTTGGAGGTTTCTCCTGCCGCAGAATACCCAAACATCGTAACTGCTGAGCAAGAAGAAAGATAGAGGTCTCCCAGCCCGAATGCATGGCCAAGCTCATGGGTTGCGATGTTTTGCAAGTCCATGCGAGAAGAATCTAAAGTCGCATCCCCCCATTGATAATTGGTATTAAACACTATGTCAAACTCCAAAATCCGCTTTGTTTTAGGAGCATACCAAACAGCAGTCATTGCTATTACATTGCCCTGTGAAAGGCTTCCAAAGACTAAAGAATTCTTATCGTCCCGCACGCCATATTGGGCAGAATAGTCAATTGAATAGCTCCCCGAAAGCTCCTTTGAGGTAGCTGAATCCCATGCCTCTGCCGAAGAGAAAATGGCATTTGCAATGAAGCTCTCATCAAGCCCCTGCGGGTTTGCAGGGTTGATAACATAATTCACAGGCAGAACGCCCCACTTTATCCCCATCAGCTTGTAGCAATCCTTGTCCCTTGCTGAACTCTCTTGGCTTTTTGGCTTTACATAGTGGACAAACTCCAACTTCTCAACGCTTTTATCATCACTATTTGCCCATGGAGGCGCCTCTGCAAAGCACAGAGGGGAAAAAAGAATAAGGGCAACAATCCCTAGATAAAGAATTTGTCGCTTCATATACTCACTTGTGTATTTTTTGGAGGACGCACATTTAAAATATATATAGCCTGAAACTTGGCTTTTTTCATCTAGAGCGCATTTTCAGGCAACCATTGGGGAAGTACCGTAGAAACCACCAAGGGATGAGCGTGGGGTTTCTCGAAACTCAGAAGACCATTGGGGAAGTACCGTAGAAACCACCATGGGATGAGCGTGGGGTTTCTCGTAGCGTGGGGTTTCTCGTGGGCCACAGCCGAGACTCGAACTCGGACTAAGGGCTCCACAGGCCCCCGTGCTACCGTTACACCACCGTGGCCGCAAGGAAAGATTTAGCCATGCAAAATAAATTAAACCTAATTAGAGAATTTAGCAATATGAAGACATCTGTGCTGCTTGTAATCATGGTGCTGCTTGCCATAGCGATAGGCTGGCTGGTATTTTCCAAGCCGCCTTACCCAATGACCGAAGAGGATGCCCGCAAGTTTTTCCTTGAAGATTTAAGCCAGCGCTACCCTAACGCAGATGTCAGGGAAATCATAGAAATAGTGCCGATGGTAGGAAGCGACGGGCTTTCCTATTACCAACTAAAAGCGCGCGTGACTGAAAATATAGACTCACCATGCCCTGAAAGGATTCATGTCTATTATGACTACCCTCCCAAAAACTTTGTAGCCCAGCCCCCCGAGTATATAACAAAGGGCTGCAGGGTTTGCCTGAATGTAGATGTCTGCGTTATTGCCTATCCTGAAGAGGCGATAATTGCCTCGCACACTTACCCAGGAGCCGAAAAATTGGCAAGCTTTCTGAAAAAATATTCAGACGCAAAGGCAACCGTGGAATATAAAGAAAATTACGGAGGCTATGTTGGCGTCTGGATAGTAAAATGGAGGTCAGACTCGCTGAAAAAGAGCTGGGACAGATACCTTGTTGACGGCGGCCAAAGGCCAACTGATTGGTATGAGTGGGTTGTGCTGCTTTCAAAATCGGAAAACAAGGTGCTTGAGGTAAAGGAAAGCACGTCTGCTGAGCCTGCGCCAAAGGGCTAATTCTCATAATAATAGAATTCGCCTGCCTCTTTTTGCTCCCTGTCCAGCACCGAGCCCTCTTTATTTATCCGTGGGCGCTTGCTGTCCTTATCGCGCCGAAGGGTGATGCCAACTGACTTTAAGAAGGAATTCATGCCCTCGCGCTTGCCCAGTGGGGCAGAGGCATGGCCCTTGGCTGAAGGCTCGCCTGAAAAAATCACCATGCGAGAAGAGATGGCATCCAGAAGGACCAAGTCATGGTCAATTACAAATGCAGATTTTTTGCTGCCCTCTATTGTTTTGCGAAGCAAGTCTGCAAACTCCAGCCTCTGCTCAATGTCCATAAATGCAGAAGGCTCGTCAAACAAATAGATGTCTGCCTCGCGCGAGAGGGCGAGGGCAACTGCCACACGCTGAAGCTCGCCGCCTGAAAGCAGGTCTGCCCGCTTGTCCATGAGAGAATTTATGCCGAGCCGCCTGCGAGCCTGCTCTGAAACATAGGCGTCAAGCCCTGGAGCTGAAAAGAGCTCCGCTACCTCCACTGCCTCTGGCTTATGGAGCTGCTGCGGCTTGTAAGAAAGGCGGAGGGCTAAGCTAAGCTGGCAGTTGTCCGGCTTTTCAACGCCGGCAATCATCTTCATAAAAAGCGTCTTTCCCATGGCATTCTCGCCAAGCATCCCAATTATTTCCCCTTCCATTATGCTCCCTGCCTCGCAAGAAAGCTGGAAATCCCCTATGGACTTCTCAAGCGCAGGGTAGGAAAACTTGGATTTTATGCCCTTTGCCTCAGAAACTGAAGAGACTGAAAAGCTTATCGGGTGGTCCCTGAACCTTGTGTTTTCATCTGACAGAAATCCGTCCAGGTATTCGTTGATTCCGCTCCTTGCAGACTTAACACCCGAAACTATTCCGTAGGCATTCTCCTGCCCGAAGAAAACATGGACGTAGTCTGAAAGGTAGTCAAAAATTGCAAGGTCGTGCTCCACCACCACTACTTTTTTTGACTGCGAAAGCTCTTTTAGTGCCCGCGCGCAGGCAAGCCGCTGCTTAACATCTAAATAAGCCGCTGGCTCGTCAAAGTAGTAGATGTCTGCCTCCTTGCAGTAGGCAACTGCCACTGCCACCCGCTGAAGCTCGCCGCCTGAAAGCTGGGGAACTTCCCTCTCAAGGACTTTTGAAAGGGCAAACAGCTCAACTGCCTTTTGCATCGCTTTGCGCTCGTCGTTTTTTTCAAGAAGCTCCTTCACAGTGCCTGAAAATACCTCGGCTATTTTGCCTATGTTTTGGGGCTTGAGGGAAACTTTCAGCTGGCGGCTGTGGATGGTTGAAAAATAGTTGCGAAGCTCAGGTGGAAGGCGCCCAAGGATCTCCTCGCTTGTGTGCTTTTTTCCAAATTCTGCAAAGTTGGGCGGGATTTGCCCTGCCATAAGCTTTATTGCAGTGCTCTTTCCAATCCCGTTTTTGCCTATCAGCCCTACCACCCCTTGCTGGGGAAGGGGCAGGCCATAAAGCCTAAAGGTATTTGGCCCATACTGATACAGCGGGAATTGCCGCTCTTCTGCCAGGTTGATTATTATTATGCAGTCGGCCGGGCATTTTTTTGGGCAGATGCCGCAGCCCGTGCAAAGCTGCTCTGAAATGACAGGGTAGCCTTCTTTGTCCACCACTACTGTTTCCTCGCCCATGCGCACTCCTGGGCAGACCTTGGCACACAGGTAGCCGCAGCGCTCTTTGAGGCATTTTTCCCGCTCAATTATTGCAATCCTGGTCTTGCCGAAAAATTTCATCTTGACATCTCCAGCCTCACTATTCGTGCCAAGGGCTTTAAGAGGCTTGTGATTTTTTCCTGTTGCCTCAGGTGGAATGATAGTTTTAAATACACTTTTTGCCACAAATTAACCGGGGAGGATGCCATGCTTGTGTTCCAACTCGCTTCTGGCCAAATGGGAAAGGGCAGATACCATTACCCACCGGGCGAGAAAAAGCCTTTCAACTCAAAAAAAGCCCCCCTGCCGATGTTTTCCCTTTTGGGATATGCTGACAACATCGTGGACATTGTTTCAAGCAAAGAAGACAAGAGAAAGCGGGCGGAAATTTTTTTGGAAAAGTTCAAGTTATGGAAGGACAAGGCTGAAAAAGAGCTTGAAGATGAAATAAAGAAGAACCCTTCCTCGCCAAGGGCGCTGGAGCTTGAAAATGCAGCGAAGTACTATGATGCCCTCTTTGCCCATATGGTTAACCTGACAAACTCCTTCCAATCCCTTCAGTCTCGCTGGCATGCAAAAGTAGATGAGATAACTGCCTACACAAGCGAGAAGCTGAAGGCAGGGAACATATTTGTATGGATGAAAAAGTGGATGCCCTGGCTTGCAGGGCCTGCTGTTGCTGTTGGAAGCGAGCTGACAGGCGGCTGGCGCGAAATAGTTTCTCTTGTAAAGGGGCTTTTCCCGCAAACAATGCAAGGAATAGGCGAGATGGCGGCATATCTTGGAGGGCTTTTTGCAATGGTTGGGATAAGCTGGGCTGTGAACAAGCTTGCTGTTTTTGCGAGCCACAGAACGAAACTAAAGCGCGATGAAATTTTAGATTCGCTCCTACAAGAAGAGGGAAAGGTCAGGATTGCAATACGGGCAATTGTGCAGCAGATTGCCTTAGGCATTTCAGCAGAGTTCGGCTATCACAATGAGCTGGACAGGAGCGGGGATGATGAATTGAAAAAGCATGCGCTTTCCAGGGACGTAAGGCGGATATGGGCAGTGGTAAACCAAAGGATAAACAAAATACGGCAGACGCTTCCTGAGACAATACGGGACTTGTTCCCTGCTTCCCTTGACCTGCCAGACTACATAAAGGCAAGGATTGAAAGCCAAAAAGAATCGCTTGGGACAGGGGAGGGGCAGGCATAGCCTATATGAAATTTTTTGTTTCATATGCAACTATTTTTAAATGGCGAAATTGTCCGCCAAGCGCCAAATTCAAGTTAGACTAAATGTAAAGTCCAAAACACAATCTGTATTTATTTTTTCCAAGAAAATTAGGCTGGAGCAGGCTGACGGAAAGGCGAGCGTATGGGAGGAAGCGCTGCGTTCCGTCCGCTGCAACCGCCATGGACAAACCAAAACAACGCGACGGAACGTAAATGCATTGGAGGACATTGCGAAAGCAAAGCCGTCGCCCTAACCCTTCCAAGAGCGCCCCAAAAGGCAAGCGCCTTGCAGGAGATTGCTAGGAAACTCTCATTATATTTCCTGCAAAACGCCACTGAAAAAAGAGGCGATGCCTGTGCAGTGCCTAGCGCTGCAGCCCATGCAAGCAGGATAACAAAGAAATATGGGGTCTTGTTAGATGAAAAAAAAGTGGCGCCGATAAGTCTCAGGCAGGCTTTGGACTTTGTGGAGTATTATTACATTGGCTGGCTGCTGCGCAAGGACCCGAAAAATGAGGAGCTTTTGGCCCAACAAGCTATGCACAAGCCAAGCTTTGCCAAGGCCATGCTTTGCTTGGAAGGAGAAGAGCGCACAAAGGGGCTGGCGTTCATGCGCGACATAAAGGCGCTTGCATTCATCTGCGCTCAGGAAATTGCCCAAGAGAAAAAAAGGCTGGATGAAAGGCGCGCAGAGCTTGCAGGAAGGGCTGAGAAGAAATTGCAGCTTCTTGAGGAGAGGAGGGCGCGCGAGCTTGAGGCAATTGCAAAAACTTATGAGGAAAAGAAAAAGACTCTCGAATGGGTAGTGGAAAAAAGGCTGCCATCAATGGAGCAGTTCCTAAAGACAGTTGCGCTGCCAATAGGAGGTGCGCTCACTGCCGCTGCAGGGCTAACCGACTGGATAGGCGAGCTGGTAAAAACAATTCCCTACCTTTCAAGCATCCCAAAGGAAAGCGTAGGGGTTGCAGCTGCCCTGCTTTTGACTGGGCTGTTTGCTGCATTAAAGGGCATGAAGGCTGCCCTTGACTGGCACATGAAGGTAGTCAACTACAGGCTTAACATTCGCCGTGCAAAGGCTGAGACACGCCTTGCAGAGTCTATCTTGAAGCAAAGGGAAGAAGAAAGGGAAAAAAGCCAAAAGGAAGCAGAAGCCCTTGAGGCGAAGTTTGCAGAGCGCAAAGAAGCAATCTTGAAAAAATTACAAGGAGAATACGCGCGGCTTGTTGCTGCATACGGCTACTCTGAGCAGGGCTAGAAAAGCTTTTTATTTATGAAAACCAATATAGAGAGGCGAGTGGGGGGAGGATGGCTCACCGAACAGCCGCTGTGCTGTTGGGAGGAAGTTCTGCCCACCGGAAGGTCCCAAAATCACTTAAGGTGAATGCGGGAACAGAAACGGCAACCTTCCTTCGCAGATGAGGATGACGAAAGGAGATGCGCTGGAAGAGATGAAACGGCCCGCCTGCGGGAAAAATGCACGGTGCAAGGCCTATGTGCCGCTTAGTCTAATGCCATCTGAAAACAGAAGGCAGGCTACCACCCCCCGCTCAAATAAGGTGATTGTATAGGCCACACGCAAAAGGTGCGCATTGACTACCGACAGTTCAAGCCCCCCTTGCCTGAAAGGAACACTAAGGTATTCCTTGAAGACAAATTTGTCATTTATTTTCAAGCAAGGAAAGTTGCAAGCGGCGAGCTTGCGCCATTTTTTATCGGCAACAAGCGCTTCACAGTGGAGAAGGCAAGAGAATTTGTAAGGAAAAACAAGGATTGGTTTAAGAGGGCTGCCAAGCTCTATGGGTCTGAAAGAAAGCTGGGGTTTCTACCGAGCCATGAGCAAATTATGTAAGGCTGGCTTGGCGCCATGCCCAATTGAAAAGGCTTTCTGGGGCTTTAGCAAAAGTTTTAACCTTACCTTTGCCAATTGTTTACATGGAGGCTGAAAAGCTGGCTGCTGCAAAAGAGGCGCTCAAGCTTGTTGAGAAGGGCCAAGTTGTTGGGCTTGGGAGCGGGAGCACCGCCTCGCTTTTTATCTCGCTTCTTGGGAAAGAAAACAGGAAAAGAAGGCTTCGGCTTCGCTGCATAGCAACCTCCAAGGCAAGCGAGCGCCAGGCGAGAAGGCTGGGCTTGAAGATAGTGGGGTTTGGCGAGGTAGAAAAAATAGACATAGCATTTGACGGGGCGGACCAAGTAGATGAAGAGCTGAACTTGATAAAGGGGCTCGGAGGCGCGCTGGTGAGGGAGAAGATAGTTGATTACCGGGCTGAGCGCTTTGTGGTCATGGTTGGGCCAAGCAAGAGGGTTTGGAGCCTTTCAGGGATTGTTCCGGTGGAGGTAATCCCGCTTGCTGAAGAGGCAGTAAGGCGCGACCTTGCCCTGCTTGGCGCAAAAAGTGCGCTGACAAGAAAGGCTGGAAAGAAAAAATTCGTATCGGACAACGGCAACCTGATAATAGACGCTGAGTTTCCAGAAATAAAAGACGCCGCTTGCCTTGAGGACAAGATAAACTCCATTCCCGGCGTTGTAGACAACGGCATATTCGCCCACAAAAAGCCGACAGTAATCGTGGGGGAGCCTGACTTCTCCGTAAAAATACTGAGGTAGCGTATGCTCATCCTGCCCGAAGAAATGCGCGAAGAAATTCGCAAGCCATTTGGAAAGGTGCTCAGTGGCGGAGATTTGAAAGAGGCTATTGAGGCTGCTGCAAGGCCGATAATTGCAGTAGGCGACCAGTGCGCCTATGACTTGATATTGGCTGGAACCCCGCCAGACATGATGATTTTTGACTTTAAGATACGGCGCGTCGAGGTGCCTCTTGAAATAAAAAAGGCGCTTGCGCCGCATGCAAAAAACGCCTTTGTGGTTTTGTCTGGGGCAGGCAGCATAACAGACGAGCTTGTTCTGGCAGTTGAGAGGTTGCTTGCAGAGGGGCGCGGCGCAGTCTTTGTAGTTGGCGAGGACGACTTGTCTGCCCTGCTGGTTATGGCAAAGGCAAAAGAAGGAACGCTTATTTACGGCCAGCCAGACCAAGGCGCAGTGGTTGTCCCGCTCGGAGGCCAAGAAATACAAAGAAGGGCCCTTGGCTTTTTGGAGAGGATGGAAAAAAAGCAATGATTGGCAAGGGCAAAAAAATATGCAAATGCCAAAAATGGCTCATAGTTGGCAGACAGGGGCAGGCAGCAGCTTGTGGCGGTTTTTCTCCATCCGAATTAAAATTGCCCTTACCAGCCTCTTCCCAAATTTTCTTTCCACCTCGCTTTTTTTCTCCCCCTTTTCAATTGCCTTTAACACCCCGTCTGCCTCTTGATAAGAAAAACCAAGCTCTCCTTCAGCAGTTTGCCCCTTCCACAGGGCAGGAGAGGGGGGCTTTTGCAAAATGCCCTTAGGCACTCCTATCATGCGCGCAAGGGCCCTCACCTCTGTTTTATACAAGCCGCCGAGGGGAAAAAGGTCTGCTGCCCCATCGCCGTATTTTGTGAAATAGCCAAGCATGAGCTCTGACTTGTCCCCAGTGCCTACCACCAGCCCATTGTGCCTTTGGGCAAGGGAATAGAGGATTGCCATGCGCACCCTTGCAGCTATGTTTGCCCGCGAAAGCTTAGGCATGGCAAGCTGCCCAAATGCCTCAACTATCGGCTCTATGTCCATCTCTATCAGCTTTACCTTGAGCCTTTTTGCAAGCAGCCTGGCATCTTTTAAGTCCCTCTGCGGGGTGGCAGAAGAAGGCAATGCCACTGCAATCACATTCCTGCTTCCAATTGCTTGGGCTGAAAGAAAGAGTGCGACTGCAGAATCAAGCCCGCCTGAAACCCCGACTATTGCCGCCCTTTTCCCAGCTGCTGCAAAATACCGCTGGATGAAAAAGACTATCTTCCTCTTCGCATCGGCAAGGTCCATCCCATCACTAATAGTTCGTGGTGTAGGGGAGAAACTTCTTTTTCATTTCTTCCACTGCGACTATGACAGAGGCAGTGGCGCCTATGAAGAGCAGGTCGCTTGCTTCAAGCGGCACTGTCTTGAATACCTGCTGTGCCTGCGGCAAAAACAAAATTGCCATGTGGAGCAGGAAGGAGAGGGCTATTGCACTGTAAAGGTAGGGGTTTGAAAATGGGCGGGCGAGGATGGACTCGCTTGAGGAGCGGCAGTTGAGGGCATTTAGAAGCTGCAAGAAAACAAACAGTGTGAAGACTGCTGTTGTTGCCTTGGCAGGCTCAAACGACAGGTAATAGCCAAACAATGCGATAGAAAGCGATGCCATTATGGAGCCCAAAAGCAGGATAGAAACCACCAAGTTGAAAGTCAGTATCCCGGCCTTCGGGTTGCGAGGCGGCTTTTTCATTTCCTGCTGTGAAGGCGGCTCAAGCCCCAAAGAGACTGCTGGCGGGCCGTCAATCATTATGTTTATCCAAAGAAGCTGAAGAGGGGCAAGGGGGAGGGGAAGCTGCAGGATAGGGGCGGAAAACATAAGCAGCAGGGCCCCAACATTGGTGGATATTTGGTAGCGGACAAACGACTTTATGTTGTTGAAGATTGTCCGCCCATATTTTACTGCATTGACAATTGAAGCGAAGTTATCATCAGTGAGCACAACATCAGCAACCTCTTTTGAAACGTCAGTGCCTGTCAGCCCCATTGCCACCCCTATGTCTGCCTTCTTGATTGCAGGCGCATCATTTACCCCGTCCCCAGTCACTGCAACAATCTCGCCTCGCTTCATAAGGGCATTCACTATCCGATATTTTTGCTCAGGGGTGGTCCTGGCAAATATGGTGGTGCTTGCAAGGGCATTTTCAAGCTCTGCATCATTCATTGCCTCAAGCTCAGTGGAATCAACTATGCGGTCGCCATGCCGCCAAAGCCCAACCTTGGCGGCAATTGCCTTGGCAGTTTGCATGGAATCCCCAGTTATCATGATTACCTTTATGCCTGCCATGTGGCAGCTTGAAATGGCATCTGCCACTTCGGGCCTGGGCGGGTCTTCCATTGCCACAAGGCCAACAAAGACCAGCCCTCGCTCGGTTGTTGAAGGGGAATATTTTTTCATTTTCCCGACTGGGCGGTATGCCAGCGCCAAGACGCGCATTCCAAGGAAGGCAAGGGAGCGGTATTCTGACTCAAACCTGGAGCGCCACTTGGAATCCATCTTGCGCTCGCCGTTTTGGAGCAATATTTTGGTGCAGCGCGGAAGGACTTTCTCTGGTGCCCCTTTGACAAGCGCCTGCCTCTCCTTTTTGTAAAGGCGGATTGAGCTCATCATCTTGCGGTCTGAGTCAAATGGGATTTCGCCAACCTGCCTGTGCTGTAGCCTCAAGCTGCGCTCATCAGCCCCGCATTTTTCAACTGCTGAAAGCAAAGCAGCTTCTGTCGGGTCTCCCTTCAGCGTTTCCCTGCCCTCTTCCATTACCCGCATGGCATTATTGCAAAGGGCCATTATTTCCACTGCCTTGAGAAGCTGCGTGTCGCGATGGGCAGCATTTGAGTCAAGGCTTCCCTGCCCTATGTTGTAGGTCCTTCTTGGAAGGACAATTTCCTGGACGACCATTTTGTTTTGGGTTATTGTCCCCGTCTTGTCAGTGCAGATTACTGTTGCAGAGCCAAGCGCCTCAACCGCAGTCATCTTTCGCACTATTGCATTGTGCCTTGCCATCTGCTGCACACCAATTGCAAGGGTGACGGCAAGCACGGTTGGAAGCCCCTCAGGTATGACTGCCACAGCAAGCGTTACTGCAACCACGAACATGTGGACTATTTCCTCTGCGCGCACCAGCCCATAAACGAAGAAAAGAAAGGCTGCGGCTATGCCGGCATACCCCAGCGTTTTGGACAGGTTATTTATGTTCCTCTGCAGCGGCGCCTCAGCCTTTTTCTCCTCTGAAACAAAGCCCACTATCTTGCCAAATTCAGTATGCATGCCTGTGGCAACCACCACTCCCTTGCAGTGCCCCCTAACAATCACTGTGCCTGCAAAAAGCATGTTTCTCCTTTCAGGAAGCAGGGTTTTGGAAGGGCAGGTGCAGGGCTCTTTAGAGGAAGGGCGCGACTCGCCTGTAAGGGCAGACTGGTCAGCTGCAAGGTTGGTAGACTCAATTATCCTTATGTCGGCAGGGACTTTTGCTCCTTCCTCAAGGACTACGACGTCGCCTGGCACAAGCTCCTTTGAATCAACCACCTGCTCCTTCCCAGAGCGCACTACCACGCAGCGCTGCACCACCATCTTCTTAAGGGCCTCAAGGGCCGCCTCTGCCTTGTGCTCCTGCCAATATGAAAATAAAACGGCGATTAGTATGGCAGCGGAGATGGCAAAGGCATCAAGGAGCTTTTCTTGGTCTATGGTAAGCCCGAGGGCAAATGAAATTCCCGCTGCAGCAAGAAGGAGAAGAATGGGCAGGCTCTTGAACTGCCCCAAAAATTTTACAAACCACGGGTCCTTTTTTGCTTCAATTATGGCATTTTCGCCATACCTTCTTTTGTGTTCTGCAACCTGCTTCTCAGAGAGGCCCCTTTCTGAAGTGCCGAAAGAAGCAAAAATGGATGAAAGCGAAGCTGAGTGCCACTCCGTTTGCTTCATGTGAAAATGTTTGCAAGAAATGATTAAAAGAGTGGGGGTAGGTCAAAAGTCGGTAATTTTTTTCTGCACTGCCCCGCCTTTTTGGCGCGCCTTCTTTTCAGGCAAGGCCATTTGCGGCTGGCTGCCCTTTGGCTGCGAGGCAAACTTTCGCTTCAGCTTTCCCACCACATGCCGCATTCTCTCCTCTTTTTTGCGCGAAGAATAAAAGTGCGCCTCGTCTTTGGTGTCTGCCGCAATGAGCACCACCACCCTGCCTGCGCGCAGCCTTCCTGCCCTGCCCCTTCGCTGAATGCTGCGGATTTCGCTTGGGATTGGCTCAAAAAATATGACGGTATCAACTGACGGGATGTCCAGCCCTTCCTCGCCTATTGAGGTTGCAACCATGATGTCAAACTCGCCGCGAGAAAAGCGCTCAATCGTCTTTTTTTGCTCTTCAGCAGTGACTCCCTCTTTTTTGCCCACAAATCGCTCGGCAGAAAAGCCCTCGCGCTTCAAGGTTTCCACAATTGTTTTCACCTGGTCGCGATACTGGGCAAAAACCAAGACCTTCTCGCCCTTTGAAATTTTTTGGCGCAGTATGCGCAGCAGCTCGGCAAGCTTGGGGTGCTCAGAGGCGCTGGCGCAAAGCCTAAGTGCCTCAATAAATCGCTTGTCGTTGAATATGCGCCTGCGCGCCTTTGTGTCTGGCCTTGCCTTCATTTTCTCAACATAGGCAAGAAAGGTGGAAAGGCCCTGCGTCTCTATCAGCTCCAGCATATGGGTGAGGTTAAACACTGTTGTGTAAAAAGAGAGGGCAGCATACTTTACCCGGTCAGAAGCCTTCATTATTTTCTCCCGCAGCTCCACCAGCCCCTTTTTGGAGCGCGTTGGCGCCACAAAGCCGAAATTTGCCAAGTGCTCTGTGTGCTCTTTGAGCATGCCCTGCAGAAGCTCCCTTACCTTTGAGAAGCTCTCGCCAAGCGGGACGCGCACATATTCAATGTCAAGGCGCTGGACATAGGGCCTGACATCTGCGTCCTCAGGAGTCCTAATCTCAATGTTTTCAATCCCAAGCGCAGCCACGATTTCCTCAATCCGCTTCTTGCTGCCCCCTGGCGAGGCAGTGAGCCCCAAAATCAGCCCTCCTGCCTTCATGCACTCTGCTGCCACATAGGTATAGGCATAATTCCCAACCGCGCGGTGCGCCTCGTCAATCACGCATAGGGAGCACTGCGCTGAAGCCCTGCCTGCCTTAATGTCGTTTTTAAGGGTCTGTGGGGTGGAAAAGCATGCCCTTTTTTCCCACATCTCCTTGCGCTTTTTTGGGGAAACTTCGCCAGTGATTAAGGCGGCTTCAGAAGGCTCAAAATTGCAGCTTGCAAGAAAGGTTTTGTAGTGCTGCTGCACAAGCGGCTTTGTTGGGGCGAGGAAAAAAACCTTGCCTTCCTTTATTTTTTCCTGCATTACAAGGAAGGCAATCAGCGTCTTTCCCAAGCCTGTGGGCAGCACTACCAATGTGTTTCCCCCGTGCAGGGCAGAGCTTGCAATTGCAAGCTGGTAGGCACGCGGCACTATGCTTTCGCGCAGGAAGGCCATAGCCGAACAATCGGCAGCAGTATTTAATTATTTATTTGAGGTATTGTGCCGCTGGTGGTCTGATGATACTTCCAAAGGCTCCTGTTGAGAAGATAATCAGGGAGGCAGGGGCAGAGCGGGTTTCTGACTCGGCAGCAGCTGAGCTCGCAGAGGTGCTGGAAAAAATAGGCTTGGAGATTTCGCAAAAGGCGATAAAATACTCCAAGCACGCTGGAAGGAAAACTGTGACTGCCGCTGACATAAAATTGGCAAAGCCTTAAATCCCGAACAAAAACCGAACCATTTAAAACGCCTATTTATGAGAAGAAAAGCATGCGAAATTCGGTGGCAGTGGCTTTGATTTTGCTTGCCTCCATGTTGGCTGGCGAGCATATTGCCCAATTCCCACTTGGCAGTGCAAATTTCAGCTCTGCTGCCCTGCCTGCCTCAGAGGCTGGCATCGGCTATGTTTATTCTCCAGAAGGCAGCATAAGCTTCAGGGGGCATTATGGCGATTACATTGTAACAATTTCAAGGACAGAAAAAAGCCTCTTTGTCTCTGTTGCTGGCAAGGAAGAAGGCATGAATGCGCTTGCCTCTGAGATTCGGCTCCTTGAAGGCTCTGGCGTGCTGTCTGCAAGCTGCCCTGCACTGCAGATGCTTTCTTTCAGCCAGCAGCATCTCATATGCATTGAAGGGAAATGGCAAGCCTGCCCTGGCGCTTTTGGATGCGAGCTGCCTTCTGCTGCCCAAAAGCAGGCTCCAGTGCAACCCTTCCGCGTCCTCCCACTGCTTTCAGAGGAAACACAGGCAAAGAGGGATGCTTTTGAAAAAACAGCGGGGGCTGGCAGCGGGCAAGAAAAAGTGCAGGAGGCAGAAGAAGGTTGGCTGCGCCTTGCGGTGGTTTTTGGGGCGATAATCCTCATGGCAGCTGCTGCATACCTTTTTCTCCACCAAAGGCAGGCGCAGGTTGAGATTGACTCGCAGACCTTGAAGCTTCTTGAAAACCAAACGCGCATCGGGATATTGCGCGAGCTTTCAGAAGCAGACAGGATACCTACCGACCTCTCAATCAAGCTGAGCAAAAGCAAGGCAACCATCGTTGAGCACTTGGAGGCTCTTGTTGAGGCAGGCTTGGTTGAAAAGATGGAGCAGCAGGGCAAAAAGTTCGTGTTTTACAGGCTGACTAGGAAAGGAAGGGTCGCCTTGTTGAAGAGGGCTGGCTAAAGAAAAACCTAAATACCTGTTTTTGCATAAATTATAAGCGGTGGGAACATGCAGGCTTCCAAGCGCGCAAGAATAATCCCTGTCCTGGCGGTGGGTGCAGCGCTCAATCACTTTGCCTTTTCGCAGGTGAAAACCGACACCCTTTTGCCCCAGAGGGATAGTGCATTTGTCGTGAAGGAAGACAGCATAAAAGTGCGGGCAGAACTGAAAAAAGAAACAGTGAGGCTGGAGCTGAAAGGGTCCCGCTTGTCAATCACCTGCCCTGCCCCTGACGGCAAGATGATAGACAAGATGATAATAGACATTGAGCCAGAGCTTGCGGAAATCGGGGTCAAGCCCGATTCTCTTTTGAAGATAGGGGAAAAAAGCCTATTTATCAAAGATGGAAGGATATACCTGCTGTTTGAGGGGAAGGAAAAGGCTCTTATATTGATTCCAAAGGCAGGCGGGGATGTGCATGTCAAGGTAGGAAAGCCGCCAAGCTGATTTTGCCAAGCCTTAAGTGGAAAGATATAAAAACACCAAGAATCACAAACCTACAAGAAGGCGACTGGAATGAGGCAGGGAATAAGGCACAACCCGCACGAAGTTGCCAAGCAAATAGCGGCAGCCAGCCGCCAGAACCCAACAAGAAGCTTCATTCGGGCGCAGACTGCAAGAGCCCCTCTCCAAGAAGAAAAAAAGCCAAAAAAAGAGGAAACGCCCCTTGAGCCTTCAGGGGAAAAAGCCAGCGGGTGGATTAATTCCATTCGCGAGCGATTTGGCAAGCTTGTTCAAGCCAGCCTTGTATCGCTTACCCTTTTCCTTGTAAACCCCGCAATTGATGCAGCAGCAAGGCTGCTTTCCCAGATAAAAGGCAAGCCTACTATTGCCGCCAATGCTGGAGCAGCCCAAGACGAGAAAAAGCCCCCAGTCAGATATGAAAACGGGGTAAAGATTATCGGGGAAAAATTGTTTGACTTTGGATTTGACTATGAAAACAAAGTTGTGTATATCGACTATCAAGGCTCACGTTATACCACTAAAATTAAAGGTGAAAAAGGAAGAACAAATATGTTACTTTTGGAATTGATGTTGGGAACGCCGCTGAAGCAGAAGATATATCATGAAGTTGAAGGTCTTGCCAAAAACCTTTACCTGGTTTTTGAAAGCGGCATCGTTGAGCTCTCTTTTAAAACAAAAGTAGAAATCATCGGGGTATATATCGCAGGTGCATCAGACGACTCAAAAATTTTCCTGCATGATGGAGCTATCTATGTTTCCCCAAACGGCTCAATTGTTGCAACAACACCAACAACGCTGCTTATGATAACGCCGAAGGAAGTGGTTAGTTCAACTTACAAGCGTCTTTTTGGACTTGACATTAAGCTGGAAAAGCCGTATATTATTAAAGGAAAGGATGACGATTATGCTGAATTGAT
>JAOAKE010000059.1:342-1134 GCA_026413805.1 Microcaldota archaeon | reverse complement strand
CTGGTCCGAGCAGATCGCCCAGGAGATAATCGAAAAAAAGCAAGAGCCGTATGTCATTTCAGGCGGGCTTACCACCTCTGGACCGACTCATCTTGGCACAGTTTGCGAGTTTCTCTTTCCTCAAGCGATTGTTGATGCCCTCAAATACTTTGTAAAAAAGGCAGAATATTATTTTGTTGCCGACATTGCGGATTCGTTCGATTCGATACCATCTGTATTTGAGCAATACCGCGATGAGCTGCAAATGCACTTGGGGAAGCCGCTTTACGCGGTCCCTGACCCAACTGGCCATACAACTTCATTTGGCGATTATTTTCTTGAAGACGCAAAAAAGGCTATGGAAAAGCTAGGAGTAAACCCGAAAATTGTCAGAGCAAACGAGCTTTATTCCGATGGCAAGATGGACAAGTATGCCGTTTTGTTTCTCAAAGAAGAGAAGAAAATCAAAGAATTGGTTGCGAAAAGTTCGCTTAGGGAGAATCTGCCTGATTGGTGGTCTCCCATCATGCCTACATGCGAAAAATGCTGCAAAAATGCCACAACTCGAGTTATATCGCATGACACCGATTCCTACAGATACATCTGCGACAGGGACGTAAAATACACGAAAGGCTGCGGGCATACTGGAAGCGCGAAAATAGCAGACCACAATTACAAGCTGACATGGAGGCTTCACTGGCCTGCATGGCAGGATTATTTTGGAACAAGCGCAGAAGGGGGCGGTGTGGATCATTTCACAAAGGGCGGGAGCAGAGATACGCTTGAGGCGGTTTTTAGGTGAATTTTTAAAAA
>JAOAKE010000059.1:0-332 GCA_026413805.1 Microcaldota archaeon | reverse complement strand
AAAAAAAACCCGCCGATAGGATACAAATTCGGCTTCATACTTTTTGGAGGCAAAAAATACAGCAAAAGCAAAGGAACAGGGATGGGTGTTGCGGAGCTGATGGATGTCTTGCCTCCCGAGGTGATGAAATACATTCTTCTTAAGCCTGATTTGCAAGAGAACGTGGATATTGTGCCAACAGGCGAAAACTTGCTTAGAGCAATAGAAGATTATGAAAAAGCGATTGAACTTTTGAGAATCGCAAGCCTTGATTCGCTCTCGCGGGCTGACAGAAAAAGAGCGCTTGCCGCAAAGCTGGCTTCAGAATCATCCAGCGCTGGCCGTGGCTGGAA
>JAOAKE010000058.1 GCA_026413805.1 Microcaldota archaeon | reverse complement strand
TGTCAAGATAATCCCCCTTGTCTTCGGATGAGTCAAGGAGGCTTGCCTGCCTGGCTTTTGCTTTTGGCTTCTCCATCCCACCACGCCCTTAGGAGTTTCCATGGCAAAAGTTAAAAACCAAAAGCAGAAAGAAAGAGGCGTGAGTTGGGCATTTGGAAGTCTTCAAGAGGCCTTATTTGGACTTGCGTTATTTTTCCATGACAGCCTTCATGGAACTTTGGCTGGCCTAGCCTTTCTTTTCGCTGTATCAAAAATATGCAAAGAGGAAAAAAAGGCGCCTTTCCTTTTAACCTCCATCTTTTTTGCGCTGATTTTGGGGCTTGTCCTCAAGCCTCTTTTCTCCCAAGAGAGGCCTTGCGAGGCTGCTCCTTCTGCTGTTGCCTGCCCCCAAGACTTCGCTATGCCCTCCTCCCATGCTCTGCTGGCCTTTTCCTTAGTGTTCGGCTCTTTGGGAAACCTCTCTTTTCCTGCCTATCTTGCATTTGCATTGTTCATAGGCTACTCCAGGATGCATTTGGGGGTGCATACTTTTGAGCAGGTGGCTGCAGGAGCTGCGCTTGCTCTATTGGCGCATTTTTTGGCTGAAAGCTTCTGGAGGTTACTTGGCTGGAGAATTCCAGAGCAAATAAAGCTGACAAGCCGGCATAAAATAGCGGAAGCAAAAGGAATGGAGGACATCAGGCAGCTTGTGCATTTCTTCTTATGCGCCATCTTGGCTGCAGCTGCTCTTTTTCTTGGGACTCAGGCAGCTTTGCGCATTGTGGCAGCTGCCTTTTCAGCAGGAATAGTTTTGTCCCATTTTGTGCTATCTGGAGCAAAAATCCCAATTGTGAGCAGGATCTTGGATTATTTGGAGAGGGAACAAAGCTCTGCCGGGTTTGGAGCGATGACCCTTGTTGCAGGCTGCCTTGCTTTTTTGGCCATAATTCCTGATGCCTCGAAGGCTGTCTCCGCAATATGGATACTAGGAGCAGGAGATTCTGCCAGCACGTGGATTGGCAGAAGAGGCAGGATTCCTATTTTTTACAACAAGAAAAAGACTGTCGAGGGAACGGCTGCTTTCTTTTTGGCATGCCTTCCTGCCGCCTTGCTTGCAGGATGGGCAGCGGTGATTATTTCCGCGATTGCCGCGATTTCCGAAAGCCTGCAAAAAGATGCAGACGACAATCTCATCATTGCATTGGCATGCCTAATAGGGTTTGAGTTGCTTTGAGCTTTTAAGGCAAAGGCCGTTTTTCCCAAAGCTTTTCTATCAGCTCATTTTGAGCTTCAATCGGAACTGCAAAAAACCCATCAAGTATGCTGACCACTCTTTTGAGCCTTTTTTCTCTTGCAATATCCCCCATCTTTTTTGCCTCATCTATCTGCTTCTGGAAATAAACCTGGTATGGCCCAATTCTACCAGAAATCCATTCTGTGTTGTACATTAGAGTATTGAGCACCATTTCTTCAGTAGGCGGATTGTTCTCGAAGGCAGGCTTGCCTTCCAGATTTGACCTTATTGCCACTACGGCTGCCATAGCTTGGGGAGAAAGATTTTTGTATTCGTAAGCAAGCTCGGCCAGCTCATAAAGCCTTTTTTGCCCAATCGCTTTGGCATTCTGGCCAATAGCCTTCTCAAGCTCTTCCACATACCTTCTTTTCTCCTCCTTGCTTGGTCCGCACCCTGCAAGCATGGATAGATTGCCTGCAAGCAAAATTCCTCCTGCCAAAACAGAGGCTCTTTTGAAAAATTCCCTTCTGCTTATTGCCTGTGGCTGGTCCAGCTTGTCTTCTTTCTTTTCATTCTGCCCTTTCTTGTTTTGCCTGAATAGTTCGCCCATAGAATCACTGTGGTAATAAATATAAATAAGTGTTTAAAAACTTAATGCTGCACCAATGCTTTGCAGCATGGTTTAATATTGGTTTTGGCAAAGAAAGCCAGAAGTGATTGCATGATATTGGGGGGCGAGAGGGCTTGCCGCATGGTCAAGCATA
>JAOAKE010000057.1 GCA_026413805.1 Microcaldota archaeon | reverse complement strand
CATGGAAGGCTCCACTACATGCGGAATGACTTTCTTCTTTTCTTCTTCAACAAAAACCGAGAGGTCAGCGCCAGAGTGCCTTGAGTGGGAGGCCAAGTCGTAGTCTGTGCGGTAGGCAATCCCTACCGTTTCAACTACCCCATAGGAAGTCTCAACCTCCAAGTCTATGTTGCACTTTGAGTAGTGGGGGGTCTCCTCAGGTGGCATTAGGCGGAACCAGAATCGCTCAGCAGGAATTCCGCAAGCAGTGTAAATGGACTTTATTTTCCAGACAAAATAGGCAGTTATCTCATTTGCAATTGCACCTGACTTTACAAGCTGGCCTATTTGGGCCTCGTGCGGCTTGCCAGGGCCTGAAGCAAAGTTTATTTTTTCATGGGCTATCTTGGCAAATTTAGGGTATTGGGGGTATTTTGGGTTGAAAAAATACTCCAGTTCCATCTGGGTGAATTCTCGCATGCGGATGAGCCCCTGCCGAGGGGAAATTTCGTTCCGCGCACTTTTTCCAACTTGTCCAATCCCAATTGGCAGTTGGTTGCCAAAGTTTCGCACTATGCGCTGAAAGTCCAAGAATATTCCCTGAGCAGTCTCTGGGCGGATATAGGCGGTATTGCCTTCAATCGGCCCGATATTTGTGCGAAACATCATGTTGAACCAGCCTACCTCGGACAAAGTGGGCTTTTTGCAGTTTGGGCAGGCTACCTTGTATTTTTTGATAAGCTCGGTCAGCTTGGAGGGAGCAAGCCCTTGTGCACGGATTTTGTCCTCTGCTGCCTTTTCGCTCTGCTCAATCAGATGGTCCGCCCTGAACTTGTTTTTGCACTGCGAGCAGCTGACAAGGGGGTCTGCAAAATTTTCAGCATGCCCGGACGCTTTAAGGACAGCCTCGGGCAAGACAATCGAAGTTTCTATCTCGTGGAAGCCCTCTTTTTGAAGCATCTCGAGCCGCCACAGGTCCTCTATCTTCCGCTTTATTGCCGCCCCGACTGGGCCGTAGTCGTAAAATCCGGCAGGGGAGCCGTAAATTTCGCTTGAGGGAAGGATAAACGCGCGGCGTATTGCGATTTCCATCAGCCGCTCCGCCCTTTTCGCATCAGCCATAGCCTTTATTCTCTTTGGGAAGCTTCATAAACGTTATGAGGCTAATTAAAGAGGGAGGGCATATTATGGCGTTTAACCCAAAAGCAAGAGAAAAATTCCTAAGCCAGGCGCGAAAGAAGGTGGCTGCCGCAATAAGCTCGCGCGACCATCTGCTGATGCACTGCGTCGGCGCAGTAGATGAGCTCAACCGCGCCTCAAATCTGCTTTTTGAGAGGCTTGTTGAATGGTATGGGGTTTACTTTCCAGAATTTAAGGCAGGCGAGCCTTCTAAGTTTGTAGAGGGTGTGCTTGCAATTGACAGAAAAAATATGAACTTGGCAGAAATTGAGCGTATTTTTGGGCAGCAAAGCGCCTCAATAGCAGAGAAAGCGGCCTCCTCAGTTGGGGCAAGCCTCTCCCAGGAGGACTTAAGCCGGGTGCGGCTGCTTGCAAGGGAGATCAAGTCCCTTTGGGCGCTTCGCGATGAGATTGAGGCATATGAGTCAAGGCTAGCCGAGGAGATATGCCCTAACCTGGCGCATCTTGCAGGCCCTCAGCTTGCAGCCAAGCTGGTTGCGCAGGCAGGAGGCCTTCAAAGGCTTGCCACCTTCCCTTCCTCAACTATCCAGGTTCTCGGGGCTGAGAAGGCGCTTTTTAAGCACCTGCGCTCAGGCAGCAGACCACCCAAGCACGGCCTTATTTTTCAGCATGCAATGATTGGAAAGTCCCCAAGAAAGCTGCGCGGCAGGCTTGCCCGCGCCCTTGCCTCGCAGCTTTCAATAGCTGCAAAGGCAGATGCCCTCTCGCACAATTTCATCGCACCCAAGCTCAAGGAGAAATTTGAGCTGCAGGCAAAAAGGATACTTTCTGCCCAAAGGAAGTGAAAGAATGAAGCTCCTTGCCCTTTCCGACATGCATTCTTCTGAGGAAGCTCTTGACAGGCTGAAAGTGCGTGCCTCGCGAACTTCATATGACGCAGTCATTTTATGCGGCGACTTGACCAACAGAGGGCCGCTTTCCTATGCAGAAGAAATTTTGGGCGTATTTCCAAAGACTTATGCAGTGCATGGCAACATGGACAGCCCAGAAGTTGCCAAAGCAATTGCAAGGAGCGGCGCCCAGCTTCACGGCAAAAAGGTAAAATTTGGGGAATGGAATCTTGTCGGGCTGGGGGGAAGCAACCCAACCCCATTCAATACCCCTAATGAGCTTTCTGAGGAAGAGATAGAG
>JAOAKE010000056.1 GCA_026413805.1 Microcaldota archaeon | reverse complement strand
GCATTATAGAGGCCTTTGGAATTGTGAAAAACACCCTTTTCCCAAAATCAGCATGAAGTTGCTTTTCGCTTTCAAGCAATGCCTCCTGGAAAAAAGCCAACCCAGCAGCCTTGCCGCCCATCTGCCCGCCAAAATAATGCTTAAAGTCAGGCAGCCGCACATTGCTGTTCCTTTCATTGGAGAGCCTGGCGACTTTATAGGGGTAGTCTTCAAAATTGATGCGTGGCTTTATTTGATGCTGCATGCCTCTCGCTTTTGCTAAGTAAAAAAGAGATATAAGCATTTGTATCTATGTTTTATAACAAAATACCCCCATAATTAACACAGGTCGTAAATATGGCTTTTGGCACCATAAGGACAAGGGACCTTTCTGTCCAGAACCCTCACAGAGTAAGGAAGATAGTGGTGGTTGGGACAGACTACGAGTGCGCAAAGGCAAAGATGGCGTCCCCTTTCATTTACAGATTCAGGCCCAGGGTAGAGCTCGTCTATATAAAAACCACATCAAACGGCAAACAGCTGGAAGAAAAAGAAATATCTCCGCTGCTTCAAAAGGAGCTGAAAGGAAAAAACAAGAAGACCATTGTAATTTCAGACATTGGAGAAAGGCCGCGCGTTTACCCTTTTGAGATTCTTGCAGAGAATGTAAAAGCGTTTTCAAATGGCGCTGCCTTTGCCCTTCTTACTGACAAAAGCGAATTTGTTGGGACGAGGGACCTGGCAGAAAGGGCGGTGCAAGAGCGCAACATCAGGCCTCCCTCCATACTTGAAAAAGTGGATTATATATTCCACAACAGCGGCGACTTGACAGTCTACTCTGCCATAATTCAGCTTCATGAAGACATGATAAACCATGCAATAAAGCCTGACAGGTCAATTTTAGTGGTAGAGGACAAGCCCAACTACTTCACTGCTTTTTTGAACACCCTTTTCAACATAACACAGCATCGCACTCGGGTGCTGCTTGCCCAAAACTACGAGCAGGCCATGAAGATAATTGACAAATGCAAAAAGAAGCTTATAGGGGCGATAATAGACGTGCAATTTCCAAAAGACGGCGCCTTGACAAGCAAGGCTTGGCCTGAAATTTTAGAGAGGATAAAAAAACACGACAAGAAAATTCCTGTAATTGTCCAATCCGTGGATAGGGGCTTTGTCAATGAGGCAGCAAAAGAAAAGGCAGTGTTTGCCCTTTGGAAAAACGACCCTGCCTTTCTGGCAGAACTTCGCAGGATAATCAATGATTTTTTTGGATTTGGCGACTTTATTTTTAGGCTGCCAAATGGGAGGGAAATAGGGCGCGCCAAGACCTTGAAGGAGCTTTACGTCATGCTCCGCAAGATAAGCGATGAAAGCCTGATTTACCATGCCTCAAACGACCACTTCTCGCAGTGGCTTTGGCTCCACGGCTACAAAAAGCTGGCCTTGCAATTCAAGCCGGTCTTCTTTGAAGACCCTGCTATTTTGAGGAAAAAGCTCTGCGGCATGATTGAGCCATATGTGCGCAGGTACTTTGAGCCTAATATATTTGCATAGGCGCTGGCTTTTTGTTACACACCTTTAAATACCTAAATAGCCGTAAAAGCAGCTTGGTGCTAGGCGTGAAAAATCCTGCAATTTGCAATGCCGTTCCAACTTTGTCTAGTGTCATTGCCTACAACTTCCTTATCCTGAACTGATTTTCCGCCCCAGCTGCCTGGCAAGTGGCTCGGGCGCCTGACAGAAATTAAATCAATCAATAGAGGTGATAATGTGAATTGCATAGCTCAGAAAACTCAGAATGCCGCTTTCCTTGCAAAAAAAGTCACAATGGAAGGCATTCCTAAAAACGAAATGGTGCGGCCGATTGCACAGGCTCCTGTGAAAATGCCTGGCAACGGGACGGCAGTTGGCATTTCGCCAAGCAATACTGCTGGGAATGCGCAGAACGACAGAAGGCAAGGGCTTCCGCCAATCCGCAAAAACAGCATTTGGCTTGACCCGATTGACGAGCAGCATATGACGAGGGTACTGTGAAAGTAGGAGCGAGCCAAAAAAGTGGCACCAGGCAAAAGTAAATGCCTGAAAGCCTTCAAATCACCTTTCGCACAGTTTCCCCGATTAGCCGCAGCACTGCCTGAAATTCGCCGATTGGCACAAGATGAGGGATGTATCCGGCAATAAACCCATAGCCTCCTGCTTTTTGGTCCAGTTCGTTTACCCCGCCTTCCACTACGCACACCACAGGAGCGCCGTTGCGGGCATGGAACTTTCGGTAATTCGGGTCATTTTGAAGATGCTCTAAAATGGGCGTGCCACGCTTTTCAGGCCCATAGTCAGCGGGCCGAGAATAAGCAACTGCATCCTCAATGTAGCCAAAGTAATAAAGAATGTCGGCATACGGCACGGCTGCGTTTAGGATTATCTTCTGGGCCGCCCCGCCCACAGTCATATAG
>JAOAKE010000055.1 GCA_026413805.1 Microcaldota archaeon | reverse complement strand
AAGCTTCCTGGTGCAGATGTTGTGCTTGGGCCTGAGATGAAAAGCACGGGAGAAAGCATGGGCGCAGACTACGACTTCCCCCTTGCATTCATGAAAGCGCTGCTTGGGGCAAACCTCAAAATCCCGCGAAGCGGCGGGGGGGCGCTGAGCTTCAAAGATGGGGACAAGGAAAGGGCGCGCCCGCTTGCAGAGGCGCTTCAGCAGATGGGCTTTACTGTTTATGCAACCCCCACCACTGCCTCTTATATAGGCGGGAATGTCAGGCTGCTTAAAAAAATTGCAGACGGAGAGCCGAACATAATAAGCGAGATAAAAAATGGCAATATCCAGATGGTCTTCAACACCCCTAAAAGGGGAAAGGCCGCCAATACCGACGGCTTTAAGATTCGGCGCGCATGCCTGGAAAATGGGATTCCGTGCATAACCAATTTTGAGGCGTGCGAGGCACTTGTAGAGGCGATGCAGCACTCGCGCGGCAGGAAGCTGCATGTTGAGCGGATTGAGGAATATGGCAAAGGGGTCGGATACTAAGGAAATTATAGTCATCCTTCTTTTGCTTTTAGTCGCAGGTCTGCTTTTTTATCTTGCTTTCCTTTCTCCAGCCGCCTGTGCAGGCTGCAACGCAAAGGTCGAGTTCGTTTTCTCCCCTGAAGCGCAGGACGAGGTAGTATCATTCATCCGCTCTGCACAGAAAACCATTGACATTGAAATGTATGTGCTTACTTCAGAAGATGTAATTTACGAGCTGGGCGAGGCAGAAAAGCGAGGGGTGCAGGTCCGGGTGATAATGGAGCCAAGGGTTGAAGACAGCAGGAAAACAAAGACATTTGCGATTTTAAGAGAGCTTGGGGCAGATGTGCGCTGGGCTTCTTTCGGTTACAAGCTTACTCACAGCAAATTCATCATAATAGACGGCAAAAAAGCCCTTGTCGGCAGCATAAACCTATCTGAAAGCGCGCTTAGAAAAAACCGCGAGGCCGCAGTTCTGGTGGAAGGCGAAGAGGTAAAAAGGCTCGCTGCCATATTTGAAGAGGACTGGGAAAAGGCAACTTTCGTGGGGGAAAATGAATCCTGAGCTTGAAAGGACGCTGGAAAAGATAAACAGGAGCAGTTTTCCACAAAAAGGGCAAGCTTAAATAACCACTGGCAGTTAATTCAGAATAAGGTGTGTTAAATGAGACGAACGCTTGCCTTTCTAACTCTTGTTGCATTTCTTTTATTTGGATGTATAGTTCCGAGTCCTCCTGATTGGAATGGAAAAACCGGCGGCCCAAAGACGTTTTCAGATGTCTCAAATAGGTTTGGGTACGCCATTTACAGCGAACTGGCAAAAACAAGCGAAGAGAAGAACATTGTAATTTCACCTTACAGTATCACTTCAGCAATGGCAATGGTATTTGAAGGGGCAGAGGGGCAAACCGCCGACGAGATGGAAAAGGTAATGTTCCTGCCAAAAAACAAGAGCGAGCTTAGGGAGTCTTTTGCAGGTCTTTACAGGAAGATAAATTTCAATAGTTCTGGTTTGCAAATCAGCACTGCGAACGCACTATGGATACACCGCGATTACGAAGTATTGGGAGCTTATAAGGAAACTTTGAAGCAGAATTATTTTGCAGACGCAATCAATATTGATTTTGACAGTGGTCGGGCAGAAGAAACGATAAACAGGTGGGTAGAGGATAGGACAAATCAGAAAATAAAGAATTTGATTCCGCCCAAAAGCATAAGCGGAAGCACTCCAGTAGTGATAACCAACGCTGTTTATTTCAAGGGAAAATGGCAGGTTGAATTTGACAAGCAAAAAACTACGGAAGAAGACTTTGGATTGGTCTCAGGCGCCAATACCAAAGTAATGATGATGAACCACTATTACGATGAGAAGAAATTCAATTACACTGAAGATGAAACTGCGCAGGTGCTGGAGCTGCCTTATTCTGGGGGGAAAGCATCCATGCTGCTGATTCTGCCGAAAGAAAATGGAAAGAGCAGGGCAGAAGGGATTGCCGCTGTGGAAAGAGAAATCGCCTCTGGAGGGCTGAGACACTGGAACGAAGCCCTCCGCGAGGAAAAGGTTTCAATTCACATCCCCAAGTTCAAGCTGGAGGAAACTTACCGACTGGAGGGTGTTTTGCCTCGGATGGGAATGCGAACGGCGTTTTCAGACTCTGCGGATTTTGGACTGATGACAGAAAAGAAAAACCTGAAGATAGGAGTAGTAATACATAAGGTTTATGTGGATGTCAATGAGGAAGGAACCGAAGCGGCAGCTGCAACTGCTGTGGTAATGAAAGTCGGCTCCGTCGGTCCAGGTGGTGGGGAGAATATTTACGTCTTCAGAGCTGATAGGCCGTTCTTCTTTGCAATACAGGATAAGGACAGCGGAGCAGTGCTTTTCCTGGGGAAGGTCATGAACCCTTCGCAGGCAGGAAATACATAACTTGAAAGGTTATTTGAGCCTGTTGCAAATTACAAACTTCCGGCTATTTTTGGCTTTTCTTTGGAGCGGTTTTCTTGTCTTTGGGTAGCTGAGCAG
>JAOAKE010000054.1 GCA_026413805.1 Microcaldota archaeon | reverse complement strand
ACCTTATTCTGCACATCTTTGGCTTCAAGGCTTGAAGCCTCTGGCCTGTGTGGCTGGCAAACTGCATGGGCCTCCGGACCATAGAAATCCGCATGAAATTCCTTTCTTTTGGCTTCTGCGGGTTTGCATCGCAAAAGGGGTGTTTTATGGTTCAAAGGTCGGGCGGACGCCCTAGAAAAATGAGCAAGGAGCAGGTTTCCATGGCGCTTAGGCTTTACTTCGGGGAGAAAATGCCCATTCGCGAAGTAGCGGATGCCATGCGTGTTTCGCATATGACTGTGTGGAGGGTGGTTTCCAGGGCTTCGCTGCAGGACATAATGGACAAGCTTGAAAGGAACGAGCCTCATTGCAAGGCGTGGGCTATTGACCTATCCTAAATCGCAGGAGGGCAGCAAGACCGCCAAAGCCTGCAAGCTCCCTGCCTCCATCAGACTCATGGGAGAAGATGACCAGCCTTGCCTTCCTTTTTTCAGCCTCCTCAACCAAAAGCTCAACCTCCTTGCTGTTGCGAAGCAGCTCATCTTGGACCATCAGGGTATCAACTGCGGAGAGCTCCAGCGCCTTCCCCACTTCCTTCAGCCCATAGGCTGCAAGGCCGCTGTCTTTGCGCAGCTCAGAAGTGAATTTCTCCATGAGCATAAGCTCGTTTTCTGCCCTCTCTTCTGCTGCCACTTTCGAGACCACTCCCTTTTTTAGAAGCTCGTTTATTCCTGAGCGCTCGGCATATGAGCAGTGCTCAAGAATTATCTTCTTTGCAAGCCCGGGGTCTTTCTCCTTGATGAATTTCATTAAGTTCTCCTTGCCAAAGCCTGGGCCTGCCACAATGATGCGGCTGACCTGCGAGCCTTGGAGCTTTTTGAGTATCTCGCCAAAAAAAGCGCGTGTTTTCTCCTCAAACTTTTCGTCTCTTTTGCTTGCCGAGGCCTCAAGCTCAAGCTCGTATTCCACCCCGTAGCCGCGAAGGGTTGCATAAATGGCGCGGCTCTCGTCAAGCACCAGCATGCCTATCTTTGGCCTTTTTGTCTCTGCAATTGCCTGCTTTATGCGGTCAAGGTGGTGTGAAAGCCACCTGTCCTTGAAAATAGAAAGCGGGTAGCCAGGCTCGATGTCTATCGTGTGGTATGCCCCAAGCTGCACAAATTCCTCGGGCTCGCCTGAAATTATCTTGCCGCTCACCCGCAGGCGGTTTGCAAAGCGGGAGAACTCTGCCTTTTCCACCGCAAGCTTGATTGTAACTGGCTTTTTCTCCCCCGCATCCCCTTCCGACACTTTAAACCTTCGCCAAGTTTTTGCAAGGACCCTGTCCCCTGGCGAAAGCAGCCTCTCTATGTGCCAGAGGTCTTCGGTATTTTCAGGGGTGAGCCTGATTTCGCCCTCTGAAACATCTTGCTTGCCTATTTTCATAACTGAAAAATTGGTGGGGTGGATTTTTAATTGGTGGCAGTAATTACTTTTGCGAGGGACATGCCAAGCGAAAAGGAGATTAGCAGCGAGGCTGCGCGCCTGCATGATAAGCTGGGCAGCCTGGGCTGGAGCCTGGAGGTGTGCAGGGCATATGCGCCGCTCACCCTGGAAATAAACAGCCTCAAGAAAAAAAGAAATGCCATAGTCCTTGCGCACTCTTACCAAACCCCTGACATAATCTGGGGAGTGGCGGATTTTGTTGGCGACTCCTATGCCCTCTCTGACGCCGCACGAAAAACCGATGCAAAAATCATAGTCTTCGCTGGGGTGAGGTTCATGGCGGAGACTGCAAAGCTGCTCAACCCAAAAAAGAGGGTCTTCATTCCTTCTCTGGAAGCAGGCTGCTCGCTTGCAGACGACATAACCGCAGAAGACGTGCGCCAGCTTAAAAGAAAACACCCCGGAGTGCCTGTTGTCTGCTACATAAACACAAGCGCAGATGTGAAGGCAGAGTCGGATGTCTGCTGCACAAGCTCTAATGCGGCAAAGATAATCCGCGCCCTGCCTGGCAGGCAAATCATATTTATCCCCGATGAATTCATGGCAAAGAACTTGGAAAAAGAGACTGGCAAGAAGATAATCTCATGGCACAGCCGCTGCGTAGTGCATCAGGACTTTGACGAGCGCAAGCTTGCTGCCCTTCGCGAGGCATTCCCTTCTGCAAAGATATTGGTGCATTCAGAATGCCCTCCAGCTGTCGTGCAAAAGGCAGACTTGGTAGGCGGGACAGGCGACATGGAGCGGTTTGTCAAAAGCTCAGATGCAAGCTCTTTTGTGCTTGTAACTGAGTGCGGGCTGTCAGATAGGCTGCGCTTTGAGCTGCCCAACAAGGAATTTGTGGGGATGTGCGCCCTTTGTCCATATATGAAGAAAAACTCGCTTGCCCTGATTTTGGAAGTGCTTCAAGGCCTGCCGCAAGAAAAAGAGATAGCCCTGCCAGAAGAAGTTGCGCAACGGGCAAGAAGGGCTCTTGAAAAAATGTTTGGGCTTTCGCAAAGCTAATCTGCGCTGCTTTTTGAGAGCCGAGTCAGCAGCAAATAAATTACCGCCGCCACGAGGATTCCTGCCCCATAAGGCACATACCACTCGTCAGCATATCCTCGCGCTTCAATCCATATATTTGCAAGCAGCGCGCCTGCTGCAAGGGCAACCACCAACTTGGCAAATGCAATCAATGCACGGGACTTGTCAGACATGCTTTGCTTTTTTACTAAAAGAAATAAAATGCTGACGCTTCTGCCCCATTGAAAAGAATCTTCGCTCCCTGCAGCCCAACCCCAAAAGAAAACTCACGCAACCATTGGGGAAGTACCGTAGAAACCACCAAGGGATGAGCGTGGGGTTTCTC
>JAOAKE010000053.1:2701-2982 GCA_026413805.1 Microcaldota archaeon | reverse complement strand
GGCTTGCAAACCCCATTGCCGCAGAATTCCATAACTGAAAAAGTGCCGGGCATATATGTGAATTTTTTGCAGCTTCCGCCCTGCAAAATATAGCCAGCAGGGCAACCGCAGTCCTGCGGGCAGGCGCTCCAATTCTCCCCCATATTGCAATACCTGTCCCCGCAGATGCGAGGGGGAAGGGAAACTTGGACCTCGCGGGGAGCAGGCGCCACCACAGCCTCTGCAGAATCGCATATGCGGTTGTAGTTTTCGTCAATGCAGCAGCCAGTCCCAGAAGAGAT
>JAOAKE010000053.1:0-2691 GCA_026413805.1 Microcaldota archaeon | reverse complement strand
TTTCTGGCGGGGCAGGAGGCGGAGGCGTTGCATTTTGGCTGGGCTCTTCAGGAGGCAGAGGAGGGGCAGGAGGAACTGCTTGGGAGCCGTTAGATGCAGCAGGCAGTGTTTGCGCGGCAGGCTCATCCTTGTCGCATATTGAGTTGTTGTTGTGGTCAAGGCAGCAGTCTTTTCCTACTTGGATATAAGGCGGGTTGCACACAATTGAGGGAGTGGGAGGGGCAGGAGGCTGCTGTGCACAGCCTGTAAAAAACACAAAAAGTGCCAGAAATAAAGCAGAAGAAAGAGCAAAGAAGAGACGCATTTTCACCCCCTAAAGAAGGGCGAAAAGAAGAATTAAAAAGATGATGACAGGGGGGCGCAGGTTGGCTTGGTTATTTGAAAAAAAGGAAAAGAGGGGGAGAGCAGTTAAGCGCCGACCCTCCTGCAGCCGCAGGAATACTCCTTTGCCGAACCGGTTCCTGATGTTTGTTGGCTTCCCCCAAGGCAAGATGCGGCGACTTTGCCGCTTTTCTGGCAGCCGCAAGCTTTGCCTTCTTGGCACCCGCAAAGGCAGCCTGCCACTCCGCACTTGCCGCTGCTGCAAGAGCATTCCTTGCCCTCTTGGCAACCGCACTTGCAGCCTGATGCACTGCAGCCTTGTTCCCCACATGAGCACCCCTTGATTTCATCCTGGCCGGGCAAAGAAGGCTGGGGCGGCGCTTCCCTCACTGCAAAAAGTGCGCCCATGCCCAGCGTCAGCACTGCAGTTGCCACCAGAAGGGCATAGAACACAGCCCGCATCTTTTGGTTTTCCATTAAATCACCTCTACTCTGGAAGCAGCTGAAACCATATTTATTAGCTCCAGAAACCAAAGTTTCACTTTCTGAAACTAAGTAGTTAGATTAAAAAGGCAAAGCGGGCCAAAGAATCACATGGATATTTCAAAGAATGCAAAAAATGCGATTGCGATAATAGCCGTTGCAGCGCTCGTGGCTGTGGTTTATGCAATCCCATTTGCCATAAATTCCGCAAAGCCGCAGGTCTGCACAGTGGAAGGGGTGTGCCAGCATGAGCAGTTTGCTGAAAGGGTTGTTGCGCTTGCCCCTATCTTTTTGCTCTTGGGAATTGCGCTCGGAGCAGCTGCGCATTATGCTTATTCAGAACGGCAGCAAAAAGCACAGAAGCCAAGAAACCCAGAAGCTGCCCTTCTTCTGCTTGATTCTGAAGAAAGAAAGGTGGCTGAAAAAATAATCGCGGAAAAAGGCAGGGCTCTCCAGTCTGAAATTTCAAGGCTTGAGGGAATAGGAAAAGTAAGGGCGCACAGGATAATTTCAAGGATGGAAAAGCGGGGAGTGGTTGAAGTTGAACGGCAGGGCAAGACAAATATCGTGCGCTTTTCCAAACAAGCAGCGGAGTTATTCAAAGACTGATTGTTAATGAAAACAAAAATGAAAACCTAGCAAGCTAGCTTAATCCTTCTAGCCCCTTTCTCCTTTTTATTACAAGCACATATGCAACAATTGCGGCAATTACGATTGCGATTGCCCCGCATATCGTTGTGAATGAGAATGTCGGGGCTGCCGCCTCAGCCACTTTGCTTTTTGTTTGGTTAGAAATTGGGAGCTGTGAGACTGTTTTGTCAATTATCTTTTCCGGAATTGTTGGCTGCTTTTTCTCATCTTGCGGGACGGTTTTGTTCTGGGTAATGTTTTGAGTCATATTCTGCTGTGGCTTGGCAGGGATAGGCGGCGGTGGCATTTCGGTCTTGTTTTGTTCAGGCTGCTTTTCCTCAGGCTTGCTTGGGCACAGGTTAAGCTGGAATGGCCCAAGTGAAGCTTGTGAATAAATGCTGTTCTGCCTGGTCTCTATAGAGTAGCGGCCGCTTTCTGCTATTGCAAAGTAGGCTGTGCCTTCTGAGTCTGTGGTCTTCTGTTCAAGCCAGCCAATTTTTGATGGGTCTTTTAAGCGTATTTCAAGCCCCTGTATTGGCTTTCCGGCAGATGTTGCGGTTATTTTCAGTTCCCCAGAAGAGCAATTGAAGGCAGATGAAAGATAAGTGGGAGAATAGCTTCCTCCGCCTCCTTGCGAGGAAGATGGCGGCGGTGGCGGGGCAAATTGCTTGGCAGCTGAATATGTAAGATTATAGATTGAAATCGTTGTTCCTGACATATTGCACCATTTGCCATTTGAAACTGCCACATCGCAGGTTAGAAGTGTTTCATTTGCTGCGCTGCAGGTGGAAGAAATAGAAGAGGCAAGTGCATCAGGCATGTCAAGAACGCAGACTTGGGTATAGGAAGGAGAGGCGTTGTAGAGAGTAAGGTTCTTGCCTCCCACAATCCCTCCTTCGTTTATGCCAGATATCTCCATGAAAGAAGCTGTTCCTATTGTGCCAGTAGTTATGTTTATTGCTTGCAAGTTTAGGCCTGCATAAGAGAAATTGTAGAAGAAAAGCGCAACCGGAAGGGCGTTGTCAGTTATATTTACCAAAAGCACGTCTGCAAAAGCAGTTGAGCCGTTTATTTCTGTGCCGTTTATGTAAACCGTTGCGTTAGGCAGGGTGGTGGTCATGTTAGTGGAATTTCCAAGAGTGGTGGAAACACGGAAGCTTATGGCACTTGTGGAATTCCTTCCAAACCAATCAAGCACAAGCGCTGAGAGCGAGTAGTTGCTTGCGCTGAGCAACCGGAAGACGCTGCAAGAAAGCG
>JAOAKE010000052.1 GCA_026413805.1 Microcaldota archaeon | reverse complement strand
TTGATACCCCGTCAATCCCTTCCTCGCAGAACTGGTCAATCAAGAACACAGTAGACGGAACTTCCACCATTATCCAGAGCTTAAAGTCAAGCGTGCGGTGTATCCCATGGCTTTTGAGCATCTCTTTAATTGCCCTTATCTCGCCGATTCTTCGCACAAATGGGAGCATCAGCCAGAGGTTCTTCAAATTGTACTCATCGCGCACCTTTTTTATGGCACGAAGCTCAAGAGAAAATACGTCTGGCTCGGTTATGTATCGCGCACAGCCCCTCCAGCCCATCATGGGGTTGGCTTCCTGCGGCTCAAATTCCTCCCCGCCCTTCAGGTTCCGGTACTCATTTGTCTTGAAGTCAGTTGCACGATAGACGACTGGGCGGGGATAGAAAGCAGAGGCAAAAATGCGAAGCTTTTCAGCAAGCTTGTCGCTGAATTCCTGCCCCCTTCCCTCCTTTATCATTTTTTTGGGATGCTCTCCGATGTCGCCTATCATGAACTCTGCGCGAAGAAGCCCGACGCCATCGCAGGGCAGCCTCGCCACCTTGTCTGCAAGCTCAACTTCTGCCAAGTTGACATATATTTTAGTTCCAGTGGGGACAACTGAAAAGGAGCTTACGCCAGCAGGTTGGGCTGCCGCTGCCTGTTGCCCAGCGCCTCCCCTTTCCTCCCCTATTGAGACATCGCCATCATAAATTATCCCCCGCGAGGCATCAACAGTTACGAATTGCCCTTCCTTGAGCACAGAGGTTGCGTTTTTTGTCCCAACAACGCAAGGAATCCCCATCTCGCGCGATACTATGGCAGCATGGCAGGTCATTCCGCCAGAATTGGTTACAATTGCACTTGCCTTTTTCATCGCAGGCACAAAATCCGGCGTGGTCATGTCAGTCACAAGCACATCTCCTTTTTCCACCTTGCCTATTTCTTTTGGGCCTGCCAATACTTTTACCCTGCCCTTTCCGATTCCAGGCGCAGCTCCAAGCCCGCGCGCAAGCACCTTCCCTTCTCCTTCCTTTTTTTCTTCCACACCTCTCGCCTCCTCTTTTTTTTGCGGTTGCACAGCAGCAACTTCCTGAACCGGCTTTTCTTCCATAATAGGCGGGACAGATGAAACAGCAGCTGCCTCTGCCTTAAGGGTGGTTATTGGCCTTGACTGGACGATATACATCTTCCCTTCTGCATACGCCCACTCAATGTCCTGCGGCTTTCCATAGTGCTGCTCTATCCTCTTGCCTATTTTTGCAAGCTCAACTATCTGCTGGTCGGTTAATTTCTGGCGAGCCTGCATCTCCTCTTTTATATTGACATGGACATTTTGGTCGTTTACTTTTGCAATCATCCACTCCTGTTTTGCAATGTCTTTTACCTCAATCTGCATAGAATTTTTATCTACGATATACCTGTCCGGCGTGGTAGCGCCTGAAACCACTATTTCTCCCAGCCCATAGGCAGCCTCTATTGCGAGCTTGTTCCTGTTCTGGCTGATTGGGTCAACAGTGAACATGACTCCTGCTTTTTCAGACTGCACCATTTGTTGCACAACCGCTGCCAAGCCCACTTTCAAGTGGTCAAACTTGTTTGTAGTCCTGTAGTAAATTGAGCGCGGCTCAAAAAGTGACGCCCAGCACTCTTTTACTGACTGAACGCAATTTTCAGCGCCCTTTACATTAAGGAAAGTGGATTGCTGGCCTGCAAAGGAAGCTTCCGGCAAATCTTCAGCAGTGGCTGAGCTTCTAACAGCGACATAGGGTTCTCTTCCGTCTTTTATCATGCTTCGGTATGCATTTATTATCTCGTTTCTGAGCTGGTGCGGTATCTCTCCTCCGAGAATTCGGCTCTTTATCATCTCAGATGCCTTGGAGAGCTGGTCGGTGTTTTCAACATCAAGCCCCTCTGTCATTTCTTTTATAGTCTGGTCAATGCGGTTGTGCCTGATGAACCAAAAGTATGCACCCGAGGTTACCACAAACCCTGGCGGGACCGGCAGGCCAACTGCAGCCATCTCTCCCAAGTTAGCCCCTTTTCCACCAACTTCTGCCAAGTTATTTTTGCGAATCTCAGAGAACCACATTATGTTTTTCATCGTTCCACCCCTATTACAAACAGCCAATATGCTGCTCCTTCTAACTCTGATTAAATATTAAAAGGTTCTTGGGCACCTGCAAGGGACTGCTGTGGTGAATGACTCTTTTCAGAAGGAGCGATTTCTTCCTTCAAAAGAATGTTTGGTGAGGAGACAACCGGCAGGACGCAAAAAAGCCTGCATGATGAGGTTTGTGCAAAGTTCCTCTTGCTGAATGGCAGGCTTCCAGCACTCTGGGACTGAAAAGAATTGATTGTGGCGGCAGCCACCGCTAAGTGGCTATTTGTTCACCGGAACATCTTCTTCGCCTTCTTCTCCTGCTCTTCGTGAAGAAGGAGGAGATAATCAAGTTCATGATCACGCGCCACCTTCAATAATAGAGACGCGAGTGTAAAACCAAAATCTCGTAAACAATCGCTTAGGAATTCAGCCTGTTTTTTCTTATCAGTTATTTCAGAAGAAACAATTCGTCGTTGTCCCTTAGAAAGTTTTGAAGAAAAAAATTCACCTTTCTCTTCTGTAGCAACGCGATACATATAGAATTTACGATCCTTAAGACTGTAATGAATACGGTAGCCATTATAATTCTTCCCAAAACCATCAATTCTAGTTTCGTCTTTACGGTTAAGGATAAGGTCGGCCCGCCCAGCCTCATACGTTTGAGTTTTATTCGAACCTTTTGTTTGAAACAGACTCCTCAAATCATCATAAGCTATTTTTCTTGCAAGCCCAGCCTCATACGTTTGAGTTTTATTCGAACCATTTGTTTGAAACAGAAGCATCAAACCACCATAAGCTATTTTTCTTGCAAATAAATAAAAAACTATTTTTTGGTAAGCCCTGACTGTGCTGTGGTGAATGACTCTTTTCAGAAGGAGCGATTTCTTCCTTCAAAAGAATGTTTGGTGAGGAGACAACCGGCAG
>JAOAKE010000051.1 GCA_026413805.1 Microcaldota archaeon | reverse complement strand
AGTGATACATGGAAGAAGATTGAGGGTGATAAAGGTAGTGATACATGGAAGAAGATTGAGGGTGATAAAGGTAGTGATACATGGAAGAAGATTGAGGGTGATAAAAATTATATTATGCTAAGTATGTTGAATAAGCCTCTTTCCGAAGAGAACCATGACCGCTTCAGATCAGAAGCGCCGGACGAGGAGGGAAAGAAAAAATTTGATGCTATGGTAAACGATAAGAAAAAGAGAGGCGAATCGCTAACTTACGGGGATGTTAGAAACTTCTTTTATCAAAACGGATGGTCGGCTATATTTGATAGAATATTTAATGAGATAATAAGGAGTGAAATTGAAGCCTCGCAGAAAGATAAGGCAGCGCCAAAAGGCACTGTGAAGCTGCCGCAGGAAGAGATAAACAAAAATGAACAAAGAAAAGAGAGTGACCGAGCTGAAAAAATAGCAGAGGAGCACAGCCCAGAAACTGATACAAAAAAGCGTTTTGAGGAATGGCCTCCTGACACCGAGTTTTTCACAAAGCGAGGAGAAGGGGGCGCAGGGTAATTCCCCTCATTTTGCAAAATGCCAAACCCTCTGGCAGAAGGTTAAAAATGAAAGGAGGGCAGCTGCGAAAATAACGAATGATGCGCCGTCTGGGGAGTAGGGGATTAGCGCAAGCGCAAATAAAAGGAGAATGAGGCGCTCGGCGCGGGGAAGAATTCCGGGAACTTTTGAAAGCTTCTTTGCATCTGCCACTTTGCGATGGTCGGCGTAGGCAACTGAAAACGAGGTCATGCACGAGCCGAAAAACAAAATGAGGATGAGCAGGATGGGTGCGGGAAGGAGGAAGTCTGGAAGGGAGTAAAAGAGAAAGGAAACCAAAAGCAAAAATTCCACGATGCGGTCAGTGATTCCGTCCAAGTATGCCCCGAAGGCAGAGACCTGCTTTTTGGCGCGTGCAACTGCTCCGTCCAGCATGTCTATTGCAACAGCAAGGAGAAACATGGCAAGCGAGTGAAGGGGAAGGGAAAGGTAGGCAAAATAAAGCCCAAGCAGTGCAGCAGGGATGGAAAGCAGCGTCCAGTGGTTTGCAGAAAGGGGAATGGCTGCAAGGATTTCCCCGAGCTTGGCTTGCAGCTTCTTGGCCATTTTTAGATTTTTGAGCATTTCATTTCCCCTTTTTGGCTCTCCCCCAGTAATCGTAATATTCTATCCCAAGGTGGGTTATCAAGCCCTCGCCCATGAGGTAGCGCAGGGTGTTTTTCAGCTTCATGTGCTGTATGGAAAGGTCGTGCTCAGGATAGACAGATGGGGCGTGCATGGGTGCTTTGAAGTAAAAGGAGAGCCACTCCTGAATGCCGCGCATGCCTGCCCGCTGCGCCAAGTCCATGAAAAGCGCCAGGTCAAGGACTATTGGCGCTGCAAGTATGCTGTCCTTGCAAAGGAAGTTTATCTTTATCTGCATGGGGTAGCCCAGCCAGCCGAATATGTCTATGTTGTCCCAGCCCTCCTTGTCGTCGCCTTTTGGCGGGTAGTATTCTATCCGAACCTTGTGGTACAAGCTGCCGTATAGCTGCGGGTAGGCTTCTGGCTGCAAAATGTAGTCCAGCACCCCTTTCTTGCTCACTTCCTTGCTTTTAAATGAGCCTGCGTCTGAAAGCACAAGCCCGTCTCGGTTTCCCAGTATGTTCGTGGAGAACCAGCCGCGAACCCCGAGCATGCGGCTTTTGAGCATCGGGGCAACTGCTGTTTTAACAAGCGTCTGGCCTGTCTTGAAGTCCTTGCCTGCTATTGGCACGCCTTTTTGCCGCGCAAGCTCTGTCAGGGCAGGGATGTCTGCTGCAAGGTGCGGTGCGCCATTTACAAACGGCACGCCTTCCATTATTGAGGCGTATGCATAAATCATGGAGGGCGAAATTGACGCGTCGTTGTTGGCAAGCCCTGACTCAAAGGCTTCAATTGACTGGTGCGCAGCTGTCAGCTCCACATATCGCTCTGTGCTTGCGCACCAAACCATGACCATGCGCGAAAGCTTGCGGGATTTTTTGAAGCTGCGGATGTCCTCGCGGAGAAGGTTGGCTGCCTCAAGCTTGCTTTTGAATTCCTTCTTGTTCGGGCCGTCTATGTTTTTCACAAAGCTGGGGTCAAAGACTGCGCTCATGGGCTTTATTTTCTCAAGCTCGCCCTTGACAAGCAAGAGGTGCTCTTTTCCCAGCACGCCTGCCTTTAGCGCAGACTCGTAGGCATTGTCAGGGAATATGTCCCAGGCGGCAAATTCCAAGTCAGAAAGGGAGGCAAGGGGGACAAAATCCTTGATAAGCGGCGCCCTGTGCTCGTCGCGCCTGCCAAGCCGTATGGTTTGCATCTGCGTCAGGCTGCCAACTGGGGCAAAGCCGTGCTTTAGAACAAGGAACACCCCTGCTATAAAGGTGGTTGAGACTGCCCCTAAGCCTGGAAGCAGTATGCCCAGCTTGCCCTCTGGCTTTGCTATCTTCACTCCCTTTTGCGGCATGGATGCACCTCGTGGAGACTATATTATAGAAATTATATAATATTATGCTTTTTTAATAATATTTGAAAAGAAGGAAAGAAAAAAGAAAAGCCCTACTGCCTTTTCATGCCCCAAATCATCAGGATAAAAAGCAGCAGCGGCAGGCCGACCATTGTAAGGAAGAAAAGCTCGCTGTTGGCTTCTTTTTGGCTCATTGAAGCAGCAACCAGCGGCTGCTTTTCATAATCCCTTGGTGCCATGGCCTTTGGCGATGGCTTGGCTATGGAAAATGGGATGACTTCAGATGATTGGCTGAGCTTGGTAGGGGTCCAGCAGCGCACAGCCCAGCTGTGCTTGCCCACAGAAAGCGGGTAGGATGTTGCATAAGCGGGCACGCCAGCTTCAACTGGCATGGATTGTATTGCCACCTTTTCATCAATATACAGATTGCACATTACCTCTGTGTTTGTGGGGCCAGGCACCAGCCAAGAAAACATCGGGGTGCTGTCCTCGCTCACCGCATTGCGCTCAGGTGAGAGAAGAAGGATTTCAAAAGGCTGGGAAAAAACAAATGAAGCCAATAGCAGAAAAAAAGCGGCAACTCTTAAAAACAGGACCATGCTCCACCTCCTAAAATGCTTATGTATAGAAAAAGAAGAGATAAAATAAAAAATAGTAGGTTGCGGGAGGCAAATGCTAATTTCTCTTAGTAGTCCCCGCCCATGTCTGCCCCTGCCCCTCCTGGCCCGCCGCCAGCTCCTCCCGGAGCCCCGCTTCCCCCGCTTTTGCCCTTTGAGGCAATCATGTCGTCAATGCGCAGCAGCATCTTTGCTGCCTCATATGCAGAGGCTATTGCCTGCGTCTTCACCTTCAGGGGCTCAAGCACCCCAAGGGCTTTCATGTCTGCAATTGTGGAGTTGTGCACATCCACGCCAAAGTGCTCCCCGCCTTCCTTTTTGTGCCTTGCCCTCAGTGAAACCAGTGCGTCAATGGCATCCATGCCTGCATTTTCTGCCAGAGTGCGCGGCACAATCTCCAAG
>JAOAKE010000050.1 GCA_026413805.1 Microcaldota archaeon | reverse complement strand
GAAGTTTCTTCCCACCAAGGAGAACATAAAAGCAGGAAAGTATTACTTAGGCAGAGAGCTTCTCTTTTATACTGATGGAGAGCCACAAGGAGCTGCCAAAGAGTTCATAGACTTTGTCCTCGGCCAGAAGGGCCAGTCAATTGTGGAGAAAGTAGGCTACTTCCCAGCATAGGCGAGGTAGAAATCAAATGAAAATCGGCAAGGACCCAGATGGGCTGGCAGAGCTTTTGGTGAAAATAAGCGCCTATTCCATGATATTGGTTGTGTTTTTTATCTTCTTTTTTCTCTTTTTTGAGGGAATAAAGATTTTCAATTTTGAGTCAGTGCAACACTTTTTCTTGGGCCAGTCCTGGCAGCCGACTTCTTCAAACCCTCGCTTTGAGATAGCCTCAATTATAATCGGCTCGCTTTTTGTGACTGCAGGGGCGTTATTGCTGTCAGTGCCTGTTGCCCTTGGCTGTGCCATTTACCTTTCAGAAGTGGCACCACCCTCCCTCTCAGAGCTGCTAAAGCCGGTCATTGAAATCCTTGCCGGCATCCCTTCAGTGGTCATTGGCTTTTTTGGCCTTACTGTTGTTGTCCCAGCAGTTGCCTCTATATTTGGAATTCCAAGCGGCCTGACCCTTTTAAGCGGCATACTGGTGCTTGCCATAATGGTGCTCCCAACTATTGAAACGATTTCAGAGGATGCGCTAAGGTCGGTTCCACGCTCTTACCGCGAGGCATCTGCAGCCTTGGGGGCAACAGACTGGGAAACTATACACAAGGTGGTGCTGCCTGCTGCCATGCCAGGAATCACTGTTGCAATCCTCCTTGGCTTTGGCAGGGCAATAGGCGAAACCATGGTTGTCTTGATGGTCACTGGCAATGCCGCCATCATCCCTACCTCTGTCTTTGACCCAATAAGGACAATGACGGCTACCATCGCTGCTGAGATGGGAGAGGCTCCTTTTGGAAGCCCGCACTACTTTGCGCTCTTTATGATTGCCGCGACCTTGTTTGTGATAAGCTTCATGGTGAATTCTGCTGCAAACCTGTTGATAAAGAGGGGAAGCCGATATGCTTGACCGAAGGACTACGCAGGCTGTTGTGTTCAGCTCCTTTTTGCTGTGCGTTGCCTTGGTTGTTGCCATCCTGTTCTTTGTGCTATTCGACATAATAAGCAAGGGCATAGCGATGGTCAGCTGGGAGTTTCTTACCCAGCCTCCGCGAAATAACATGCGAGAGGGCGGCATTTTGACGCCCATGGTCGGGACCATCCTGCTTTCAATAGGTGCAATGATAGCCGCGCTTCCAGTAGGAGTTCTAACCGCCATTTACCTATCCGAATATGCGCGGGAAGGCAGGGCACTATCCTTGGTAAATAGTGCAATTTCCAACCTCGCGGGATTGCCGTCAATAGTTTTTGGGCTTTTTGGGCTTGCAGTTTTTGTGAATTTATTTGGATTTGGCCCATCTTTGCTTGCAGGAAGCCTCACCCTTGGGTTAATGTCCCTTCCAGTAATCATCAAGACCTCTCAAGAGGCATTTGCATCAATACCATTTTCATTTCGCGAGGCCTCGCTTGCGCTTGGGGCGACAAAATGGCAAACAATCAGGCACCACCTTCTACCATATGCAATGCCCGGAATACTCACAGGGCTAATTTTGGGAGTAAGCAGGGCAGCCGGGGAAACAGCCCCCATTCTTTTTACAGTGGCGGCCTACTTTCTTGCGACCATGCCATCTTCTGTCTTTGACCAGTCAATGGCGCTGCCATACCATCTTTACATTCTTTCAACCCAGTCATTCAACCTGCGGGCTACACAGAACGTCCAGTATGGCACTGCGCTCGTTCTTCTCTCGGTCGTCCTCGCCTTAAATTCAGCTGCAATAATAATACGGGCCTATTTCAGGCGAAAATACCGGTGGTGAAATGAAGGAATGCGAGATAAGTGCAAGAGGGATAAATGTCTGGTATGGCCCAAAGCAGGCGCTCTTTGATGTCTCGCTTGACATTTACAAAAACACAGTAACCTCGCTAATCGGCCCTTCTGGCTGCGGCAAGACAACCTTCCTTCGCTGCATAAACCGAATGAACGACCTGATTCCTTTTTGCAGGGTTGAAGGAAAGTTGATGATAAAGGACACAGATGTTTATGGAAAAGAGGCAGATGTTCTGTCCATCCGCAAAAAAGTTGGAATGGTATTCCAAACGCCCAATCCATTCCCAAAGTCAATATATGAAAATGTTGCGTATGGGCCATTTATTCACGGGGTTCGTGACAAAAAAAAGCTAGATGAGATTGTTAGGCACAGCCTTCAGGAAGCTGCCCTTTGGGACGAAGTCAAAGATGAGCTTAACAAATCTGCCTTGATGCTTTCAGGCGGGCAAAAGCAGAGGCTCTGCATAGCGCGCGCTCTTGCAGTAGAGCCCGAGATAATTGTCATGGATGAGCCGTGCGCTTCCCTTGACCCAATTGCCACTGCCAAAATAGAAGATTTGATAACGCGGCTCAAAGAGAAATACACCGTGGTAATTGTCACTCATAACATACAGCAGGCGGCGAGGGTTTCAGATTACACTGCATATTTCTACCTTGGGAAAATGGTGGAGTATGGAAAGACTGCGGAGATGTTTGAAAACCCGAAAGAAAAGAGCACAGAGCTTTACCTTACTGGAAGGTTCGGCTAAGAGGTGGTCTTGATGGCGCGAAGCCGGTATTCTTCTGAGCTTGATGAGCTGAAAAGAGAAATAGAAAAGCTTTCAGATAGCGTCTGCGCTGCGCTAGACCTGTCAATCTCCTGCATAGTGCACCAGCGCAGAGAGGGGCAAAGGGAAGTTTTGGCAATGCACAGCAAGATTAAGAGGCATTTTCTCCAAATTGAGAAATTTTGCATGGAAATTATCGCCTTGCAGCAGCCCCTTGCCTCAGACCTTCGCACTCTAATAGCAGCCTTTGAGATTTCGCGAAGGCTTGAGCGAAGCAATGACTACACTGCTGAGATAGCCACGACACACCTCCTCCTGAAAAGAAAGATTTTGGTTGGCTTGGAGGAACTGCAAGAGATGGAAAAGACTGCGAAAGAGGCTACGCAGCTTTCGGTAAAAGGATTCGCAAACTGGGATGACTCACTTCGCAAGAGAGTGTGGTCGCTTGAGCGGAAAAATGACGAGGCCTTTCACAGGCTGATTGATCGGCTGCAGCAGCATGTACAGCAAAAACCAAGCGATGGAGAGCTGGCAATAAGGATATATGCAATAGGCCATTATTATGAAAGGGCAGCAGACAATGCAAGCAGGATAGCAAAGGCAACTGCATACATGGTAAGTGGAAAAAGGAAGTACTTGGCGTAGTATTTTTGGAATTTTTAAAACAAAGCGCTCCCATCGGGATTTGAACCCGAGTTACCGGATTTCTCCTTTTCCTTTTTCCACTTTTTCCATGAACGCCTTTGCCTGCAAGCTCTTGCGGGAGGAGGGAAAAGGCCATGAGAGTCCGGTGTCCTTGACCGGGCTAGACTATGGGAGCGCGCTTTTTGATTAGTATGGAAACGAATAAAAAATAAGGTTCAACCTGCAAGCAAGCTTTCCATTAGCTCACAAGCCACCAACAGATAAGCGCGGGGTTTCTCGAAACTCAGAAGACCATTGGGGAAGTACCGTAGAAACCACCATGGGATAAGCCTGGGGTTTCTCGAA
>JAOAKE010000004.1 GCA_026413805.1 Microcaldota archaeon | reverse complement strand
CAGAAGAGATGTCACCTGTTTCTGAGTTGTGCTCATCCACCACTGCGACAGTGGAGCAGATGCGCTTTGCCCTCTCCATCACTGCCAGCCCAAGCCCCAGGCTAACATCTTCAGTTGTCTGAGGAGCGCGAGAAAATGAGAGGAAAGCAGAGTCATTCAAGTAGAATGCCTGCGCCCTCACCGAGCCTACCTTGCACCAGGAGTGCGCCATTTTGGCCTCTTGGAGCTTCAGCCTTGAAAGGGCGAGCCTGCAGGCTGCAATCACCTTGCTTATCTCGCTTGAAGAAACGGGGTTGAGGTCATGGGTGGCTGTGCCGTGAAAGACGAAGACTTCGCTTTTTTTTGGGCCAGGAGAAGATAGAAGCTGGGAAATGCGGTAAGTAAATTCGCTGCCGCCAAGGTTTCCAAAAGGGCCAAAGTGGATATGGGGCACTACGAAAATGGCGCTGTTTTTCCTGCCTTGGAACTTGCCCACCCAGACAAGCGTTTCTGCCTCTTCCCCTATTTCCTCAAATGCCTCTTCAAGCGAAGTGTCTCCATAAAGCCACTGGGAAGCAAACATGGAAAGGGCGTCAAAAGAGGAGATTCCAAGGTTCTTTTTCAGGGGCAAGGAGACAAAATAGAAGAGTGAGTAGAAAAGGGCAAGCAGCACGAAAGAGGCAAAGTATATTTTCAAAAGAAGCTCTTGGAAATTTGCCTCAGCAGGAAAGCCGCCCTGTATTAGGAAGAATAGTGCGAAGAAAATCGCCTGAATTGCAGCAAAAAGAAAGGCGCTCCTGCGAAAGTCAAAGACCAAAAAGAGGGTAAAAAACCATATCCCAAAGGAAAAGGCAAATCCCAAAAAAACCAGGTTTGAAGCCCACTCGCCCACTGGGGCAAGGGCAGAAGCTGCAAGGTAAAACGGCCCGTAGATGAATACAGAGATAAGCCCCATGAATGCGCTGCGCCTAAAGGTTGCCTTTCGCCGCATAAAAAACAGGCAGAGCGCAGAAAGCATTGAGGGAATGGCAAGCACAAAGATGCCATCAACCCCTGCGGCAAACAATTCAAATGGGCCAAGAGGCTGCTTTCGGGCAATGCTGAACATAATCCCGAAAATGAAGGAGACTGCGAGTATGAACAGGGAGGTTTTTGCAGGGTGCGGAAGGCAGACGAAGTATTTTGTCAGCATAAGGGCTTCTTTTTTTGCCTTTTGCATAAACAAAACCCATTCGCAAGATGCGGATTTCACCTGTTGTTCTTTGAAATGGCGCCCCTGCCGCTTCTTCTTGCAGGCCAGTCTTCCTGCCTCAGCATGAGCTGAAGCTTTTCGGCATTTCGCATGTACTCTGCGGCGACCTCGTCAAAGGTTTTGCCTGAGCGCTGGGCGAGCTTCATCAGCTCAAGGGTGATAAACCTTATCTCTGAGTTTGCAGCAGACTCGCTTTCTCTTTCCTCTTCCATGGTAGAATAAAGGCAGATGCGCCTATAAATATGTATCTTAGCATCAATTGGTTATGGCCCGCTACTGCCCGCTTTGCGGAGAGCCCGAGGGGAAAAAAAGATTTCTCGGGGAGCTCTGCCTGGACTGTGCAAAAAGCCGCATCCCGCCTTTTCCGCAGCTTAAGATAACAAGGTGCAAAAGATGCGGCTTTCTTGTTGACAAGGCACGAAAAAGAAAGGAGGCGTCGCTTGGCGAGGAGGTATTGCGGCTTTTAAAACTGCAAAGAAAGGGTGCATCATTTGATGAGGAAAAAGGCGAGGTAGAATATGAGCTTGCTGGGGAAAAAATACGCTTGCCTGTAAAGGTTTCTTTGTCAGAGGCAGCGTGCAATGTGTGCTCGCGCGCAGCCTCGCAGTATTTTGAGGCAATAATACAGCTTCGCGGGAATGGGCGCAAGGCACAAAAAATGGCAGGCTTGCTGGCTGCGAGGATTGAAAGGAAGTCGTTTGTCCCAAAAATAGAGAGGCTAAAGGAGGGAATAGACATTTATTGCGGAAGCCGAAGCGAGGCCATAGCTGCCCTCAATTCATTTGGGCTGGGGTTCGTGCGGACAGAGAAGCTTGCAGGCCAAAGAGAAGGCAGGCGGCTTTACCGCACTACACTTCTTGTTAGGCTTTAAGGGAAGTATTCGGAGAACCTCTCAATGTCTGGCGCATTTTTGCCGAATTTGGCATGCCAGCGCCGTGCCATTTTTCCATGCTCTACCAAGTCGGCCTGAAGCTGCCTTGCCGCCTCTTCAATTTCTGCATCTTTTGGGAATTTCACAGGGCAGAGCGCATTTTTCTTCACTTTCTTGCCATCAAGCTCAAATGGGTAAAGCCTGCAGACGTGCGGGCGATGAGGGTAGATGCTGCACCTGTGGTCCTTTTCCAAGAATATGCACTCCTTCTTGCGCCGCCTTTTTAGTATTAGGAAGTATTCGGCAACCCCCTGGCTGTGCCTGACAAGAAATGGGTAATGCGGGGTTCCCCTTGAGTCCACACTGGTTGTAAATTCAAATATCTTCTCTGGGGCAAGGCCTGTTGCTTGGGCCAGGCGCTTTGCTTCAGGCAGGGTAAGGACAACTGCCAATCCCTTGCAGCAGCGGGCTGTGCAAAAGCGGCATGAATTTACAATTGCGGGAGAAGCCTCCATGCAAAAAACTCCAAGCAAAGCTTTTGCGAAAAAGTTTTAAATTGCCGATGAAAAAGGACTGCATGAGAGAAGCGGCATTTTTCCTTGTCTTGCTTGGCCTTTCTTTTTCAGCAGCTCCTTTCCCTGAAAAGCTCGAAAGGGCTGGGCTTTATCTTGCAAATGAAAGCGTGGAAGGAGTTCTTGGAAATGGCAGTGCTGTTTATTTAAGCAGCGACAACATGACTGAGGTGTCCATCCAGGCAGAGCCGATAAGCAGCGAAGATTGGAAGGACATTGCCGCTGAGCATGAAAAAGTGGATGGGAAAGGGATAACCGGCAAGGGGCTTGAGTTTTACTACTACTGCGTCTTTTGGGAAGCTAACTCTGTGTGTGGCTTTGAAACGTATGCTGACGGAAGCTATTACCAGATAAGCGTAAGGAAGGACGGGGCAAGCGAAGAAGAGCTTGTAAAAATAGGGCAGAGGGTGATGTATGAGCTTTTGCCCGGAGGCGGGCTTAACATCTGCCCATTTGCAATTATTGTGCTTCTTTTTCCCCCTGCCTTTGCACTGGCGCGAAAATTGGGATCGTAGGGATTTGAACCCTAACATGCAGGTGTATTCTGGTGCTTGTGCAGCGGGCACAAGCGTGATCTGGAGCCTGCCGCGCTACCAGGTTACGCCACGACCCCTAATCGGCTGCTATTTGATTGGGTGTGCAAACAAATTAAAGGCATGCGACGCTCTTACACGCCAAGCGCTTGCCAGAAAATAAGGAGGGTAAGGAGCTTTGCCAGGAATATCACAGCCGCCAGCTTGGAAAGCTTGATGTCCGTCATCTCCATGAGGGCAAGCCCAAGCTCGTCTGGCAGGGGCAGCCCGAATACAAAAAAGCCTGCAAAAGGAAAAAGGGGGGAAAACCTGCTGAATTTTGAGCGAAGGTAGTGGACAAGCTTTTTGGAATTTGCCTCAAGGCTTTGGCGAACAAGGTAAAAAAAGTAGCAATCCACTGCGGTGGCTGAAAGGCAGGCGGGAATGGCCAAGATGTAAGAGCCTTCAAGCTTCATAAGCTCAAGTATGACTACCATTGAAAATGGCGTGGTTATCCCAAATGTGTAGAAAGCGCCTGCTATGATAGCGCCAAATACGCCCAAATTCACCAAGTGCAGCGAAACTATCCTGTCCGCGCCTGCGAAGACCAAAAGAAAGCTCAGCAGTATGAATGCGATTGCTATCTGCAGCCTTCGCTCAATGGTGTATTTTTTTGAGAACAGCATGCAAGAGCCTCTGGCGCCTTTATGGGGATTTGACTGCCACTAATTAAAAGATTAACCAATCCAATAGGGCGGTAGGAGATGCAAAATGCTAAGAAAACTCTTGCTTTTCTGCTTCTTCGCCATGCTTTCCTTAGCATGGGCAGCAAAAACCCCGCTTGAAAAATTTGTTGATTATTCGTTTGAGCCGGACCAGAATGTTTCCTACCAGAAGCTGCTTTCCAAAGGGGACTACTACCTTGTAATTGCCGACTCTGTGGAGACATATATCGTAAGTGGAAGCGGAGGGCCTGCCATTAACAATACTTCCCTTGCAACAGAAATACTGCAAGAAGATGCCAAAAACAGGAAGGGCTTTGAGAAGCTGGCCTCCTCCCTTGCAGGGCTGGGCAGCGAAATCCTGAAAGCGAAAGAAGAGAATGAAAAAAAATGCATGCTTTTCCTTGGGCTAGACAGGATGCCCTGCAGCGACAAGGAAAGCTGCATATTAAGCTGCTTCTCTGTGCCACTGTGCAGCGGCGTAATTTATGCTGATGGCTTTTTAGAGGCGTTTATGGAATGGAATGAAAACAGGCAGAAGTTTGGCTCTCTTGTGTCGCAGTATTCAGAAAATATTGATAGCATAGCTGAAAGCAATGAGGCAGCCTCATCCAAGCTGCAATTGCTTGAGGAGCTGCACGAGCTCTCAATAAATATGAGCAAGAACCAACTTTTTCTTAACAGGACTGATGAGGGGTGCAGCGGAAAGGATGCAAAAAAGTGCTATGAATACTGCCCAAAAATAGACTATTCCACAAAGAGGATTGAAAGGGCAATTGAAGAAATGCAAGCGCTGCGCGTGGCAAACGAAGAGATAGCAAAACAGGCTGCGCGCGCGCAGGCGATTGTAAAAAACACCTTGGAAAATGAGGATTACCTGTCAAGGCGGGGGAGGGAATACGCTGAATTAAAGATGAGGATGTGGTCTGACTTGCGAAGCCTTAACCGAAGCTTCGGGGCATTCTCTTTGCTTGTGGAAGACCCTATTGCAGAAGAGGAGCTGGCCAACCTTTCCAACCTGTCCTCCAAAATAGAGCGGCATGCGGATGCAGGGGAATACCGCAAGGCGCTTGCAGCAGGAAAGGAGTTTGAGGCGCTCAGGGACAGGCTATCGGCGAGGATGACTTCTGGCAAAGATAGGCTAATTGGCCTGAACAAGAGCATAGGCGCCCTCAAAAGAAAGGTGGATGGCGCAGAATGGCTAATTGGAAATGAGAGTGCAGAAGCCTACAGGCAAGAAATTGCCCTTTTAGAGGCAGGTGCAGCAGCTGTGCCCTCCCTTGAAGAGATTTCTGAGATGGAGAATGAAGCTGTCAAGATAAGGAGCAAGCTAAACGAAGAGATAAGCCTTAAGCTGGAGGAAAGGGGGCAAAACGAAAGCAGGGAGGCTGGCAACACGGCACAACCAGTGCGAAGAGAGGACTGGATACCGCCTGCTTGCGCCTCTGCAATGCTTATTTTGGCGGGTTTGGCAGCTGCTTTCTGCCGCCGATAAAAAAGAATCCCCTCCTTTTTGCAAGCCAGCAAAGCTGAGAAAATAGGATGTGAGGCTTGGAAGTGAGCCTGACTGGCGGCTCAGATGCAATTGGCAAAATGCCTGCCTCTGAAAACCAGCCAAGAACCTCTTCTACCGAGTGGTAGGTCTCATGTGGGGAAGCAAGGCGGTCAGCAAGAATGCTGTACCTGTGCCTGTCTTTTTCTTTGAAGATGCCTGTTTTTTTGATTATGCTCTCTGGGTCTTTTTCCCCGAGCCACAAGAGGCTGCGGTAAAGCCTGAAGGCAAGCCTGCCGTATAAGTTGTAAAGCCCCAATACTATGAAGCCTCCTGGCTTGAGAAAACCCGCAACCTTCATGAAGTTCTTTTTTGGGTTTTCAGTGTGATGGAGCGAGCCTATGCACAAGATAAGGTCATATTCTTGCTTCAGGCGCACTCCCTCAAATGAAGCTACCTGGAAATGCACGGGTGCAGAGAGCTTGGCGGCAAGCTTCCTTGCCTCGCTTATTGAAGTGCAAGAGATGTCAAAGGCATCTGCCTTGGCGCCAAGCAAAGAGCAAAAGACTGCCTTTTCCCCTGTCCCGCAGCCTGCATCAAGCACACGCATGCCTTCCAGCGATTTTAGAGAAAGGCCTGCGGCTGCAAGAATTTTTTCCATCACCTTTGAGTGAAGCGAATGCAACAGGTCTTCTCTTGAATTTACTTTTTGGGAAGGGTAGGGATGCCTCTCGTAAAATAGCCGAACCTTTTCGCGAATGCGCGCCATGCTCCAACTTTGAGAATACATATAAATAAGTTTCACTTAACAAACCTCTGCCAGAAGAAAGCGGAGGTCGTTCTGATGAAAGGAAGGCTGGTTAGCTATCGCCGCGGAGTGCACACTGAATACACCAACCAATATGTGGTGCAGGTGGAAGGGGTAAAGGACAGAAGCGCTGCAAGCGGCATCGTAGGGAGCAGGGTGGTTTGGAAAACTGCAACTGGAAAGGAAATTGTTGGGAAGGTTAGCAAGGCACATGGCAACTCTGGGGCGGTTTTGGTAAAGTTTGACAAGGGGCTGCCAGGGCAGGCGCTCGGGACAGAGATCGAGATACAGGAGAAGTGAGCTTTGATGGAGTATCGCTTCTTGGAACACACGGCAGACATAATGTTTGAGGCTTATGGCAAAAGCTACCCTGAGGCGCTCGAAAATGCTGCGAAGGCGATGTTCAGCGTTATTGGAAGCGCAAAAGAAAAGGAGCGCGTTGTTTTGTCTGTCTCTGCGCACAGCCTTGAAGAGCTGACAGTGCAGGCACTTGCTGACCTTTTGGCTTATGCTGACACGCATGAGGTTGTCTTCTCACGAATGAAGGTAAGAAAGTTTGACGGGGAAAAATGCTCAGTTGAGCTTGAGGCTTGGGGGGAGAAGAAAAGGCCTCGGGACTCTGTCAAGGCAGTGACTTACCATGAGTTGATGGTAAAGGAAGACAAGGATGGCTGGACAATAAGGATTATATTGGATGTTTAAGGCGCTTTAGATGAATTTTGGCAGCAGAGTTTTTTCAGAATTGGCAAAAAAGGCAGGCGAATTCCTTGCAGAGCCGTTCAACAGGTTCATAACACTGCTTGCTGTCATTCTTGCGCTTTATTCTTTCGTTTTTGGGCCTGTGGCAGGCCCAATTTCACCGCAACAATTTGGTGCTGGCGAGGCGGCAATCGAGGTCCATTTTTTTTACCACCCTGCCTGCCCGCACTGCAAAGAGCAAGTGGATTACAACCAAAAAATTGCAGAGGAATACCCAAAGGCACGCTGGGTTTACCACGACATTACACATGAAAAGGAAGCCCGCTTGATGGAACAGATGCTAAAGGAGAGAGGCGCAAAGCCGACAGGCACTCCGACCACAATAATAAACGACACAATAATTGTTGGGTTTGACTCAAAGACCACCCCTGAAATGATAAGAAAGGCAATAGAGGAAGGGCTCGGAGGGAACAGGACAGAAAGTGACGGGGAAAGAAAACCAGCGCAGCCGAGAACGGGAGTAATAAACCTGCCATTTATCGGGGAGTTTGACTTAAGGCAGCACTCTTTGCTTTCCCTTGCAATCATACTTGGGTTTATTGACGGCTTCAACCCATGCGCCATGTGGATACTTGTTTACTTGATATCAATAGCCCTGACATTGCACGATAGAAAGCGCTTTTTGTTGGTGGTTGGGACTTTCCTGTTTGCAGAAGGCGCGCTTTATTTCCTGATTATGACTGCTTGGCTAAATGCATTCATGTTCGTCGGATATGCAAGAATAGTGATGGTGATAGTCGGCGCGATTGCAATATGGTGGGGTGTGCTGTCACTGCGGGAGTTTGTAAAAAACAGGGGGCAGATTGCCTGCCAAGTTGGTGACATTGCCCAGAAGTCAAAGATAAAGAAGGAAGCAAAAGGCATCCTGCACCAGCCGCTTACCTTGGCAACCTTTGCAGGCATAGTCCTTCTGGCATTCACAGTCAATTCAATAGAATTTGTGTGCTCTTCTGCGATTCCAGTGGTATTTACCCAAGTCCTTGCCTTGCAGAACCTTCCATGGTGGCAGACCTATGGCTATGTGTTGGTTTATTGCTTCCTTTACATGATTGACGACATAGCAGTATTCTTGCTTGCCTTCTTTGCAGCTGGCGGGGCGCTTGGGGACAAGATAGCTTCATGGGGGCATGCCATTGGGGCATTGATACTGATTGCTATTGGCCTGGTTTTGCTTTTTGCCCCTCGTCTTTTGATTGGGGGCTGACTATCCTCAAATTGTTTTCAAAAGGAAGGCGGATATAATAGACTTCTTCCTCGTCTTTTATTACCAGCGGCTCGTTTGAGATTGCCTTTATGTCCAGCAGGAAAACTCCCTCCCCAAGTATTTTTATGTTTTCAACATCCTCGGAAGTGAAGGTTGCCCGCGCAAAGTAGGAGGGGGGCGGCCGGCCGTCGCCCTCTGCCTTTGAGACGTCGGCCTCAGCCTGCTGGCTTTTCCCGCTGCTGCCTTCATTTTTTGCATATTCTGGCGGAAGCCCCGCCCATGGAGGAGATACCTCTCTCCATTCAAGCTCTTTTTGGGCGCTGATTGCCTCCTTGTCAAACACAAATATTTTTGAGCCGCAAGAACAGCCATTGCTTACCTCTTCAAGTGAGTTAACGGTTTTGCCACACCTTGCGCACTTGTGCATTTCCAACACCGCAGAATCAGGTGAGTTTTTGGACGATTTCGCTGTATAGCTTGTCAATGTTTTCGCCAGTCATTGCAGAGACTTCAACAAAGTTGTAGCCAGGGAATGCCTCTTTTACCCGCGAGACATTTGCTTCAGGCAGGTCTATTTTGTTGGCGACTATTATCACTGGAATGCCCCTCGCTTCCATGTTTCCAAGAATGGTTATGTTTGCCTGGGTGTATGGGTCCTGCGTAGCATCTATTATGAACAGTGCGGCGTCTACCTTATCCATGTGCCGGACTGCCTCTACAACGCCGCGGGTTGCCTCGCGCGCTCTCTTCTGTGCCTCTTCCTTGGAAAGCCCATAGCCTAAAAAGTCGCGGTAATCTACCTTTACAGCTATGCCTGGCATGTCAAGGAGGCTCATGGTGAGGGTATAGCCGTGCAGCTTTAGTGAAACCTTGTCCTTTTTTTGCACCACCCTTGTCTCATGGGGGATTGGGCTTATGGCGCCCATTGGCTCCCCGACTAAATCCACGCATATCCTGTTTGCAAGGGTGGTCTTTCCGACATTGGGCGAGCCGTATATCCCGAGGGAAACACTCTTTTTCCTCATAAAAAGCCTTTTTAGCCAACCTACTATTTTATCCAGCATATTACCACTTGCGTATCAGAGGCGTTTAGCTGATAAAAAATTATAAAGAAGATGCCTTGTTAGGCTTAAAGACCACTTTTTTTCCTTCCAGCCAGAATTCGCCTCGCGAAGCCATCCCGACTACCTTTGGCAACCCGACATGCTCGCGCGAAAGTATTTTGGCTGCTGCCTCCTCCCATGTCTTGCAATCAGATATGTCCACTTCCTCTTGGTAGATTATCGGGCCGCCATCAAGGGACTCATCTACAAAGTGAATGGTATAGCCTGAAACCTTCTCGCCTGCCTCAAATGCATCCCTTTGCGCATGTGCGCCTGGGTATTTTGGAAGAAGGGAGGGATGTATGTTGATTATTTTGCCTTGGTAAGCAGAAAGCAGCTCCTTGCTTTTGATTATTTTCATGTAGCCTGCAAGCACCACCAAATCAGGCGAAAGCTCGTCAAGTTTTTCCTTTATCTTCCTGTCCAGCTCTTCGCGGGTCGCCCATTCAATTGCAAAGGCAGGAATGTTGTTTTCCTTTGCCCGCTCAATTGCCTTTGCCTGGGGGTTGTCAGTAATCAAGCCTGCGATCTCCACGTCTATTTCCCCCCTTTTGTTGGCATCTATTATTGACTGGAAATCGCTTCCGCGCCCAGAGGCAAGGACCACTATGCGAAATTTCCTTTTGCCTCCTGCTGTGCTGGAGCAGTGGATAACTTCCCTCTCTGTAACAATCATGTCTACTGCAATGTCGTGAGGCTCTTCAGGTATTTTTTCCACAAGCTGCATGTCATAGGCAAGCCCTATTTTTTTGCAGCGTAGCTTCCCAAGAAGGGAGTCGTAATACCCCATTCCGTAGCCGAGCCTATGGCCTCTCCTGTCAAAGCACACGCCGGGGACTACTGCCAAGTCCACCTCGTCAGGGCTTACCTTTCTTTCAGGCAGGGGGGGCGGCTCCAATATCCCGAATGCCCCTGGCGAAAGCTCTTCTATGGATTCTATGCGGTAGAGCTCCAGCCTTTTTTCCTCCTTTATGGTGCGGGGCAAGACAACGCATTTTCCAAGAGAAAGGGCGGAGCGGATTATAAAATCGCTGTGCACTTCGCTTCCCTTTGAGGCATAAAGCAGCATGCAGCTTGCCTTTTCAAATTCTGGCAGCTGGACAAAGCGCTCCATTATATTGAGGCAGTGAATGTGCCCGCCTGAGGAATGGTGGGCATCGCGCTTCTGCATCATTTCTCTTCGTATCTGCGACTTCATGTCCTCACTCTTTTTTTATTGTGCAATCCTTATTTTATCTTTGCCGAAAAGCTCACCCAACAGGTAAATAGAGCCGGCAATTACTACCGTTCCATTTTTGCCTGCAAGCCTTTTTGCCTCTTTTAGCGCAAGCGAAGGCTTCTTCACTGCGACAAAAGGCAGGCTGTGGTGGGAAGCCGCTGCCTTCAAGTCTCCAAGCCTGGCGGCCCTCGGCAGGGAAGTCTGAGTGAGCACAACCTTGCCAAAAAATGGGCCGAGTATGTCCAGCACCCGAGCATAGTCTTTGTCAGCCATGGCAGAAAAAAGAAGAACCTTTTTACCTCTAAGCTGCCTCAATTCTGAAACAAGGGCAAAGGCAGCCCCAGGGTTGTGGCAGCAGTCTGCAAAGACCTTGGGGGAGCGGGAGATTAGCTCAAAGCGGTATTTTGGCACTGCAAGGGCAAGCCCTTTTTCAATCGCGGCTTTTTTCACTCCCAGCGCCTCTGCTGCCAGCAAGGCAACCAATGCATTGTTTATCTGGAACCTGCCGGGAGCCCCAAGGAAAACAGAGTAGCTTTCTTTTTTGGTCTTCACCTTGAATGAGTAGTTAAATCCTGACTTTTTAATTGAAGAAACCTCCGCAGATTCGGAGACAAATATCGGCTTTGCCAGAATTTCTGCACAGCGAGACTCAATGGTTTTTTTCACAATGCCATTTACCTGCCCGACTACAAGGGGCTTCCCCTTTCGCGCTATCCCACATTTTTCAAGCGCTATTTTCTCCTCAGTGTCGCCCAGTATGTGCGTGTGCTCAAGCGAGATTGAGGCTATGCAAGAAACTGAAGGCTCAACTGCATTGGTGGCATCCAGCCTGCCGCCAAGCCCTACCTCAAGCACTGCAAAATCAACCCCTTGCTTTTCAAACACGCACAGTGCCATGGCAGTGGCAACTTCAAAGAAGGTTGCCTGGATTGACCTTTTTGCGCAAACATCTGCAACCTTGTAGTATGCCTCGGCGATTTCCTCATTTGAAGCATTCTTTCCATTCACCCTTATCCTTTCTGGGAACTCCTCAATTTGCGGGGAAAAATACGTCCCTACCTTAAAACCAGCTTGCTGAAGGATGCTTCCCAGCATCTCTACAGTTGAGCCCTTCCCGTTGCTTCCGCCAACAACAACGCATTTGTATTTCCGCTCAGGATGGCCGAGGGCTTCAAGCAGGTGCCTTATTCTTTCCAACCCCAGCTGGCTTCCAAACTTGTCAAGGGAATAGAGACCTTTTAGCGCCTTTTGATAAGAAGACATTGTGCCTCACTTTCCGCCTTGAAGCTTGTAGCACAATAGGGTGTTTTCAATCAGCATGGCAACAGTCATTGGCCCTACCCCGCCTGGGACAGGAGTGATAATGGATGCCTTGCCCTTTACTCCTTCAAAATCTACATCGCCTACGAGCTTTTCGCCCTCCCGGTTTATCCCGATGTCAATGACTGCTGCGCCTTCTTTTACCATCTCTGCTGTTATGGTTCTCGGCTTGCCGACAGCAACGCAGAGTATGTCTGCCTGCCGCGCCACTTCTTTTAGGTTCTTGGTCTTGCTGTGGCAAATGGTAACTGTGCAGTCTTCATTTAGCAAAAGGAAGGCAAGCGGCTTTCCAACTATTCGGCTTCTTCCCACTATCACTGCGTGCTTTCCAGCCAACCCTATCTTGCTTTCTTTTAGGATATGGAGGACTCCTTTTGGCGTGCAAGGAAGCAGCTGGCCTGTGCCGAGGGCTGCCCTTCCAAAATTCTCTGGGTGGAAGCCATCAACATCCTTTTTTGGGGATATTTGGCAAAGCACCCTTTCTTCGTCAATATGGGGCGGGAGGGGAAGCTGAACAAGTATGGCATCAACTGATGAATCCGAGTTGAGCGCAAGGATTTGCTCCATTACCTCGCCCTCTGTTGCAGAGGAAGGCAGGTGGATGTTTTTTGTCTTTATCCCAACCTTCTTGCAGGCCTCTTCTTTCCTGCGGACATAGACTTGCGAGGCAGGGTTGTTGCCCACCATCACTATTGCAAGGCATGGCGGGCGGGAAAATGAGGCAATTTGCCCCTTGGCCTTTTCCAGTATGGAATCGGCAAGTGAATTGCCATTGACTACGTGCGGCATTAGAACACCTTTTTGCCTTTTTATTTTGGCGTCCATTTTGCCCATCTTGGCTCTGGCTTGTTTGTAGGCCCCATCTAACCAAGCTCCGGATAAAGCGGGAACCTCTTGGTAAGTTCCAGCACTTCTTCTCGCACCCTTGCCTTCAGTGAAGCATCAGAAGGTGCGGCACACACTTTCTTTATCATCTTTCCGATTTGCTGCATCTCGCTTTTCCCCATCCCGCGGGTGGTGAGGGCTGGAGTGCCAAGGCGAATACCGCTTGTTACAAATGGCGATTGGGGGTCATATGGGATGGTGTTCTTATTCACAGTTATGTTCGCCTCTTCCAGTGCAAGCTGCGCCTCTTTCCCAGTTATTCCCATGTTCCTCAAGTCAACAAGCAAAAGGTGGGTGTCTGTCCCTCCTGAAATCAGCGTCATTCCCTCTTCAATGAGGGAATCTGCAAGGGCACGGGCATTTTCAACTATCCGGCGGGCATAATCTGAAAATTCAGGCTGCATTGCCTCTTTGAGGCAGACTGCCTTGGCGGCAATTGCATGGTCAAATGGCCCGCCCTGAAGCCCAGGAAACACTGCCTTGTCAATAAGCTGTGCATATTCCTCTTTGCAAAGAATCATCGCACCCCGCGGCCCGCGAAGTGTCTTGTGGGTGGTAGTTGTAACTACATCTGCATGAGGGAATGGGTGGGGGTGCTGGCCTCCTGCAATAAGGCCTGCGATGTGCGCCATATCCACCATCAAATAGGAGTCTGAGGCTTCTGCAATTTCTGCAAATCTCTTGAAATCGACCTGGCGCGGGTAGGCGGTGAAGCCAGCTACAATAAGCTGCGGCTTCTCTTCTTTTGCCTGCTTTTCAATTGCGTCGTAATCAAGAAGGTGGGTCTGTGGATGGACGTTGTATGGGATTATCTTGTAGACCTTCCCTGAGAAATTGACAGGCGAGCCATGGGTCAGGTGCCCGCCATGGGAAAGGTTCAGCCCCATTATCTTGTCCCCTGGCTGGAGAAGGGCAAAATAGACTGCCATGTTTGCCTGAGAGCCTGCATGCGGCTGGACATTGGCATGGTCGGCGTGAAAAAGCTGCTTTGCGCGCTCAATGGCAAGCCGCTCGCACTCATCAACAAACTGGTTGCCTCCATAGTAGCGCTTGCCTGGGTAGCCTTCAGAGTATTTGTTTGTAAGCACGCTCCCCTGCGCCTCCATCACGGCAAGCGAGCAGAAATTCTCAGATGGAATCAGCTCCAGCCCATCCCTCTGGCGCTGAAGCTCCATTTTTATGAAGTGGTAAATGTCCGGGTCAGTTGAGTTTAGCCTGTTCATACATTATTCCTCCTTTGCCTTTTTACTTTCCGACAACCCGCTCCACTATCTGCACTGCCTCGCCTATGTAGTTTCGCGGGTTAAACATCTTTTCAAGCTCGCCAACTGGGATGAATTTCCGGACCTCTTCTTGCTCTTTTAGCACTTCAATGAGCTTTTTCTTGTTTTTGAAGGCCTCCAGGCTGCACCTTCGCATAAGCTCGTGGGCCTCCTGCCTCCCCATCCCGCGCTCGGTAAGCTCAATCATTATCTTTTCAGCCATGACTGCGCCGCCTGTCAGCTCCAAGTTGCGCGCGATGTTTTCGGGGAAAAATTCCAATCCCGAGAGTATTTTGTTTGTCTCTTTCAGCATGTAATCTGTCAGGATGAAGCTCTGGGCAAAGATAAACCGCTCGTTTGCTGAATTGGTCAGGTCCCGCTCGTGCTCAAGCGCTATGTTTTCAAGTGCAACTGCTACGTTTGCCCTTACAAGGCGCGCAAGGGAGCATACCCTTTCGGACTTGTGAGGGTTGCGCTTCTGCGGCATGGTAGAGGAGCCGACCTGCTTTGAGGCAAATGGCTCTGCCACTTCCATTATCTCTGTGCGCTGCAAATTGCGGATTTCTTTTGCTATCTTTTCAAGGGTGGAGGCTATCAGGGCTAGGGCAAAAAGAACCTGCGCGTGCCTGTCGCGCTGTATTACTTGGTTGGTGATTGGCGCTGGCTCAAGCCCAAGCCTCTTCATGACAAGGCCTTGGATTTTCGTGCCTTTGCCTTGGAAGGTTGCCATGGTGCCTGCTGCGCCTGACATCTTGCCGACTGAAATTGTTTTTTCTGCCTGCTCAAGCCGCTCAAGGTGGCGGCCGATTTCTGCAAACCACAGGGCAAACTTCATTCCGTAGGTTGTAGGGACTGCGTGCTGGCCGTGTGTCCGCGCTATGCAGACTGTCTCCTTGTGCTGCTGCGCATGCCTTTTGAGTATGCCTTGTGTCTCCAACAGGCGCTTTCTTACCAGCCCGAGGGCCCGCTTTAAAAGCAGGGCAGTCGCAGTATCCTCAATGTCGTATGATGTTGCCCCATAATGGACATAGCCGCCGTATTTTTTGCAGTTCTCTGAAAGAGCCTTCACCATCGCCATTAGGTCGTGGTGGATTTCAGCCTCAATTTCATCTACCCGCTTTAAGCTCACCTTTTTTGCCGCAGAGGCTATTTCTTCGGCAGCTTCCACAGGGATGTTTTTAAGCTCGGCGTGCGCATATGCCAGCGCTACTTCTACCTCAAGCCGAGAGGCAAGCTTTGCCTCTTCATCAAAAAGCTCGTTCATTTCTGTTTTGTATCTGCCTTCCAAAGGCGAAACTGCCATCTTACCACCTTTTGCCCAAAGCCCTTAGGCTAAATTGGAAAAATCCTGCCTCCCGACCACCACTAAAACGCGGCTATAGTTTAAAATTAGTGCGCTTTCTCGGGGAGAATGAACAAGAAAGAATGCAGGGGCTCCACTTCAAACGCCAGGCGCATGAAAAAGAAATGCGGACGCCGGGATTTTCAGGGCCAATTCCAAGCCTGCTTGCAAAATTGCAGGAATGGCTGGTTTTTGAACCCGGACCTTTGACTTTCTTCTGCTTGCGGAAAACCGCCCCAAATTGCCGGGGGGTTTCCCTTTATCCTACCTTCTTGCAACCTGTGGGGAAGGTAGAGGAAACCACCAAGGGATTGCCGGGGGGTTTCCCTATGGAAGGCCAAGATACTAGCCAGGTTATACTACGTCCGCTTTGATTAATTTACTTTGAGATAGCCTTATATTAATTGCAGAGGCAGAAGAGCAACATGGCGTGGAAAATTGACGAAATTGATAAAAAAATACTTCAAATCCTGCGCGAAAACGCAGACATCCCCAACCAAAAGCTGGGCAAAAAGGTTGGGCTTTCTGAGCCTGCCGCAAGGAGGCGCGTTTCCAACTTAGTCGCGCGCGGGATAATAAGGCGCTTTACCATTGAAGTTGATGAAAAAGACACTGTGAATGCCCTTGTCTTTCTATCTACTTCGCCGCATGCCTCTTCGGAGAAGGTGGCAAAGGCACTTGAAAAGGAAGAAGGAGTAATGGGCATCTGGGAGGTTTCAGGGGAGATGGACTTCGCCATCCTTCTTTCTGCCGCTGACATGGAATCTCTCAACAGGCGAGTGGATGAACTGCGCGCCCTTGAGGAAATAAGAAAAACAAAGACAAGCATAATAATGAAAAAATGGAAGTGAAAGGCAAGGCTTGGCTAGATTGGCCCTCCAAAGTCATTCGGGTTTGGGTTTTTGGGCAGGATGCCTTTTTCCACTGCTATTTGGATTACGCGAAAAACTAGATCTTGGAACGGGCCATTAGGTGGGTTCTTAAGTTGCCCCGCTATTTCGTATGCAATGTTCCAGTCATTATTATTCCTGTTATTATTCAGCATATTTTGCCTTTCATTTAAAACATGTGCAAGTTGGTTTAAGCTGATGCTGTTGCTATTTGGGTTGCCCTTCCCTACAATGCCGCCAAATACCTCATGAATGCTTCTTCCTTCGAAAGCCCTTGTGCTCCTTTGGGTTGCCTGGTTTGCAGGCTGTGGGTTTGCCCTATTCGGGAATTTATTTTGTGCATGCATTTATCTCACCGCTATGGCTGTTGTGCGAAGGGTTTATAAATAATTCGTAATTTTTTGGCTGAAAAAAGCATTTTTTTGTTTTATAAATACTAAATTCGCAATATTTTAACTATTTAATAACTAAAAATTACATTGTGTAGCTGGCTTGAGGCACAAGACAGGGCTTGCAAAATCAGAACTCTTTTTAATTAACTGCTCCAAAGCCTTTTGGTGAAGCAAGTGCGATATTGCAGGCTACTGGCATTGCTTCTTGTTTTTTCAAGCAGCATATTCGCAGGATTTAGCTACCTTGGGTATTTCAATGGGACGAATTTTGAAGACACTGACGAGACGTATTTGTTTAGGCACCCAAGCAGCGTTCTTGCGGCTGGAGGCAAATTATATGTAGCAGACGACCTCACCAATGCGTTTTACATCTTCAACTCAAGCGGCTACTACAACGAAAGTGAAAATGCCAGCCCGCGCAAATTGTTCTTGAAAAACAGCGCAGAATATGTCCAGCTTGAAAGCCCCCATAAAATGACTTACTACAATGGGAGCGTTTATATCGCAGACGGCGTCAGCACCATCATACGCTTTTACCCCGGGGAGGGGCGGGCCATAGAGCTGTGGAACCGCAAGGAGTCTTCCAACCTAAAACGGCCCTCTGCAATTGCTTTTGACAATGAACACGCCTACATTACTGACATGGAAAATGGGCGGCTGTATGTTTATTCAAAAGAGACTCGCACCTTTGAAAGGATTGCGGTCGAAAGAGGGCCTTCAGATGGCTTTCTGAACATGCCAGCAGACGTTGAGATTTACAAGGACAAGGTGTTTGTGCTAGACCGGGGCAAAAAAGCAATATATGCCTACAGCAGGAATTTCACCTTCCTTTACTCAATTGGGGGAGGGGAAGGAGGGCTGTCGTCTCCTCGGGGGATGGCAATATACAATGATTTTATTTATGTGGCAGATGCTTACGCTAAAAAGGTGCTTGTTTTCACTTTGGAGGGCTATTTGGCAGATGTGCTTGATTCAAACGTTTCTGGCGGCAACCTCTCTGAGCCAGAGGACCTTTCAATATATGATGGAAAGCTCTACTTGGCAGACCCTCAAGCAAAAAAGGTGCTGGTTTACCAAATCAAAGAGGTTGAGGGAAAAAAAGAGGTATTGGCCCTGATTTCGCAAGCAAATGATTCGGTAAAAAAGCTTTATAGCATGCAGCAGCTGGCTTTGAAGCTCAACATGACTGTGGAGGACTACAGCTACCTTGCAGCACATGTGGTTGCAGCTAAAGAAGAGTATTCGCGATTTGCCTTTTCTGCTGCCGAAAGGCTTGCAAGCAAGGCAATTGAATCTGCAAACGAGGCAAAGCTTAACCTTTCCCAGAAGATAGAGGTAAAAATAAAGCAGATGGTAAAGGCGGAGCAGGAAAAAGTAGAGCCTTACCGCCGAAAAAACCTTTCTGCGGGCCTTTTGGGGCAGCTGCCAGAATTTGACAGGCTGGCTGCAGAAATCAAAAACAAGGCTGAAAGCAAGTATTACAGCGAAGCAATAGGCCTTTTGCCTTCCCTTTCAAGCATGGCAGAAAAATACATTTCGGCTGCACAGAAAGAGCAGGCTGCCAAAAACGCAACTGACACTGCGCTGGTTTCTTCATGGATAGAGCAAAGGATGGAGCTCCTTAACAAGCGTGCAGGCGAGTTAGAAGGAAAGGCTGCCATGTTCCGCCAGAGGATAAACCTCAGCTCTGCGATGGAAGCCCTTTTGGCAGCAAACTCTTCAATGGCAGGCGGAGATTACGCGGGGGCAAACCGCTCGCTTGGAATTGCAGAGCTTGAAATCTCCTCTTATGAAAAAAGACTTGAGGAGATAGTGCCTGCGATAGAAGAGGCTTTGAAAAACATATCTGCCTTCAAGCAAGAGCTGGCCAACTACTCCTCAAAGTCGCCCCTTATTCGGCCTGACTTTTCAAAAGAAAAGAAAAAAATGGGCGATGCGGAGGAGCTTGCATATTCTGAGCCAGAGGCTGCATCCAAGATGGCCCTCGAGGCAATTTCATCAGCCCGGATAAAGATGGCTGAGGCGCAGTCATTGTCAGTTGCAGTCTCAGCCATATTGGTCATGGTTGGCCTTACAGGAATCATTGCCGCTGCCTTTGCGCTGCACCTCTACGCACGCAAGAGGAGAAAAAACAGGGGAGCCACTGAAGAAGATGAAGGCAGCGGCGAAGAAGGGCAAGTCAAAATATGGAAGGATGATTAGGGGGAAAGCAGATGGATGAGGATTTAATCAAGAAAGCGCGGGCTTCCTTGTTTGCACTTTCTGCCTTGCTCTCTTGCGCTGGCTTTGTCTTGTCAATAGTGGCAGCAGCAGCGATTTTTTTTATGCTTTCAAATGCCTCTGCAGCAATTGAGCGGCAATTAGACTCTGCAGTTGGCACAGCCGCTTTTCTTGAAAAGGCAAGCGCAGATGCAGGCAGCGGGAGTGCAAGGCTTGAGGAAGGGACTAAAAATGCCTCAATAGCCCTTGCGCAATTTTCAAAATCAAGCAGTGCCCTTGCTTCGGTCTTGGAGAGCATTTCTGCAGTTCCGCCCTTTTCACTGGACAAGCGAATCCAAGAAGCAGCAGGCAGCCTCAAGAACGCTTCCTCTTCTTTTTCAGCAGCAAGCCTCTCGCTAAACCAATCAGCCTCTTCTTTTGGGAAAACTTCAGAAGCTATAATGAAAAGCGCCAGCAAGGCATCAGAGGCCAAGGCGGCTCTTGAAGAGGCAAGGGGGGCGCTGAAAAAAGGCATCGGCGCAGTCCAGCTGGCGGTTTTTGCCATTGCATTTGCATCTGCCTTGCTATTTGCCTCGGTCTTCTTCCTTGCAGTTGCCTCTTTGGCTGAAAGCAGGTTTTGGGCAAAGGAGGAGCCTGCAGATAAATAGCTAACTTTCCTTGTTTGATTGGAGGAACTCAACGATTTGGCGGTGCTGCCTGCCGTTTGAAAAAACAAACTGCTTTGTGGAAAGGCTCCAGCGCTTTCCATCAAAATCTGTCACTTTGCCGCCTGCCTGCTCCACTATGAGCGCCCCTGCAGCAAAATCATAGGGCTTGAGCTTAAAGTACAGCCCCGCATCTACCATGCCACATGCAACTGCGCCAAGCTCAAACACAGAACAGCCTGTAAAGCGAGTGTGCTGGCTGAGGCGCTCCAGCTCCACTACTGCCTTCAAAAAACCTTGGTCTTTGATGGTGTGCAGTCGGCTGTCGCACAAAAAAAAGAAGTCTTCCAACTTGGCAGTCTTGGAAACTGAAATCTTTTTTCCATTCAGCAGCGCAGGCTTCCCTTTCTCTGCATAAAAAAGCATGTTTTGGCGCGGGATGATTGTCCCCCCGGCAGTTGGCTTGCCGCCTGAAAAATGGGCAAGCGAAACTCCGTAAATCGGTATTCCCTGTATGAAATTGTGCGTGCCGTCAATCGGGTCTATCACAAACAGCGAGTCTGCAAGAAGATCCGCCTTAAAGTCGCCCTCTTCGGACAGGATGTGTGCGCCTGGAAATTCCTTTCTAATCCTTGCCTCTATAAGCGCCTGCGATGCGAAGTCTGCCGAGGTTACCATGTCGTTTCGCTTTTTGGCTGTTATTTTCAGCCCCCTTGCCCTCATTTTTTCAATCAGCCGGGCAGAGTCGCGAAGGCAAGATTCAATGAAGAGTTTCATAGAAGGCAAAAAAACACCCTTAGGCTAGCTTGCCCTTTTTTGAAATGCTTCCATTATCTTTTCAAAGTCTGACTGGGGCAGCGCCCCAAAGAACAGCAAGGCCCCCCTTGCGCCATTGATTGAGACTAGCTGCATGCCCAATTCATAGGTGGGATATTGGGAGGAGACCTCCTGTGCCTTTTCCAGCAGCCTTGCCTCCAGCGCAGGGTCTTTTGTGCCTTTGGAAAATACAATGAATGCAGGGGTTGCCGAAATCCCAACCTTCCTCCCTTCTGCTGCCTGCGAAGAAACAAGCTCTTGGTATTTTCCTGATTCAAGGCAAGAATTGAATCTCGCTAGGTCCAATCCTATTTTTTCTGCATATTTTTTGAGGGAGGAGGGGGCAAGGTCATTTTGGTTTTCAAACAGCAGGTCGTGCATCTCCCAGAATTTCCCCTGCTCTCCAGAGCATTCTGCTGCCTCTGCGGCCTTTTGGGAGAATGAATGGCCCTTTACAGGATAGTGCCTATAGACGACCTTCACATTGGGGTTGCTTTTTTGGAGAGAGGAGAGGGTAGAAGAAGCGGCTTGGCAGAATCGGCACTCAAAATCGCAGTATTCAACAAGGATTATTTCTGCGTTCGGGCTTCCCCGCGCATAAGCAGAGTCAAAGGAAGAAGCAGAAAGCTGGTAATGCGGCGCAGTTGAGAGGGTTGGCGGCTCATCTTTGGCCTTTGTGCCATTGGGCGCGTCGCTTTTTTCAGGTGGCTTGCCCACCATCATCCAAGCTGCAAAAAGTGCCAAGGCAATGATGGCAAATGCTGCAAGAAAGAAAAAGAATGCACGCGGAGGGGGCGCGTTTTTAGCTTGAATAGGCGGCTTTGCTTTTTGCCCTACTGGTTGCGCTGTTTGCCTCTTTTTTCTCTTTTTTGGCATAAAACCAAGAAGTAAAGCGGAAATAAAGAATAAAAAACACTACTTTAAAGTGGCTGCCTTATGAATTGCATTTTTCTGGCTTTGGGCTGGAGAAATGTCTGCAGAGCCAGTCGCGAAAATAAGGCTCGCTCACTTCTCCTGCAAGGTAGTCTTCGCCATTGTTTATTACAAATGTCGGAAAGCCAACAAAAATGCCCTTTTGGCGGTAGTAGGAAAACCGGTCGTAAGTGGCGCGGTCTTTTTGCACATCTTCATCTCTCCAATAGACTATCTTAAGCCTCTCTGATGGCATCTCGCCTGCAATCTTTTGGACTATGGGCTTCATTTTCTGGCAGTGGGGGCACCAGTCAGCGTAGAGAAATTCAAGCACCACCTCTGGCTCGCCTTGTTGCTTTGAGGCAGGCTGCTTTGCGCTTTCCTTTCCGCCGCCCTCCCCAGGGCTTGGCTGGTTGATGCTGATCGGCTCTTTTTCCTCTGGGCTGCTGCCTGCTGCCCAATAAACAGCAAGGACAAGCAGCGCCACAAGGACTAACGCTGCAATGGCAAGATAGACTGCCTTTCCTGAAAGCCCATTCAATCGGCACACCAGCTAGCCGCAGCTTCCTGCTGCTATTGCCCCTGTTGACTGAAACTCAAACCCAAAGCCAGGTGTATATGATTGTGTTGAAAGCTGCCGGTCGCACTCGGGTGGCTTGACCTTGAAGCCCAAGCAAACAGTCTGCAGGATGCTTGCCGGGTCCCTTCCTTGCCCCTCATTGACAATGCCGTTTATTACAAAGGTTGGCGAGCCTCCCACTCCGTATTTCTCATTTAGCTCTGCATCTATGTTAAATTTAGGGTACACCCCGTTCAGCCAAGAGGATCGGTCATTGAGGATGGCAGTTATGTTGAACTTCTTGTCTGCCTCGTCATAGCATTTTTGGAATTGAGAGCGTGAAAGCCCGGTTGCTGCAAGGCACTCCTCTGTCTTGCTGGAGTTGAGGAAGCAGCGGAGGTACTCAAAGTACTTGCTTTTACTATATTTTTGGATGCAGTATTGGAGCTGCTGCTCGCGCACCTCGGTTTCCCCATGCATTGCATAAGACACAAACCGGATGTTCCAGTCCACTTTGTTGCCAAGCAAGTCAATGACTGGCAGCATCCCCTTTTCCATCTGCGTGCCGTATGGGCAGTGGCTCATCACAAAAAGCTCAACTACTGGCTTGTCAAGCTTTGGCATGCAGCTTATGTGGGTAGAGCAAGCAGGGTCGTTGCAGTCAGCAGCGCCGTTGGAGTCGTCATCAATCCCGTTTCCGCAAATCTCTGCTGTTGGGTCAAACTCTGAGCCAACTCGGAGCATGAAATAGTTCCCCTTCTTGACAAGGTAGGCAGCTACGTTTGAGTAGGAATCGCTGTCTTTTACTGCAGGGGTAAAAAGAACGAGGGGGATTTTCTCCTTGCCGCCAATTTCAGAGTAGATTTTTTTTCCTTCGGCATCGGAGTAATCGTATTTTTCCAGTTTTGCATCAGGGAACAAAGAGCGAATTTGTGCAATTAGAAATTCGGCTCGGTCTTGGCAGTCGGTGCATCTTTTGTCATTTATGACTATCACTTTAAGCTCGGCAGTAGAGGAATTGTTTTGCTGCACTTGGGCGCCTGGAAGCTGCCCCTGCTGGATTTTTGCAGAATAAATGGCGGTCTTTACATCTGCCATTGAAATGTATATTGTGGCAGAGACAAAAAGCGCCGCTAGGATTATTGCGATTCCGATTATATATTCCCCTCTTTCAATTGCAGATGGTTTTTCAGACATCCTCCCACCTCTAAGCTGATGCTGGCATTTGTAAATTTGGCAATATTTTTAAAGCAAGCAGATTAAGTTTGGCGAACCTACGGCAAATTAAGCTAATCCTAGCAGCGCGCTGCACAGCAATTAGCCAAGCCACGCGCCTAGCAGCGCAAACTTTTTATTTTAAAGAAGCGATAGGTGGGCATGATATCGCTTTCTGCCTTTGACTTGACTCCTTCGCAGGCTAAAGGAAAGGAATGGCTGGTTGCAAACGGGCTGGGAGGGTATTCCTCTTCTACTGTAATCGGGATGAACACGCGCAAATACCATGGGTTGCTAGTTGCGCCTATTGGCGAAGCGCACTCTAGGCATGTAATGCTTTCAAAATTTGAGGAGTTTGCCAAGGTGGGTGGGAGCGAATATCCCCTTTCAACAAACTGCTACCCAGGGGTAGTTTACCCAGAGGGATTCCGCCACCAAATAGGCTTTTCCTTCTACCACCATCCAACCTTTCTCTATTCGCTTGGCGACGTGCGGCTTGAAAAATCGGTCAGGATGGTGCATGGCAAAAACACTGCCCTTGTTTCCTATAGGGTGCTGGCTGGAAAAGAAGTTGAGCTTTCGGCCCGCCCACTTCTTGCCCCAAGGCAGATTCACAGCGACCCCTCTGCCATTGAGCCTGCGTTGGAATTTGAATGCGACCGTGCAGGCTTTTTGATAAGAAAGCCTTCAGAGATGCGCGTCTGCGCCTCTGGCGGAAGGTTTGTGCAGGCAAGGGAAGTATACCGCAATATGGAATACCGCGCTGAAAAAGAGAGGGGGTATCCCTACATTGAAACGCTCTGTTCGCCTGGGCTTTTTTTGGCAAAGCTTTGCAAGGGAGATGAACTGCACATTTCGATTTCCTTGGAGATGCTTTTGCCCTCTGATGCCCTGGAACTTCTTGACAGGCAAGCCCTCCGCTCACACCATTTTGCAGAGCAATACTGCCAGCAGAACAAGCTGGAGCGGACAGACTTTTTAGAGGTTCTTTTGCATGCGGCCGACACCTTCATTGCGAAAAGAGGAAAGGGGCACGGCATCTTGGCAGGCTATCATTGGTTTTCGGAGTGGGGAAGGGACGCGATGATTGCCTTGCCTGGGCTTCTTCTTTGCACAGGCAGGCATGGGCTTGCGGCAGAGGTTCTTTTAAGATATGCCTCGCTCATGCGAGAGGGGCTGGTTCCAAACTTCATAGATGAAAGCGGCCAAGCGCACTACAACTGCGCTGACGCCTCGCTGTGGTTTGTCAATTCTGTAAGAGAGTATGTTGAATACACTAACGACTATTGGACTGTGGAAAATGGCTTATGGAAGCACCTCTGCAGCTTTGTTTCCTCCTATATGCATGGCAACAGGCTTGCCTATATGGACGCAGATTGCCTGCTTTCTGTAAAGGAGCCTGCTGCCACTTGGATGGATGCAAAAGTCAATGGCGTGGCAGTGACTCCCAGGAATGGCAAGCCAGTTGAAATAAACGCCCTGTGGTATTCCAACTTGTGCTTTCTCCGCGAGCTTGCAAAACGCTTTGACGACGGCAAGCGGGAGGAAGCAATTGCAAAGATTTTGGAGGGCGTGGAATCTTCGTTCCAAAAGTTCTGCGCTGATGATGGGGGGCTGTTTGACGTCATTGAGCCTAATGATGCATCAGTCCGGCCAAACCAGATATTTGCGGCCTCTCTTCCGCACTCGCCACTAAACCCCCTGCAAAGAAAGTATGTATTGCATGTTGTCCGCTCCAGGCTTTATACCCCGCTTGGGCTTCGCACCCTTTCCCCCGCAGACCCGCGCTACAAGGAGCACTATGCAGGCAGCCAGCAAGAGCGGGATGTTGCATACCACCAGGGGATGGTTTGGCCTTGGCTTTTGGGGGCATTTTATGACGCGCAGCTGAGCGTCTATCCTGGAAGCGAAGCGCAGGTTCTCGCTTCCCTTCGCCCATTTGCAGATGCAATAAGAAAGGGGTGCATAGGCTCCCTGCCAGAGCTGTATGAGCCTGCCACGATGGAACCGAGGGGGGCAATTTCACAGGCGTGGTCTGTTGCAGAAATCCTCAGGATTTACACCAAGGTGAAAAAGAGCGCAGGCGAGGTGGCAGAAAAAAAGCAGCTGGCAGCCGGAGAGAAGGCACGGGCTTAGGCCTTTGCATTTTGGCAGGCGGGCTTGGCGCTGGTTAGAGAAGCTTGAGCTCTTTTGTGAACTTGTCTATCTTTTCCTCCTCAGCAGGCCCTGCGGCAAAGCAAGTGATTGTGCCTGGCTCAAGCTGGGTGCTTCCTGCGTCGCGAACCAAGGCGCATGGAAGCTCGCGCCTTACCTTCTCATAGAGGGCAAGAAGCTCCTGCTCGCTTGCGACCTTCAAGACAATTTTTTTCTGCCCCTCTGCCTCCCATTTCCGCGCAGTGAATTTGTCGCGCAGCTCTGCCTGGCGAAAAGCAGAAAGGGAGGCGTGGGAAACCTGCGCAGCGATTTTGCCCTTGCCCATTCCCAAGTCGCTGCGGATTACAATCACTTGCTTGAGTGCCATGAAAAATTTCCTCCGGAAATTTTTTAGTAGCGGAAATCGGATTTCCGCGGCATATGCAGATAAAAAGCAAACCCAGCGTTATATTACTTATGCTTGACTCTGGCTTGGAAGAAATTGCAAAAAAGATTTCGGAGTCGGAAAATGAAAAAAGGGAGCTTGCAAAAAGGCTGCGCTTCAATTCAGGGAAGATAGAATACCCTGAAACCCTTGAAAAAAGCCTTTTTTACCCTGTGGGCAAGGTTTCCATAAGCTGCAAGGTCGCTGCCGTGGACAGCGGCATTATAGGGGAGGAGCTGCACGGCTTTGACTTTCTCCTCTTGAGGGCAGCGGGCGTGATATTTGAATATCGCGCTTCCAAGGTGATTTCGCACACCTACTTCCCGTCTGCAATCCCAAACACGCAATATGACGTGCGAAGCGGGCTTGACAGCTATGAGGTTATATGGCACAAGTCATTGTTCAGGCTTAAAAGCGAGCTTTCCTGTGCAAGCAAGCTCATTGCACAGCATTCTCCAGATTATCTGCTGCTGGATGGCTCAATAGCCCCCCTCCTGTCAGACAGGCCGCCAGAAGAGTCGGAAATTAGGCCACTTTACAACGAGACAGTAGAAGAATACCGCAAGCTTTACCAAGCTGCCTGGGAAAAAAACTGCACTTTGCTGGGAGTGATAAAGGACAGCAGAAGCAGGCGATTCATAGAGATAGTCAGCAAGCACACCCAGGGCAATGGGTTTGCCAACACAAACGACACTAATTTCCTGTTTTTTATGCTGAATGAGGGTGAGAGGACTTGCGCCTTTTCCTATGCGGCGGAACCACAGAGGCACCAGATAATCAAAGAGCTCGGGCAATGGGGCGAAAGAATACTTGCCTTTTACCTCAAGCCAGTAAAGGATGACCGGCCGTTGCGGGTGGAGTTCCTTTCTGGGCAGAGGGGATTTGATGAAATAGCCTCCTTTGTCCATTCGCTTTCTTGCCTCCACAAATCCTATGCCTATCCCCCTGTGCTTATTGAAGCCGACCTTCGCGCGGCATTAGATGGGCGCCAATTTGAGCAGGCATATGGCTCGCTTTTTAGCAGGCTGGGACGGAGCCCTGCCCTAATGCGCCTTCGCAGGAATGCCCGCCCCTTTAGGTAACCAAGCAGGCAATGCTGCTTCCAAAAAGCCAAAATATTATTAACCACTCCTTCCAAGCTCTATGTGGAGGGTGTGTGTTATGGATGGAATCGGTCGCCCTGTTGAGGAAGGCAAGGAATACGAAGTTATAATTGATGCCAAGGGCGCAAAGGGAGATGGCATCGCCCACATTGAAGGCTTTGTTATATTTGTGCCAAATGCAGAGGTGGGCGAAAAAGTAAAAATAAAAATCACGGCTGTAAAAAGGACTTTCGCAGTAGGGGAAAAGGTCTGATTTTGGTGCTTTTCTCATGTGCGGAATAATCGGCTACATAGGACACCGAAAGGCCTCAGAAGTAATACTGGCAGGGCTGCGCCGGCTGGAATACCGAGGCTATGATTCGGCAGGAATTGCCACCCTGGATGGAAAAATAAGGGTGATAAAAGACGTGGGAAAAATAGATGAAATCCACAAAAAAAAGAATTTCCTGCAGCTTGAAGGCAACATGGGTATTGGGCACACGCGATGGGCAACCCACGGCGGCGTCACCCCACAGAATGCCCACCCGCACTCAGACTGCAGCGGAAAAATATTCGTGATACACAACGGTGTTATTGAAAATTTTGAAAAGCTGAAGGAGGAGCTTTTATCCGCTGGGCACCGCTTCACTTCTGAGACAGACACCGAGCTTGTGGCGCACCTGATAGAGGATGCGCGAAAAAAAGAGAAGGATTTTGGGAAGGCGTTTGAAAAGGCAGTGGGGAGGCTGACAGGCTCGTGGTCTTTAGTAGTGATGGCAGAGGGGGAACAGGCAATTTACCTTTCCCGCAATGGGCCGCCTCTGGTGATGGGGGTTGGGAAGGGAGAAATGATTTGCGCCTCTGATGTTGCCGCCCTGCTTGAATACACAAACCAAGCTATTTTTTTGGAAGATGGCGACCGTGCCGAGATGCACAAGGATGGGTTTGTAGTCTTTGGGAAAGACGGAAAAAAGGTGGCAAGAAAGGTGCATGCCATAAATTGGACTGCGCAGATGGCCCAAAAGGACGGCTACCCGCACTTTATGATTAAGGAAATCAATGAGCAGCAGTCAAAGGTGAGGGAGGCGTTGGCTGCTGATGTCAGCGAAGCTGTTGGGCTGCTGAAAAACCAAAGCAGCATCGCAGTTGTTGCTTCTGGCAGCTCATACCATGCAGGCTTGGTTTTCAAACTTGCCATGCACAGGCTCCTTGGGGCCTCATGCGAAGTGGCCTATGCCTCAGAATACCCGTACCTGCGCACAGGAAAAGAGAAAGTGGTTGTGGCAATCAGCCAGTCTGGGGAAACTGCCGACACCCTTGCAGCTGTAAGGCTTGCAAAGAAGGACAAGGCGAAGATAATCGCGATAACAAATGTAGTGGGAAGCTCCCTTTACCGAGAAGCAGACGCCAGAGTAGTCATTGGGGCTGGGCCTGAGCTTTCGGTGGTGGCCACCAAGTCATTCACCTGCCAGCTTGCCGTCCTTACAAAAATCGCCATTTCCCTTGCAGGCAAAAGCGCACTGGCAGGAGAGCTTGCCGCGCTTTCTTGGGAAATAGAGCGGCTTGCCTCTAGGTCAAATGAAATAAAAAAGATTGCCTCTGCCCTTGCAAAAAGGAGGGATTTCTTCTTTATCGGGAGGTCTTACTCTTACCCGGTTGCCCTTGAAGGGGCACTTAAGCTAAAAGAAATAACTTACCTGCACGCAGAGGCATACGCTGCAGGAGAACTCAAGCACGGACCGCTTTCGCTTTTGGACAAAGAGGTCGTGGTTGTGGCGCTTGCGCCATCTGACGAATCACTTCCAAAAACAGCCTCAAACATACAGGAATGCAAAGCAAGGAATGCCACTCTCTTGGTGTTGTCAGATTCAGAAGAACTGCTTTCAAAGTCAGCATTGTCATTCAGGATGCCGCCGTGCAGCCAGCTTGCCTCCCCTATTTTATACTCAATCCCATTGCAAATGCTTGCCTATTATATGGCAGTGGAGCTTGGGCGCGACCCTGACAAGCCAAGGAACCTTGCAAAGTCGGTGACAGTAGAATAGCTTCTTTTCGGTTTTTTTCAGTTAGCGCCAAAGAAATACGCGAACGCGGACAGGAATGCCCTCTTCACTTACTGCCCCGCGGTGAAAGATGGCTACTTCGGTTGCATTTGCAGGAGGAGGCCATCCGATGAGGCAGACTGAAGAGGTGCTGCAGATATTTGAATAAATTGAATCTGATGCTTCAAGAAGGATATAGTAGTTTGAAGGGGTGTGCAATATTCTGCCAAGCTCTAAATAAGCAGGATATTTTGGGCTGGAAGGCCCGCCAATGACTCCTATCCTGTCTATTAAGGCGTTCACCTTTGTGCGATTTAATACCCCGGATTGGCTGGCTATCCCAACCTGCCTGATGTTTCCGCCTATTCCACCGCTGGGTGGAAGGAAATTGGTCCAGTTGGCAGGCTCGCCTGGCGAAAGAAGTGCTGCTGACATGCGCGCTGCCTCGGAATGCAAAGGCAAGGCCCGGCTGTCCACCGCAGACTGCGCGCCACTCCAATAAGCTATCAGTGTGGAAAGTGCAATTATCCCTATTACTGCTGCCACAATTGCATCAAAGGAAAAATATTGCCCCTTTTTCAAGCCCATCTTAACCCCTGCTGAACCGTATCCTTCCATTCTCATTTGAAATATTTAGCTTTACTCCGGGGTAGCTCGCCGGATTTATTATTATAAAATCCCCTGACACATTAATGAAGCCTGCATGTGTAGTTGCATCATAGGCGGTTGTCACTGTTGGCGCTGAAAAGCTAAGCTGCCCTCCTGCCCCTTTCCACTCCACATACACCATCCCTGTTTCTCTCACATTTGGGCTTCCGCTTCGGCTTATCTTGATCTGGTAGGGCCTTCCAAGAATTGATTGGGGCAGAGAGACTGACTGCCTAAAGCCAGACCCAGCAATGAATGTTGTGTGAATTTGGTCTGCAAACTCATAGGCAGTTTCTTGGGCAAAGGCAGTTTCTGCCTTTGAAAGCTCCTGCTGTTGAATCTGTAAGAAAACAGCTGTTGCCACTAGGACAACGAACAAGAAAAACGATGCATAGGCAAAGAACTCCACTGCTGCCTGCCCAAGCTTGCCAACTGCAACTTCCATAAACTCATCCGGAATCAACATAGCTTATGTTTACATAATCTCCTGGAAAAACATATTGTAGCCTTATTCTTTGAATCCCTGCTATTCTTTTTCCTGAAAGAGAGCCCGAGATGTTGGCAAATGTATAGCTTACAATGTCCTGCCTTAGCCCTTCTCTTTCCACAGTCAGCCTCACTATTCCTTCGTTTAACCCTCCATCAACCACTCCCGATGGAAAATAGACATAAATCACTTTTTTTGAGCCTGGCCCTTGAAGATAGACTTCGCCTGCCTCATCAGCAATGGTTCGCACAGCAATCTTTGCCTGGAGTGTGGAGGACTTTCCTATCTCGCCCCAGGTGGTAGACAGAAAAAGGAATGCAAAGGGCAAAATAAAGGCAAGCGCAAAGCCCACAAGGACAAGCACCTCTGTTGCTGCTTGCGCGCGCATTGCGCAGGTTTGCATCTTTTCTTTCTCTGCTTGCATCTTCTCACTTTCAGCTGCATCCTGCTTGGGGATATTTTGTGCATGAGAGCTCTCCCAGCCCATATCTTGCGATAGAATCGGTTGTAAGGGTGAACCTTCCCACTCCGAGCTTGGTGGCATTGTTGTCCGGGCTTCCGCACATCTCGCGGCTCTTGCAGCCAGGCATGCCCTTTATCTTTTCGCCTGACCACCGCCTGTAAAATTCCCAGTCCAGCCGAGAGAAGGTTTCATGGGAAGCATCCTGTGGCGGGCTGGAGTAGCTGCTGTCTTCGCTCCCGCCCGCCCATGTCCCTACTACAAAGCTTTCAATACCAAGGGCAGGGTTGTTGATGTTTTGTGCATCTGCTAGCATTCTCTGGAAGAAAGAGGGGCCTTTGCCTTTCACATAAAAGCCGCACATTAAAACATCCCTAATGCTGCTTAAGTCCCACAGCCTGTGGTGTCCCTCAAGCTTTTGCTCAGGCAGGGAATATTGGTTTTCTATAAGGACATACCGCTCGTCAGGAAGGCCTGCCCGGCGCACCGCCCTTATTTCGTTTATCCAATCTGAGCCGCCTATTTCCAAGAAAGGCCTGTTTATTATGGTGGCAGGAACAAGCTCAACCCTGGCAGCACAGCCCGGCATGTTTGAGGTGTAGCGCCTTATGCAGTTGATGCAGCGTGTTTGCTCAGTAATGTTGTACTCGCAGCTCCCTTCTGTGACATTGTAAGTAATTTCCGATGGCAGGTTGGTAATGATTATTCCTCCGTATAGGTTGGCATAATTGGTGAGGTTTTCATCCCAGCTTCTTACAAGGATGTAGCTTGAGATGTTGGCAAGCTGGTCTATTTCCATTTCATATGGGTAAAGGCTTGTAATAGGGCCATAGAACCAGCCTGCCCCTCCCCCAACAGCGCGCGGCGGCCTGCTAAGCAAGACTGGCTGCAAGCTCGCAGGCGAGGGATATTGGTCATTGCGGAATATCTGTCGTTCTACAAAGTTAGTGCACAAACTCCCTGAATTGCACCTCTGGACAGCGTCCATCCTTGAAACCATGGCATCGCGAAAACCGTTTATTGGAAAGGAGACGTTTGCGCGAAGCCTCTTGGACTGGCGCATGGTTTTTTCAAAATCGCTTATGTTCATCTCCATTTCAAAATAGGCTTCAACAGTCCATTCATCTCTTTGGCGGAAGGAGAAGTTCTTAAGGTCTGAAAAGGAGATGTTGAAACCCATCATGTTTACTGCTTTGGCAACCCTGTCCTTCCAAGCCTTAAAGGTGTAGGCGTTCTTTTCCTCATCAGAATAAACCAACGGAACAGATGTGGGGGTGGCATTCCCTTCCAAAACCAATGAGAGGATGCTTTCCGCAACTGCATCGGTGTGGGGATTGCGCGGGTCTGTTGCAGCTGAATCCTTCCACGGAAGCGGGGTGGAGACATTGGAGGCATACAAGGTAAGCTTTCGCAGGGCAAAAAATGAGGAGGCGTTTGCAAAATCAGAAAAGGTTTCATCGGAAATTGCATGAAAGAGGGAGCGCATTGCCTCCCCTTTGAATCTGGCTGCTGCCCGCTGGTCTGCCTTTTCAAAGGTGGCAATCCAAATAGGCATGACCATGAGGATAAAGCCCAGGATGGAGAGCGCAAGAAGAGTAAATAAAAATCCTTTCCTGCTGCTTGAATTCTTCATAATATCACGCAAATACTGTGAGCTTGACTAGGTGAAGGGAGTTTGCGCCTACACCGAAGTTATCAAGTGGCCTGCTGCACGGGGTAACATCACAAGTGGAGCGATAAGACCCGTCTGGCTGGTATCCCTTGCAAGAAATATAGCAATACATGGACTCTCCAGGAGAGGGAGGCACGCTGTAAGATGAGACAAAGATTGTTGATGACGCTTGCAGCTTGGAATAGGCTTTTCCAAAACGGTCTGAAAGCGGGTCTGCTGATGAATTGTAAAGGACCCTCCAGCTGTCAGTGGAGAAGTCAAAGTCTTCCAAAACAAACCCATATCCCTTTGGAATTATTGGCCTGCGCGAGACATTTGTGCTGCCTCCAACAATGTTTCTCATTATCTCACTTGAAAGGGGGTGGCCCGGCGAATTTGAAAGAATTATGTCCAGGTAGGTGGGCGGCGAAAAGCCTGAAAAAGAAGAGGTAGAAAGGACCTGCAGGCAGTCAAATGAGAGAAGGTGGGCTTGCTCCAGCATGGAATAGTAGCCCTTTGGCACCCCGATTATGAATATAAGGAGGCTGACTGTGATTGTAATTATTGTGAATGCGACAAAGGCGTCCAGTGAGAAGATGAACCCGCACCGCTTCATGCACCTAAAAGCTCAGACACATTATAAAAAACATTCGGCGAAGCCAAAAAAAGCGCAATTGTTTTAAATGGGAATTTGCAAATCCCACTCTGCGGTGCGACCGTAGTCTAGCCTGGTTAGGATTCGAGATTGCCAGGGCAATGGTTTTTGCAGAATCGTCCGCAAAAATCTCGCGAGCCGGGTTCAAATCCGAAGCAGGGGTGGAAATCCCGGCGGTCGCACCTTTTGCTTCCTGCTCAGACTGCAAGAAAATAGGCGCAGGAGAAGGTGTCCCCTAGCCCTACTGTGCGCTTCGGCGAGCCAATAAATTGCGGCTTGTAGCCAACTATGTCTTCAAGGCCTGCCCGCCTACCGGTCTGCGCAAAAAAGCTTGCACACCTGCGGGCAAATTCAAGGGCAGCCGCATTGGTCTTCTCGTGGGGAAAGACCTGCTGCTCTTCAGGGGTATGAAAAAGCGCTGTTTTTATATTTTTAGAAATGTCGTGCAGCTCAAAGCCAAGTGAAGCAAGCTCTACCTCGTTCAGCCCAACAATGTCGGCGATTGAGAATATCTCGCTTTCGGCTGCCTTGAGGACTTCACGCGAGAGAAACTCGCCCATCTCAAAAAAAATCAAAAGTGAGGGGTTGGCTTCCTTCCACTTTTTCATTTCATCCAAGAACCTTTGCAGTTGTGCAGGGGACTTGGCAAGGTGCAAGCCGCCAACGAATGCCTTGTCAATTTGTGGCAGCACCCCTTGGATATTCCTGCAAAAGTTGGAATCAGGGTGCAGCGGGAATGGGTCATAAGAAGCAATGAAGCGCGTTCGGCTTTCTTTGTTTTCAAAGACAAAGTGGTGGGCAGAAGGCTGCAAAGCTGACAACTCATTTGCTCGCACAAAGCCATTCTCAGATGCAAGGAAAATTTTTTCAGGATGCGAAAAGAGGGAGACAAGGTCGCTGTTTGCAAAATTGGTGTGCAGGTAGCACTCCACCCCAAGTGCAGAGGCTTGCTCGGCAGCATTTCCTGCCTGCCCTCCTACTATTTTCATCTCAAACTCAAAGTTTGAAAGAAAAAATTTGCAGGCTCGCTCTTCAATTGCCATTTCCCGCTGGACTCCCCATGAAAAAGACTCAGACATCGCGGAGGCAATCTCAGGAAACTCCTGTTCTATCTTTAGGATATCCTCTTCCCCCGCGCTTTTAAGATGGTCTATGTTGGCATTGAATGCAAAAATAGCCTGGCGCGGAAGCTTCATAGAAAGCTTCCGCCCAAAAATAATTTAATTTGTCTCCCTCAATCGAACTTCCAAACAGGCTTTCCCTGCGCTTCCATGTATGCATCATAGACATTTATTGCCCAGACTATCAATCCGGGTATTACAAAGAAGAAAGTGCCGATGATTGTTGCAATGAAGAATACTATTCCTTTCTTTATCTTGCCAAGGTAGACGTGCCCCAAGCCCGATATTACGAAGCTTAGGATTGCTGCAATAATTGGTTTGTTGTCTCCGGCCTAGGCGCCTTTGCGCCTTGATGGCATTGTTTTGCAAGCAATATTTATATTACCAAGCTTTATATTACCAAGCTGGTTGGAACACGAATACTGTGCGGCTGTAGTCCAGCCTGGTAGGATTCGAGCTTCCCACAACCTGAAAAAACGAAAAAGGTTTGGAGAAAGCTTGCGACCCGGGTTCAAATGCTTTTTTGCTTCTAAAAGCTGAAAATCCCGGCAGCCGCATTTGTTCAAATAAGTCTTTTTGCTTTTAAGATATCTATAAATGCGCTGTCGTAATCTTTCAGTTTGACTTTTGCAAGCCCTCTGTTGTAGTAGGCTTCTGCATAGTTTGGGTTGAGTTCTATCGCTTTTGTGAAATCTTCAATTGCACCGATGTAATCTCCCAGACTGAATTTTGCAACTCCTCTGTTTGAGTAGGATATGAAAGCAGCAATTGAGGTATCTGATGCAGAAATTTCTTTGCAGCTTAAAGGCAAACTACCTGCAGCAGAAGGCAAGCTGAAATATCGTCCGCAAGTGGTTTCAAAAAAGAAATCTTCTGTCCTTATGGCAAGATGGTTAGGAAAAATAAGAAACCATGTTGGCATGCCCAGCCTTGAAGCAACATCTGCCACCAAAAATGAGGAGTTGTCACAATCATAGTTGTTTGTGAGCAAGGACTCCCACAACATTGCTTGCTTGTTTTAAGGAGCGAGAGTCATATTCTTTTTGCCATATAGGGCCCGTTTAATGAGTAGCCAAGCTTTCGGTAATAGCCTCGCGCCCCTGGCCCTGAAATCACGCATATTTTTTCCAAGCCAAACTCCTCTTTTGTGATTTTTTCCGCCTCTTCCATCAGGCGCCTCCCCAATCCCTTGTGCTGGAATTTGGCCTCGCTTCGCTGCCCTATTTCAGCCTCCTGCCCATAGACGTGCAGCTCGCGGACTATTGAAGAAATGCCTCTTATTTCCTTGCGGTGGCTTTTATGCGGGATTCTCAGGCGGAGAAAGGCAGCAAGCAGGCCTTTTTCCACATCCTCAAACGAGAGGAATACCTCCTTGCCCTTGCTTGCCTGGTAATCTATCCTCTGCAGGCTTAGGTTAAGCTGCCTTACTGGCGCACCTTTTCTTGCAGTGCTTCCGATTTCGCGGCACCTTATGCAGCGGCACCTTTTGCCTCTTTCGGAGAGCTTTTTTTCAACAATTTGTTGCAGGTTGGAATTTTTCACTCCTGCGCAGACAAGAGGGGAGGGGATGTCGCGCTGAACCCGCATTATTCGCACATAGGGAGGGATGTATTCCGTAGCCTTTGCTATAACCTCTGCTGCCTCTTCTGTGCCATAGGGGCAGAATTTTCCAGCCTTCCAAAGTTGGTAAAGCCCAGTGCCTGCAACAACAAGCGCGGGGTATATCTTGAGCATGTCTGGGCGAAAGTCAGGAGAGCTAAAAAGCCTGCGAAAATAGGATATGTCTTGCTTGGGGGTGGAAAAAAGCCCAGGCATCATGTGATAGAGCACCTTGAATCCGCTGTCCTTTAGCACTGCGGTGGCGCGCACAACATCTCCGATGGTGTGCCCCCTATTCACTTTGCGATATACAATGTCAGAGAGCGACTGCACTCCCAATTCCACCTGTGTCCCGCCCATTTGCAGCATCTCGTCTGCATGCGGCTCAAAGGCAAAGTCTGGGCGGGTTTCAAATGTCACCCCCACTGCCCTGTGAGGGGCATGCTCGTTCTCATCTATTGCTTGGCGAAGCGAATGCGCCTTTTTCCCATTCAGGGCCTCAAATGCCTCTTTCATGAATAGATGCCGCTTTCTCTTCCCAACGCATAGGAAGGTTCCGCCCATTATTATAAGGTGGCACTTGTCGGTCGGGTGGCCCTGCTGATTGTATTGGCGAATGCGTGCCAGCACCTGCCTGCTGGCAGAATAATCATTTTGGATTGCCCGCATTGTCGTTGGCTCAAACCCTGTGTATGACTGCGGGGCGTTCTCGCCTCTTGGGCAGTAGATGCAGTTGCCCCCGCAAGAAGCAGGAGGTGGCATTATGGCAATTGGCGAAACCCCTGAAAGCGTGCGGGAGGGTGACTTCAAAAGCAAAGAGCGAAGGGCGGTTTGCGAGCGAGGTACGAAGCGGAGGATTTCGGAATTTTTAAGGTATGGGATTTTGTATTTTTCTGAGATTGATTTTTTCACCTGCGAGAGCGGAAATTTTTTTTCAACCAACAGCGCAGCAGCTTCTTTTGCAGCAGAAATTCGCTGCCCTGCCTCTCCTTCTTTATCTTTTCTTGGCTTGAATGGTGGGATTTTCCCAATAAGCCGCTGGATAGCTGCTGCAGCATAGCCGCTGCTTGCAGAATAACTTTCTTTGCGCATCAATACCACTCAGGGAAGCAGGTTGGACAAAAGCCCGACTACAAAATATAGTGGGGCTTGGGTTATTGGAAACAAGAGCACGCCGTGATTTACTGCGCGATAGTCTGAGAACAAGTCTGTGCGCACCCTAAGAGAAACCTCCCTTTCTGCATAAATCTGCTCAGAAGAGGAGGAGCGCGCCCAGAGCTTCAGGGAATATTCTGATTCCTCTTCACCCACAACTTCATAGCTTATGGACTTAGAAGTGCCTGCAGGGATGTAGAGGCTGCGTTGGAAAAGCCAATTTCGCACTCCTCTCGAGCCAACTGTGAAAGTGTCTGCTCCTATGCCCTTGTTCACCACGGTTATAGTATAGCGCGCTGGCTGACCAGCTCCAACTGACAGAAAAGAAGGCTCAACCCCCATGTCCATTACGTCAGTGGTCACTTTGACCTTTACCTTGAAGGTGACGTTGCCGCCAAGCCCCTGCTCGCCAGCCTCATCCCACAGGGTAAGCT
>JAOAKE010000049.1 GCA_026413805.1 Microcaldota archaeon | reverse complement strand
CCCCCCCCATTTGCCCCGCCGCTGCATCCTGCCACAAATGAGCCTGTGCCACCTGAGGCATTCTATGCCCTGTTCCCAAAGGAGATAGTAAGGCAGGAGATGTGCCCTGAAAGGCACATCCCAATACCTGAAGAGGTTAGGGAAGCGCTGCTTAGGATGGGCAGGCCCACCCCACTTTATCGCGCCACTCGGCTTGAAAAATACCTAAAGACGCCTGCAAAAATATACTTCAAGCATGAGGGATTGAACCCCTGCGGCTCGCACAAGCCCAACACTGCCATTGCCCAGGCATACTACAATATGAAGGAGGGAGTAGAAAAGCTTGCAACCGAGACAGGGGCAGGCCAGTGGGGCACCTCCCTTGCATATGCCACTATGCTGTTCGGGTTGAAGTGCGAGGTGTTTATGGTTGCTGTCAGTTTCCAGCAAAAGCCATACCGAAAAATAATGATGGAGGCCTATGGCGCAACAGTGCATTCTTCGCCTTCAAATGTCACCTCTTTTGGAAGAAAGGTCCTGGAAGAAGACCCATATCATGGGGGAAGCCTCGGGATTGCCATCTCCGAGGCGATTGAGCGGGTGGTCTCAGACAAGGAAGGAAAATCAAAATACTCGCTTGGCTCTGTGCTCAACCATGTCCTTGCCCACCAGTCAGTAATAGGGCAGGAGGCAAGCCAGCAGCTTGCAATGATTGATGAAAAGCCTGACTACGCAGTGGGCTGCATTGGCGGAGGAAGCAACTTCGGCGGCTTTGCCTTCCCGCTCTATTATGACAAGCTGAAAGGAAAGAATGAATGTGAATTTGTGGCTGTTGAGCCCTCCTCTTGCCCCTCAACCACGAAAGGGGAATACCGATACGACTTCGGGGACACGGCTGGCATGACGCCGCTTATCAAAATGTATACTCTTGGGAAGGACTTTGTGCCCTCGAAAATACATGCTGGCGGGCTGCGCTACCATGGGATGGCGCCCACGGTTTCGCTGCTCATAGCTGAAAAGAGGGTCAGGCCTGTGGCATATGACCAGCACGATGTTTTTGAAGCGGCAATAACCTTTGCGCGAAGCGAGGGCATAATTGCAGCCCCTGAAAGCTCTCATGCCATAAAGGCGGTAATTGACATTGCATTGGAGTGCAAGAGGAAGAACGAGGCAAAGACAATTGTGTTCAACCTCAGCGGGCATGGCTTGCTGGACCTGGGAGGATACGACGAATACCTGCGAGGCAGCATTTAAGAAAATTGCTTGCAAAGGCCTCTTGATGGCAATAAAGGCAGTAGTTTTTGACATGGACGGGGTAATTTACCGAGGCTCTCAGGCAATTGCAGGAGTTCCGCAGGAGATAGCAAGGCTGCAGAAGAAAGCCAAGGTGCTGTTTCTTACCAACAACGCCACAAAAAGCAGGGCAGATTATGTCTTTCATCTGAGGAAATTCGGCATCCGCGCTCGCTCCGAGGAGATAATGACTTCGGCATTTGGAGTGGCGCACTATATCCGCGAGAAATTTGGCAGGGGAAAGCAGGTATTTGCAATCGGCGAAAACGGCCTGCTTCAAGAGCTTGAGCTTGAGGCTGGCGCAAGGCTGGCAAGAGAGGAAGGCAAGGCAGACATCGTAGTATGCGCCCTTGACAGGCAGCTGACATATGAAAAGCTGGCTCAAGCCACAAATCACCTGGCACGCGGAGCCTATTTTATCGTTGCCAACAGCGACCCCGCCCTGCCGCTTGAATTTGGCTATGCTCCAGGCAGCGGAGCTATTGCAGCCGCGCTCATCACCGCAAGTGGCAGGCAGCCTGATGCTGTTGTTGGAAAGCCCTCTACCTACCTGATTGACAAGCTGCTTGAGATGCACAAGATAAAGCCCAGCGAGGCGGCATTTGTAGGAGACAGGCTGGATGCTGACATTCGCATGGCAAACAAAAAGGGGATGCTGTCAGTCCTTGTGCTCAGCGGGGTGGCAAAAAAGCCAGACGTAAAAAAAGCCCCAAAAAAAGACAGGCCGAGCCTCGTACTTCCAACTGCTGCAAAAGTTGGGAGGGCGCTTAGTATCTGAACAAGTCCCTTACTGCCTGCTCCACGTTTGCCTTTGTCTCGGCATCAAGCTCCTGCTGTGTTGGCGAAGGGGAGGAGGCTGGAGAAGGCTGAGGCGCAGGCGAGAGGAATGAGGAAACTGAAACATGCATTGCCGCCCCGCACATTGAACATCGCGCAGAGACAGATATCTCCTCCACGCTCATGTCGGATTCAAAGGAAAATGAGTTGTTAGCACCGCATTTGCAAGGAACGATTTTTTTAAGCGAGACCATGGCACCACCACCCAAACAATCGCTGACAAGAATTATATATTCTGCCTATGCTGTATTTTTGTATGGATTTTGCAAGCATTGGCTCCACCGCAGAGGTTAGCATCCCAAAAGACCCGCTATTGCAAATAATAGGGCAAGACCACGCAGTAAAGATAGGGAGGCTGGTTGGAAAGCAGCGCCGCCATCTTTTGCTTGTTGGCCCTCCTGGGACAGGAAAGTCAATGCTTGCGCAGGCGATCGCCTCAACCCTGCCCAAGCCAAAGCAAGAGGTCTTGGTTTTGCACAACCCAGAAAAGCCAGAGCGGCCCATAGTGCAGGTTCGCAGCGGCTCATCCAGGAGAAGCGAGAGGCTGCCTGCAGGCGAAATCATTGAGCCTACCATGGTGCCCTTTTATGTTTCTGAAAAGCTTGGCTTTAGGTGCCGAAGATGCGGAAGGCTTTCCAGCCCGGATGCCTCTTCTTGCTATTTCTGCGGGGCTGACAAATACCGCAAGGTCAGGGGGCCGTTTGATGACCTGCTGCTTGGAAGCGGGGCGCCTGAGAGGGAAGAAAGGGTTTACACCACGCGAATGCGGGATGGCAAGGAGGAGTTGGTGGTCTTTGAGCGCAGAGGCGACAAGATTGCCATTCTTACCCAAAAGGAGCTTGCAAAGCGCGCTGAGATGCAGCAGAAGATGCAGTTCAAGGTGCTTCTGCCTTTAAACCGGCCGAACTTTGTCCAGGCAACAGGGGCATCTGAAACCGAGCTGTTGGGGGATGTGCGGCATGACCCCTATGGCTCGCACCCTGCAATTGGCTCCCTTCCTTATACAAGGGTGGTGCCGGGCGCAGTGCATGAAGCGCATGAGGGTGTGCTCTTCATTGACGAGCTTTCTTCGCTTGGCAGGCTGCAGAGGTTCATACTCACTGCAATGCAGGAAAAGCACTATCCGATTTCTGGCAGGAACCAATCTTCAACCGGCTCTTCGGTTAGGGTGGATGGCGTGCCTGCTGACTTCATATTGGTAGCAGCAGCCAACATAAACGACGTGCACCACATCCTGCCCCCTCTTCGCTCAAGAATAATCGGGAATGGCTATGAGGTGCTGATGAACACCCACATGGAAGACAATGAAGAAAACCGGCTGAAGCTTGTGCAGTTCCTTGCGCAGGAAATCGTGCGGGACGGCAGAATCCCGCATGCAGATTCAGGGGCAATAGCTGAAATGATTGAATATGCGCGAAAGAAGGCAAAGGAAATAGACGGTGTCAGCGGCCTTACCCTTCGCCTAAGGATTCTTTCCGGGGCAATAAAGATGGCAGGGGACATTGCTGCCTCAAATGAAAAGAAATTCATCACAGCTGAGGATGTGCGCTTTGCCATAGAGAATGCCAAGCCAATTGAAGAGCAGGCTACTGAAAGGTACGGCTCATGGTACAAGGCAAGCCTGGCAGACTATGGGCTGAAAAAAGAGAGGGGCGGAAGCGAAGTTGGATGAAACAGGCAGAGGGTCCATTGACTTGGCGATTTTGAAAGGCATGGCAAGGGGCAATATGCTAAATTTTTCCAAGCGCCCAGACCAAAAGCAGCACAGAGGCTATGAGGATTATTGGA
>JAOAKE010000048.1 GCA_026413805.1 Microcaldota archaeon | reverse complement strand
GTATCAATTGGCTCAAACGACCTGACCCAGCTCATACTTGGCATTGACAGGGACAATGCCACGCTGGCAGAGGGATTTGATGAGCGCAACCAGGCGGTGCTGCGGGCCATTGAGCACGTGATAAAAGTCTGCAACAAGTATGGAGTGACCTGCTCAATTTGTGGCCAGGCGCCTTCGGTTTATCCTGAGCTTGCAGAAAAGCTTGTGGAGTATGGAATAACCAGCATATCAGTTAACCCCGACGCAGTTGAGCGCACAAGGAGGCTGGTGGCAAGCGCTGAAATGAAGGTGCTGCTCAAAAGGCTGGCAAAGCTGGCTTCTGAGCCTGAAGGCAAGAAAGAAGGAATTTTAGAATGGCGCTGAGCGTTTTTTCGCTCTGCCGTGGGCTGTAGGTTTCCATGAGGATAATAATACAATTTCCCGAGGGCTTAAAGGCAAAGGCGCTTGAAGAGGCAGAAAGGCTTGAGGCACAGGGGCATGAAGTATTCCTCTCGGCTTCTCCCTGCTATGGGGCCTGCGATTTGTGCCTTGATGAGGCGCGGCACGTGAAAGCCGACAAGATAATACACTTCGGGCATGCAGAATTCATGAAAGTGCAATCGCCTGTGAAATTGGAATATGTTCCCTATTTTTCTGAGCTTGACTGGAAAATGGCAGGTGAGCTTGTTGAAAGAGCGGCATCCATGCTGCACGAGATAAAAGCGAAAAAGGTGGCCCTTGTTTTCCCTGTCCAGCACCTGAAAAGCGCCGGCAGGGTAAAAGAAAGGCTTGAGGCAGCAGGCTTGAAAGTGTTGATGAAAAAGGGAGGGGCACACACGCAGCATAGGGGGCAGGTTTTGGGATGTGATGTAGAGGCAGGCAAGGTAAAGGAAGCTGATGCCGTTCTTTATTTTGGAGGCGGGAAATTCCACCCTCTTGGGCTTCCTTCAAGCAAGCCTGTCTTGGTTGCTGACCCGCACTTGGGCGATGCATATTGGATTACTGATGAGATAAAAAGGCTGGAAAAAAAGAAGCAAGGCTCAATGCTGGCTGCTTCAAAGGCAAAAACATTCGGAATACTCGTATCTACAAAATGCGGGCAGATTAATTTGAATGGGGCAAGGATGGCAAAAAGGATGCTTGAGAAGAAAGGCAAGAAGGCAGCCATTCTTGTTGCAAACGAGCTTAACCCAATTGCCCTCCAGAATTTCATGTCTTTTGAGGCGTATATAAACACTGCCTGCCCAAGGATAAATGAGGATACAGAAAGCTACGGAAAGCCGATTGTAAATCTGGCTGACTTGAAAAGGCTGCTTGAGCTGATGGTTTAAGTATTAATCCTATTTTGGCTAAAATTCAAAGATACAAAAATATATAAACATTTTGATACGTAAAAAACCACAGGTGATATAATGGGTATGGATCTTGCAAAGAGATTGGCAATTTTAGGCACAAGTGCCGCTATTGTGGGGTTCAATGCCTGCAATGATGTGAAACCTTTACCAGAACCCCGCAGGTCGTTACAGTTTGGTGCTGCTGAACTCGCAGATAATATGGACAGGATAGGAGATAGAACTTGCGAAGTACTTGTAAATGGGAAAAGATACCGAATTGAAATAGAAAGTAAAGAAACAACCAGAAGCTTTATGGGCCAATTTTGGGATATGTACGTCCTTGCATACGAGAACTTGTCTGACACCACATACCCAAAAGTGGTATTAGGGCCTGTTTGGGTGGAAAAAGACAGGGATGAAAAGGTCTTGTCTTATTTGGACAAAGAGCGCCCGCTGAATATATCTATCAGAAATAATTACGGGGGGAAAAAGAATGTTACTTATCTTTTGGACTCTGCAACTATTGAAAAGATCATTGAGATTCTAGACTCTGCCAATGTGAAGGTCTTTGAGAAAATGAAAAAGAAAGTGGTTGGAAGCAACCTGCCAGAAAAATCTATAAAAGATGACGCTGTAGAAAAGCAAAAGTATCTTATTGCCACTAAGGAGATTCGCAACAACCCCGCCCTCGCCATTGTAAAAAGAAACACACGTCCCCTGAAGACGGTGCCGAGGGCTTGAGCCATTCAGTCCTTTTTTATTCCTTTTCCTCCCTACCATAGCCGAGGGTGGGTGAATGGCGATAATTATAGGGCTGACTGGAGAGAACTGCGCAGGCAAGGGGACTATTGCAGACTATTTGGTGAAAAAGGGGTTCTACTACTATTCGCTTTCAGATGTGATACGCGAGGAGCTTGCAAACGAGAGGAAAGAGATTAGCCGCGAGGCGCTCATCCTAAAGGGAAATGAACTTCGCAGGAATTTTGGGCCAGATGTGCTTGCAAGGAGGATTATTGCCAAGCTGCAGCCTGACAGGAACTATGTAATTGACTCAATCCGAAACCCTGCAGAAGCCAAGGCCCTTTTAGGAACAGGAAAAATGACTTTGATTTATGTGACTGCGCCCCCAGAAGTTCGCTTTGAAAGAATGAAGGCAAGAAGGAGGGAAGGGGACCCGCGCAGCTTTGAGGCATTTCAGCTTATCGAAAAGGCTGAGATTGAAGGCAAGGATGAATATGGGCAGAACTTGAAAGAGGTATTTGAACTTGCCTCAAAAAAGGTAGTAAATGATGCGGGCTTTCGCGAGCTTTATGACTCAGTTGATTCAATATTGGGCGAGATTTCAGATGAGTTCAAGCCCACCCGCCCGAACTGGGACCAATATTTTATGAATATAGCAAAGGTGGTGGCAAGCAGAAGCAACTGCCTCAAGCGGCATGTGGCAGCGGTGATTGTAAAGGACAAGCGAATAGTATCCACAGGGTATAATGGAACTCCAAGGGGAATTAGAAACTGCAATGAAGGAGGCTGCCCGCGCTGCAAGTCATTTGCCGAAAGCGGCACCAAGCTTGAAGAGTGCGTCTGCTCGCATGGGGAGGAAAATGCAATTGTCCAGGCTGCTTATCATGGGATTTCAATAAAGGATGCTACCCTTTACTCTACTTTTTCGCCATGCCTTATCTGCACTAAGATGATAATAAATGCAGGGATAAAGGAAGTAGTGTATAATGCAGATTACCCGATGAGCGAGGCTTCGCTCCAGCTTTTAAAAGAAGCAGGAATAATTGTAAGGCAGGTGAAGGTGGAGAAGGAGTAAGCATGGACAAGCGAACTTTCGAGCAGGGTTAAAGTCGGAGAGGAATGGGAAGCCTCAGACTGTTTTTGGGCGCTGCTATAAACTTGGCATTTCCTGTCTTTTTCGCATATCCTTCTAGACCAGTTATGACTTGCAAAGAGTCATTCAAACTCGCAGAAAGGTTTTATTTTTTTTCGGTGAATCCGCTAATGGTGATTTTATGGGGCGGAGGCTTCTTGTTTTTGTTGTGATCATTTCGCTAGTGTTTCTTTTTGGCTGTGGAGGGCAACCCGCAAGCCAACCAGAGCCCGAGTCATCAGCTCAACCTCCAGCGGCGCCCGCCCCACAGAAAAATACCACCGCTCTGCCTGCTCAGCCAGAACCAGAAAAAAACATTACTAAGCCAGCAAACATTACTAAGCCGGCGGAACAGCCTCCTTTCAAACCTATCCACCTTTCCTATCTGCTTAGCAGTATTGGGTCGGAAGACCAGCAACAGAAACTAAATATTGAATATTACCTAGAAGAAAATGCCACGTGCTTCGGACGACCAGCGCTCAACGGTTTTGTAAAGATGAGTGTGCCCGGTCAGAGAGGGGCGATGTACCAGAAGCTTACCCTTTATATAGATACTGGCGAGGCTGTTTATTCTGCTCCATTAAGCGAAACCGACCTTGCGTTCGACAGCGCAACTTCCTATCTATCTGAAAATGACTTTGGTTTTTATCCTCAAAGCATAGTTGCGCGCGGAGGAAAAAAAATGCTGTCAGAAGAAGTTTGGAACTCCTCAAAGACAGTTCTTCTTAAGAGTGTGCAGGGATTTTGGGGGGTGGGGGATTATTCGATATCGGCTCCTTCAGGAACACAAACTGTCGCAGGGGTGGAATGTAAGAGCTTTCCAGTTGGAGGTCGGGCAAGCAACATGAACGGGCAGATGACCTTCTGCATA
>JAOAKE010000047.1 GCA_026413805.1 Microcaldota archaeon | reverse complement strand
AGATGTGTATAAGAGACAGGGTTGAGGAAGGCTCCCATGGCAAATACCACTGCAAAGCCAGGCAGGGGAAAAAGCACTGTGGCAGAGGAGATGAGGGAGATTAAAAATACCCCAATATACCCCATGCTGCGAAGGGATTCCACCTTTGAGAACAAGGCAAGGGCAAGGATGCTTATTGCCACCGCGCCTACAAGCGAGAGGGCGTTTTTTGCAGTGAAGATGGGCTCTTCGCTCCCTTCTTTTTTGTTTTTCATGAGTTTCTTTCAAGCGATATGCTCTTATTTATATTCTTTAGGTGAGAGTAGGTTGCAGGGGTGGGTGAAATGTCAATCTATCGTGAGCTGTTGCCTCTCGCCATAATAGCCCTTATGTTTGGGATAGCCTTTTATGCAGCGCCAAGGCTTGTGGAAAGGGAAGAATTTTCTGGAGCCTGGGTTGCAGGCATTGAGCTTGGAAAGACTACGGTTGCATATGCCATACCAATAATTGCGCTGGCGATATACCTCGGGCTGCTCCTGATACCAAAGATAGAGGTTTACCAGAAAAACTTGGAGGATTTCTCAGACCAGTTTTGGGGGTTCAAGGTGGTGATGGTCTTTGCCATGTGCATAATTTACCTCAGCCTGCTCATGCCAAGCCTTGGCTATTGGACCTTTTCAGACCCCACCATTTTGATTGTGCCTGCAATTGCCTTGGTGTTTTTCTATGTCGGCTACATGCTCAACTTCACCAAGAGAAACTACTTCGTCGGGATTGGCACTCCCTGGACGCTTGCCAGCGAAAAGATATGGGAAAGGACAAACCATTTGGGAAGCAGGCTCTTTTGGGGGCTGGGAATCGTATCTATGCTTTTGCTTGTTGCCCCGCCTCCAAGCAGGCTTTGGGCAATTGTATGCCTCTTTGCAGTTGTGCTGATCGGCCTATACATTTACTCTCTTTGGGAGTATAAGAAAGCCAAGAAGAACCATGAGAGGCAAATGAAGGTGAAGAGGAGAAGGTAGCTCACTTTTGTGTTTTTATTGGCTCGGCTTTGCGCAGCCTGTTGTATTTTGAGTAGTGCTCAGCATATTTTATGAAGCGGGAGATGGCGCGCATTGCAGAAGAGGGAGAGGAATAGGTTGGCACGCCGTAGCTTTCTAGTATGCGCTTGTGCATCTCAGTGTATTCCCCTCCTGTGCAGACTGCAATTATGGGCTTTTTGCGCTGGTCTGAGGCGCGGATTGCGATGTTTACCACTGAACTGTCTATTGCCGCTGTCTGGAAGAGGATTATCAATAAAATTACGTCAATGCCGCTGTCTTTCATGAATGCGTTTAGCGCCACTTCATAGCGGTGCGAGTCTGCATCTCCGATTATGTCCAGAGGGTTTCGGACGTTCGCATACGGAGGGAGGGAAGCGCGAAGCTGCTTGGCGGTCTCCTCAGAAATGCTTGCAAGCTCCAAGCCCTCGTCCTCAAGCGAATCAACGGCTAAAACGCCCATGCCTCCGCCATTTGTGATTATGCCCACCCGCTTGCCCGAAGGCAGCACTTGGTCAAATACCTTGGCAAAGTCAAAAAGCTGCTCCAAGGTAGCTGCCTCTATTATTCCTGCCTGCTTGAAGGCTGCGCGATATGCCTCAGAAGAGCCTGCAAGAGAGCCTGTGTGGGATTTTGCTGCCTCTGCGCCTGCTGCGCTCCGCCCTGCCTTTATGGCGACTATGGGCTTTTTGCGCGTTATTCTCCTGCTTACCTCCAAAAATCTCCTGCCGTCTTTCACCCCCTCCAAATAGACGACAATTATCTGGGTGTCTTTGTCGTGGCCGAGATACTCAAGCAGGTCGCATTCGTCTATCACTGCGGCATTGCCATAAGAGACAAACTTGCACATGCCAATCCCAGCGCGGGCTGCAAGGTCTACTATGCAGCCCCCAACTGCGCCTGACTGGGAGATGAAAGAAATTGGCCCAACCCGCGGCCTTCCAAGCTTGTAGATTGGCAGGAAGACAGAGTCCACCCGCGAGGCAGGGGTTATTACGCCCATGCAGTTGGGGCCTATGAGCGCCATGCCATAGCGGTTTGCAATTTCAGATATTGCCTTTTCCTCCTCATGCTTGCCCACTTCTGAAAAGCCGCCGGTTATGAGCACCACTCCCTTAATCCCTTTCTTGCCGCATTCTTCAAGCACCTGCGCAACAAATTGGGCGGGAATTGCAATCACTGCTGAATCTATTTTTTCTTTTACATCAAGGACAGATTTGTATGCGCGAAGCCCGAGAATTTCATCGGCATTGGGGTTGATTGGGTAAATCCTGCCTGCAAAGCCGCCATCTATGAAATTTTTTACGATGACATGCCCTATCTTGTTTGGCTCTCTGCTTGCGCCGATTACCGCTATGCTTGATGGGTTGAACACCGCTTCAAGGTTTGCGATTTTTTTTGCAAGCGCGCCTGTTTTTTGAGCCATGCAAGCACCCTAATATATTATGCGCATGTCTACTGCAACGCAGCCTTTTTCATCTGCCATGAGCGGGTTTATGTCAAACTCCTTCGGGCTTTCTTTTTCAAGCAAGCTGGAAACTGCCAGCATAGTGGACACCAGCGCCCTTTTGTTGACAGGCTTTCTCCCACGCGCGCCCTCAAGAATTGCCTTGGAGCGAAGCTCGCCTATCATTTCATAGGCGTCCTCAGAGCTGATTGGGCAGATGCGAAAGGTGATGTCCTTGTAAATCTCAACAAATATGCCGCCCATCCCGAGCATGATTAAATGCCCGAATTGCTCGTCTTTTTTTCCGCCTACTATCAGCTCAACTGCCCCTTGCCCCACCATCTTTTGCACGAGCACTCCCCCCATTTCCTCAGGGGCAAAGCGCGAAGCAATCTGCTGGTAGGCCTTTTCTGCCTCTTGGGGGGATTTTATCCCGAGCAGCACGCCTCCCTTTTCAGTTTTGTGCGCGCCTGTAAGTGAAACCACCTTCAAGGCAACAGGAAAGCCAAGCTCTCTTGCCGCTGATGCTGCCTCCTGCGGGCTTTTGGCTACCTTGTAAGGCGCAACTGCTATCCCATATTTTGAAAGAAGGTTAAAGTCTGCCATAGCGCGCCTCATCCAAGCTTGGTAAGCGATAAGAAAGCAAGAACAATGAATATCGCGGCAACCACCATTATGAGTATTAGGTATGGCGCATACTCCACAAGGTAGTATTCCATTTTTGAAATCAGGCGCTTGCGCCTTTCTTCTGCCTTCTGCTGCTCTGGAGTCAGGGGCTTCTTGTGGTGCTTGTGCTCATGGTGCTTTTCTGCATGCTCTTTTTTCTCTTCCTTGGCAGGTGGCTCGCCTTTGAGCAGGTGGAGGATGTCCTCCTTTTTTTCCTTGATTATTACGCCCTCTGGCTTTACCCAAGGTGGCGCAGAGGCCTTTTCGATTCGCGGCGGCAGCTCCTCGCTTTCCTCTGCTTCTTGCTTGGCAGCAGGCTGGGGAGAAACTGGGGGCTGCACTGTGCGTATTGAGCCAACGTAGTTGAACCCTTTTTCAGTAAGCACAAACGAAACTTTTGCTGAGCGGACCTCATAATCTATGTAGCCTTGGTGCACCAGCTTGTTGAGGTGAAATGCCAAATCCGATGAGCGAATGTTCAGCTTCTGGGTGATGGAATCAAGGTCTTTTGCGCCTGCGGCAAGAGCCTGCAAGGCGGCTGTGTCCAGCGGGTCAATCGGCTCTTCAGCGCGCTGTGCAGCTGCTGCAAGAAGGTTGCTGCCTGCCTCTGTCAGGCTCACGCGCGAAATCCCTCCCACTGAAGACTCTATGTTTATGTAGCCCTTTATCTTTATGGTGCCAAGCAGGTTGGCAGTCTCAAAAAAAGAGGTGTTTATCAGGCTTCCAAATTTTTCAACCGAAGACTCGTTGTCTATTTTTTTAAGTATGGCAAGGTCCAGAAAAGAAAGCTCGTCCATGAGGCTGTTTAGCGCACCAAATTTTAATAGCTTAACCTATTTCTCTGAAGCGGGAAGGTTTATAGGTTTAATTTAGCAAACATGGTGCATGGAGCTTACGTTTTTAGGGGCAGCTGGCGAAGTTGGGCGAAGCTGCGTCCTGCTTTCTGACAGCGAAAACATAATGCTGGATTGCGGGCTGAAGATACATGCAAGCGACACATATCCCTTGCAGCCCCCTGTCATGCCTGACTTCGTCGTGCTTTCGCACGCGCATTTGGACCACTCGGGGTTTTTGCCTGCGCTTTATAGGCAGGGCAGGCCTGAGCTTGTCTGCACCCCCCCAACGCTTGCCATGGGCGAGCTAATCATACAGGATTCAATAAAGATAATGGCGCAGAGGGGCGAGTTCCCATTCAAGCAAGCGCACGTCAAGAGAATGCTCCAGAATTCCACCAAGCTTTCTTACCATAAATGGTATGAGCTTGGCGAGGCTTCGCTCACCTTTTACAACGCAGGGCACATTCCAGGGGCAGCAATGCCTGAAATTGACTTTGGAAGGCGCAGGGTGGTCTATTCAGGGGATTTTAAGCTGGAGGAAACCCGCACTACCTTCGCCTCAGTTA
>JAOAKE010000046.1 GCA_026413805.1 Microcaldota archaeon | reverse complement strand
ATGATACGCTACGGGCTGGCAGTGGGGGCTGATACCTCGCAGGGAAGGCCTGGGGACGCCCTTGAATATACTGCCTCTGCTGGAGCTGCTGCCTTCCTGATAAGCGCAGAAAAGTCAGAGTTCGTGGCAGAGATAGAGGCAACCTATTCCTTTACCACAGACACCCCTGACTTTTGGAGAAGGCAGCATGCAGAATTCCCCTCGCACGGGGGCAGGTTTACCGGGGCGCCAGCTTACTTTCGCCACATAATAGGCGCAACCCAGGGGCTGTTTGAAAAAACGCAGACTCGCGCCTCAGACTACGATTATTTTGTCTTTCACCAGCCGAATGGCAAATTCCCAATTGAGGCTGCAAAGAAAATGGGGATTGACCCCGAGAAGCTTAAGGCAGGGCTTTTTACTCCCGTGATTGGCAATACCTATTCAGCAGCCTCCCCCATCGGGCTTTGCGGAGTGCTGGACATAGCGCAGCCTGGCCAGAGGATTTTGCTCGCCTCTTTTGGCTCAGGCGCAGGGAGCGATGCCTTTGCCATTCGCGTCGTTGACGGAATACTCGCCAAGCGGGATGCCTACAAGGGCTGGAAGCTTGCAGACTACATTGCCTGCAAGGAGTATATTGACTATGCTGTTTATGTAAAGCACCGAAAGAAGCTCAAAAGCCTGTGATTTTCATGCGAAAGGTTGCAATTGTCGGAGTTGGGATGACCAAGTTCGGGGAGGAATGGAGCCGAGGCTACCGAGACATGCTGATAGAGGCAGGCAGCCGAGCCTTGGCAGACTGCAACCTGCACGGCGAAGAGATAGATGCCATTTATGTTGGGACAATGGCGCCTGGCTCTCTTGTTGGCCAAGAGCACACAGGGGCGCTTGTTGCTGATTTCATGGGGCTTACCCCTGTCCCTGCAACAAGGGTGGAGGCAGCCTGTGCTTCTGGCGGGGCTGCATTGCGCACAGGCTATCTGGCAGTGGCATCAGGGGCCCATGACTGCGTGGTTGTGGGCGGAGTGGAGAAAATGACTGACACCCCTGGCAACGAGGTTGCCTCTGCACTTGGAGGGGCAGGCGACCAAGAGTGGGAGCTTTTCATGGGAGCAAGCTTTCCTGCCATTTATGCCTTAATGGCGCGCAGGCACATGCTGGAGCATGGCACTACTGAAGAGCAGATGGCGCAGGTGGCAGTGAAAAACCATTCCAACGCATCCAAGAACAAATTCGCGCATTTCCAGAACGAAATAACCATTGAGACAGTGATGAAGTCCAAATACATCTCCTCTCCTCTCAAGCTGTTTGACTGCTCCCCAATAACCGACGGCGCAGCCGCAGTCGTCCTCATGCCGCTTGAAAAGGCAAAAAGATATTCCCAAATGCCAATTGAAATACTCGCCTCTGCGCAGGCAAGCGACGCCCTTGCCCTTCACTCACGCGAGTCCCTGACCTCGCTTCGCGCCACGCAAGTTGCAGCAAAAAAAGCCTATGAGATGGCTGGGCTGAAGCCTGCTGACATAGACGTCGCAGAGGTGCATGACTGCTTTACAATCGCAGAGATAATGGCAATTGAAGACTTGGGCTTTTTTGAGAAAGGCAAGGGGGGCAAGGCAGTAGAAGAGGGAAAGACAGCAATCGGCGGGGAAATAGCGGTGAATACTTCTGGGGGGCTGAAGGGCTGCGGGCACCCTGTGGGCGCGACTGGGGTGAAGCAGGCAGTTGAGGTAGTCTGGCAGCTTCGCGGGCAGGCAGAAGGTCGGCAGGTGAATGGCGCAAAGATAGGGCTGACCCACAATGTTGGGGGCTCAGGGGCAACTGCCGTGGTGCATATCATGAAGAGGGCTGATTGAAATGGCTTCTGAAAACCTGGCAATAACTTGGCGCAGGATTCCTGAGCGCTATCGGTTGCTTGGGAGCCGCTGCGAAAACTGCAAAAGCAATTATTTTCCAGCCCGCAAGTTCTGCCCAAAATGCCGCAGAAAGGGGAAAATCTCCCAAAGGCAGTTTTCAGGGAAAGGAAGGATATACTCGTTTACAGAAGTGAGCGCTGGGCCTGCTGGCTTTGAGCTTGAAACCCCATATATCCTTGCCATAGTTGAGCTTGAAGAAGGGCCTCGCCTGACTGCACAGATAGTAGGCGCCCGCCCAAGCGAGATAAGCATAGGCGAGGAGGTTGAGGCAGTATTCCGCAAGATAATGGAGGACTCACCTGAAGGCCTCATCCACTATGGCTACAAATTCAGGCTGGCAAAAAGGGGGCAAGCCTCTTTTTAGACAAACCTTGTGCCACATGAAGGGCAGGAAAGCATATAATAGCTTGCAACATAGCCGCAGATAGGGCACCGATAGCTTACCTGCGGAGGGGCAGGCGGGGCTTTTTTGTCCGACAGGTCATAGCCGCACTTTGAGCAGACAGGGGCATCCACTTCATTTGCAGTCTTGCACTTTGGACACTCAATGCGGAACATTGAGGAAATGTGGGTTCCGCAATTTGGGCAGCGCTCCATGCCAAGAGTTATCTCTGCGCCACACTTTGGGCATTTTGCTTTGCGGTCTGCATGAGGCTTTTTTTTGAGCGCATCTGAAATAAGCTCCATTATGCCCATGAAAAAGGGATATGGACAGAGCCTATAAAAACACTATCGGATTATAAAAGCACACTTGGGCTCGTGGCGCACCATAGGGGGCAGTCGCAAACAAACGCTTCCCCCTAATGGTTCACCCCCGAGCGTCAAAAACTGGGCTCGTGGCGCAGTGGTAGCGCGCCTGCTTTGCAGAAACCTTTTGCTCGCTCCAGATGGGAATGCTCGCAAAAGCGTTCACGGAAAATGCAAGGGGTTTCAAAAAAGCAGGAGGCCTGGGGTTCGAATGCCAACAAGGGGCTCTTGCCCCTTAGGCTGACACTGCCAGCCGGATTGCGAGGAAGCGGTCCTTTCCGCTTTTGCGGAATTGCGAAAATCCCCACGAGTCCATCTCTGCTTTTTTATGGAAGAGCGGGGTAGTACCTGATAGATAAGCCATAAGTACAGGTATTTGACCAGCCTGACGAATCTTTTATTTTCCCAAAGCCATGAGCCCACTGACTAAAGAGCCCAGCATTGCCATAGCTTCCGTCTTTGGACCCAAAGTTTAAGATTGCTCTAAAACCGTAAGTAAGAACCTTTGCCTTACTGTGATAGCTTAAATTTGCACTAACTTGGTCAATGGAGATACCTTCGCTTTGCGAGCCACTCAGATCGGCTGAGAAGTTCGCCCCAAAAAATGGCTCCTTCCTTTTTTCTATCCTAAGGCCATTATCGGTAAAAAAGATGGGCATATTCCCTACAAATGGCCCTACTTCAATCCCGTCGTAAATCGGATATCCCGTTGCAATTCTCCAAGCTGCGTTACTGAACGGGAGTTCGGTCGATGCGTCAAATTTAATGGGTTTGCCAAGGAGCTCCTGAAGGCTTCCTCCCATAGTCATCTGTTTGCTAGTAGCCTGAAAATGCAGCTTTCCATCCGAATAGGTTATCCCTGCGTTTTTCATATATTCTTTACATTTTTCTTTAAATTTTAAGTCATCATCTAAATTATTTAAGTCATCTAAATTATCTAACGTAAAGGCAACAGTCCGATTGTCGCTTGAAGTAAATGACAGACCTAACTTTTCATTAGTTATCTTTGAAAGGCGCACCACATTGTTTTTTGAAAATTTAATCTCAGCCTGCATTTCCGGCTCGGAGATTTCGGAAAGAAGCGACCTGTTTAGGAAATCTTCAGTGCTTACCAAAAGATCCCTCATGGTCCTTACCATTCTAAACCGCCCAAGGAAGTCAGAGACAACCCTGCCGTAATCTCCATAAGAGATTTTATCATACCCAAACCTGAATGCAAAATCTCCACTCTCAATGCTAATTGTCCCGCTTCCAACAGGCTTTTTATCACGTACATTAACCAGCCTAAAAGCAGTGCTAAGCCGCACGTCTTCCCCGATAGATTGTATATGCGAAAATTCAAAGTTTGAATTGGATATGTTTTTATCCAGCCTCATAGTCCAGGAAAAATAGGTGTTTTCCATGATTGTCCCACTAATACCAAAAACATCCCAATGCTCCTTGCCAAGCTTTTTTCTGTCAGTCGTCCCAAAGTATGCTTTTCCACGCCAGTCTTTAGTTATGATGCCGCCAACCACACCCTTTACTTGTCCGGTTCCCCTATAATGACTTCCAGCATCAAGCGTAAAATACCCTACTTGAACTGCAACATCCTTTGCGACATCAACTGCCCCAATATATTCCCTTTTTCCTCCGTAGTCTTTGCTCGCCATTCCTGTCAAGTTTCCCGTCTCTGGAAGTGAAACGACAGCATAAAAAACATCGTTTTTCCCCCTGTTAGCATAGCTAGTAGCAGCCTTAATCTTTTCAAGGTCAAGCACGCCAGTAAACCCGCTGTTTTCAACGGGCTTGCCATCCCTCCAGATAAAGCCAGCGTCAAACCACTGCCCTATTTGGCCACTTTCGCCCTTTCTATAAACAAAAGCCCTTAGGGCTGCGTTTTTTTGGTCTTCAAGCACAGCGATAAAGTTGCCATCAAGCTTATCCTTAAAAAGCAAATCCAACTCACTGCGAACTCGCCCCTTTACTTTATTCAGCTGAGAATAAACGAAATTCGCGTAGTTCACCCGCATCCAATTGCTTATGTCATCGACAGCCTCAAACGACATTGAAAACGATTCTACGCCTTCAATCCTGCTTCCGCCCAGGTCAAAACCATAAAAATCACGAAACCGTCTTATCCCTGGGGGGTATGCCCAAGGAAATTGCGAGGACGATTCTTGATAGTATGACCCAGCAGGAGTAACATTATAGGTGAATGTCTTTGGATAACTAT
>JAOAKE010000045.1 GCA_026413805.1 Microcaldota archaeon | reverse complement strand
AAGATGACTATTGACGAAGAGCATTCTATAAATATGCGCACCCTAACAAAAGACCTGCCGCTCGTTTCAGGAAACGGGCTTTCCAAGAATTTTCTCTACCCTGGCTCGCGGGTGGGCTACCTAGCATTTCATGGAGAGGGAATTGAGCCCCTGCGCGATGCTGTCTTAAAGCTTTGCAACTCGCGGCTTTCGGTCAATTGGGAGATGCAGCGGGGCGCGCTTGCAGCCTTTACCATGCCCATGAAGCACCTTGAGGAAACAAGAAGGCAGCTTCGCATAAGGCGAGACCTCATTTACAAAGAGCTAAATAGCATCAGCGGCATATCGCTTGCCAAGCCTCGCGCAGCCTTCTACTCTTTCCCGAAGGTGGAAACAAAAAAATTCAAAGATGACAAGGAATTTGTCTATTCCCTGCTTGAAGAGACAGGAGTATTGGTGGTGCCTGGAAGCGCCTTCTCCCCAGTCCTTCCTGCAAAATACTTTAGGCTCGTCTTCCTTGCCAAGCCCGAAGAGCTTCACGAGGCAATAGAAAAGATTGCTTCATTTATGAAAAAGCATGGCTGAGCCTATGACTTTTTCTTGCAGATTCCCATTGCGTCAGCTGCGCCTTTTGGCAAGTAGTCAGTGCAGAAATAACCTTCAGGACAGCCAAAGCCAGCAATCCCCCCGCATTCACAATAGGGAACGCACTGCAGTGTGCACATGGTGCCCTCAGGCGCGCCCCTGCAAGCAGAGCCGCACTCCTGCCAGTGCCCGCCGAAAGCCTCACAGAGCTTCTGCGTAAGATATTCGGGGGGCTGATAAGCACACCCACCCGCCGCATCAATGGCGCAGCTTCCAAGCCCCTCTTCTGCCTTTTCCCACTTTCCAGAAGGCACTTCCGTGCATTTAGGGTAGGTTATTCCTTTCGGGCAGCCAAAGCAGCCAATCTTTTTTTCTGCCTTGTTCTGCATGAGCTTGCAGCCGCTTAAATCAACTTGGGCAAAATCGCTTGACTCAACCAGCTTTTTGAAATTGATTATAATTTTTTCCAAATTTTGAGGCCTGTCGGCAGGCGCATAAACATAGACTGTCTTTTCATTGCCTTGCCTTAGCAGGGAAAGGCTGATGGAGGGCAGGTCAGTTGGGCAAGGCCCGCCGTTTCCCCCGCAGGTGCTGTAGGATTCTTTAAGTTCATTAAAGCCAGCCTCCTCAAGGCTTTTTACAAATGCTGCAAAATCAGACGGCTTGAGCCAAGCATAAAGGGTGCTCTGATTGCCGCCATTGAGGTATTTTTCAGCAAGCACCAGCCGGCCGTCTGCATAAAACTTATAGCTTATTGATTTGGGGTTGGCTGTAAAGCCCGGCGACTCCACCATCTCAAAGCTGTCAGCATCAGTGCATTCCCCACGGAAAAATGCCCATTCCTCGCACTCGCGCCCATTTGGAAAGACACAGAAGCCAGCCGCGCTGCCAGACGCATCCCTGCGTATTTCGTTTTTGTAGCCTTTTTCAGAGCAGAATGCCGATGCTGGGTTTGCAAGCCCAGCTCCTGCGCCATTCCGCTCTTGGTTAGACAGGTTGGAGGCATTGCTTTGGTTCTTCGGAGTTGCTTCCTCTGGCAAAGCCATGGTGCAGCCAGAAATAAGCACCATTATAAAAAAGGCAAAAACACCAATTAAAGCAGCAGCTTTCCCTAAATGCATCCCACCACCGCCATACTAAACACGCTATGCTTAAAAAAGTGAACAGGTATTGTTTGGCAAAGGCAACATTACGTGGCTTAGATGAGGGCAGAGGCTTATGGCAAAGAAAGGCGCTGCAAAGAACTGCAAAAAGAAAGAGGTGCAGATAATCGCCACTGCAAAGCTTCCAACTGCTTATGGCAATTTTACCGTAGTTGCTTTCTGCAACAAAATAGACAAAAAGGAGCACATCGCAATTGTTAAGGGCGAGGTAGCAGGCAAGCCAGCAGTCCCGGTCCGAATCCATTCAGAGTGCCTCACAGGGGACGTCTTTCACTCGCTGCGCTGCGACTGCCGTGCCCAGCTGGAAGCTGCACTTAAAAAAATCGGCAGGCTCTCACGAGGCGCAATCCTGTATATGAGGCAGGAAGGAAGAGGAATAGGGCTTGGAAACAAAATAAGGGCCTATGAACTACAGGATAAAGGGCTGGACACGGTGGAAGCCAACCTTGCCCTTGGTTTTCCTACAGACATGCGCGACTATGATGTTGCTGCTGCCATGATAAAGGGGCTTGGCATAAAATCCGTGCTGCTTATAACTAACAACCCAGACAAGATGGAAAAGCTCAAACAATATGGAATAAAAGTGGAAAAAAGAATACCTCACGTGTTTGGCAAGACACGATTTAACAAATCTTACCTAGAAGTAAAGAAATTAAAGATGAACCACATCATTTCATAAGAGGGATTTAGTTGCGCTTGAAAATGCTTGCAGTTGCAGCCTGCCTGTCCATCTTCTTTTTTGCAGCAGGCTGCCCTGGCCTGTGGGAGGATACTGGCCAAAATAATACAAACGGCTCACGAAACATATCTTCTTCTTACTTTAGGGTGCCTCCTGTCCCAAATGAAAGCCCTGGCGGACCGAGGAACCAAACCACTCCTGAAAATAGCTCAGAGCGGCAGCTCAGGCCAACTGCGCAATGCAATCTCTCCCTTGTCCCCTCTGTAATATACGCTGGAGGCGAAACAGAAGTAAAATACGAAGTTTATTCAGGGGTTGGCACGACATTTTCCTTCAACTGCGGCAAGGATGAGAAGCAGATTTCAACTGGGGGGTTGGTTAAGGGCTCCACATTCTGCAAATTTGACAAGGTAGGAGAACAAAAAATCAGGATAAGGGCAAACAATGCCATTTGCGCAGAGGCAAGCTTGCTTGTCCTTTCCTTGCCTCCTGATGAGCGCAGGTGCTGGATTGACCAAGCCAGCATAAAAAGGGACTTGAAGGACTACTATTACCAAGCTACTGTGCACTGGGAGAACTTCCAAAAAAGCGCCACTTTAATCTGGACGTGCGACTACACCACTACCAAGCGAAGATATTATGAGGCTCCTGGAGTTGGGCTGCAAAAAATGGAAACCATCTCCTGCGACTTTTCAGAAAGGCCGAAAAAAGACTACATAACCGTTTATGTTGATGATGTAATCTGCGGTGAAATCCCAACCCGCTAACCAGGTTCTCTAAAAAAGGGCAGGTATCCCAAACAATTCTGCCGCCTCGTTTTTTGGAATTTGGACTGCGCCATAGTCTGTTTGGATAACTACGCTGGAGCCAAGCCGGATTATTTTTGCTTCCATCCTCAGTTTCCGCAATCGCTCCAATACCTCTTGCACTTCCTCGTAAGTTATTTCCCCTATGTTAATTTTCATTTTAACCACCGCATATGGGCTGGTTTTTGCCTGCTTATAAACAGAAAGAGAGGGAAGGATGCCAGTGCTTTTACAACCATGAATAACATATATTTTTAAACACTAATAGACACATCAACTGGCATGAACAACCGCTTTAAGACATTAATAATTGACTTGGGACATGGCGGAAAAGACCCAGGCGCAGTGGTTGAAAAGTCAGTGCCAGGCTCGCCCGGCAAGAAAAGATTTGAAGAAGCAAAGATAGTTAGGAAAGTTGGGCTTCCGCTTATAAGCGATATCATAAATGATGGAAAGCTCGTTGTTGTCACTTCGCACCAAATAGCAGGAAAGCGAATGGATGAAACGTTTACAGCAGTGGAAAGAAGGCTTGCCATTGAGAGCTACAGCCAAAAAAATCCCATTAATTTGGTAGTTTCTATCCATACCAATGCCTTTGAAAAGGAGTCTGCGTCGGGATTAGTGATATGCCACAACAACCAGTACGAAATTGCAAAAAAGATGTATTATGCAATGCTAAAGAAAGGATGGGAGGCTGGGATAAGGCTTGAAGGAAATAGGAAGGAGTTCATTCAGGAAAGAAAAGGCCTTGAAGTCTTGCGCATAAACATAAAAGAAAAGCTTAAAGAAGCAGGTGTCTTGAGCGAGTCTTTAGAAGGAATTGAAAAGGCAATTAAAGACAGCTTAGACCAATACAAAGAGGGCAAGTTATCCTTGAAAGAGGCAGTAATCCAGCCTCTTATCAACTTTGTCCAGAATGCCAAAATCGGGATGAGCGAGGCGGCAGATGTTGTTTTCAAGCTTTCAGATGCCATTGAAAAGCATGAAGAAAGCGCCATTCTCTACATCAAGGACAAGGCAAATGTCTTAGCCAATTTTTCACCCACCCTTATGCCGAAGTTCGTCCCTGCCCTATTAGTTGAGATGGGGTTCATAACCAACCCCCGCGACCGGCAACTTATGCTGGAGCAGCCAGAAGTTTTTGCAAGTGCCATAAAAGAAGGCATATATCAAATACTCCTACCTGCGCCTACCTATGCTGCCTGAGTATTTTTTTCAGCCTTTTCAGGGGCAGCCCAACAACGGTTTCTCTCTCCCCCCGCACGCTTTCCACCAGCCCCTTTCCTTTTCCAGAAATGTCGTAGCTTCCTGCCCTTCCTCTCCATTCCCCTGTTTTTAAGTAGTTGCCAATAGCCCTTTTATCCAGCCTTTTCATTTTCACAGCCGCCTTTTCGCAATATTTCACTGCCCGCCCGCTCGGGAATAGCACGCAAACCCCGGTAGCAACAAAGTGCGTTTTGCCTGACAGGAAAGAAAGCGCCCTGCGCGCCACCTGCCTGCTTTTTGTTTTAGCAAAGATTCTCCTGCCAAGGTAGGCGATTGTGTCTGCGCCAATAACAACTGCGCCCCTGTGCTTTTTTGCAACCTTTTCTGCCTTCATCTGCGCTAGGCGGATTGCAGCAGCTGGAAATGGCTCGCCCCTATGTATCCTCTCGCAAATTTTCGCATTTTCCACTTTAAACTGCCTTACAATCCTTGAAAGCAGCCTTTTCCTCCTCGGCGAAGCCGAAGCAAGCACTATGCCCATGTTTCTCATATTCATTCCCTAACAAATAAAGCTGTGCCGTGCATTTCCAAGCTCACGGGATTTTTACAACCGCATTTCCCAATTTGTCAATCAAAAGCTCAAGGGGCTGCCCAAGCCTTAAAAGAGTGGCGTAGCTGCCCTGCCGCACTTCTGAAGCAACCCTGGCAAGCATGCTGATTTTTTCATCCAATTTCTCCCGCGAATAAAGATAGGAGATGTTGGAGCTTATGAGGTTGTCAAAAAAGTGGGTGCCATATGACGGAACCCATTCCTCGCCTACAAGCTCAACAATTGCGGAGGCATGGTCTATAGCGCAGAATTCCAAGCTTACTCCGTCGGCAGGCTCCCTTGTCCCGACCCTTCCTGGCAGGGCCAAAAGGTATTTCCCGCGTTCGCCTAAGCCTGCAAGCTCTCGGTTGATTTTTGCAACTTCGTTGCCAATGTCATAAGACACCCTGAAGCTGAACTTTTCAGGCGGGACAAAAACCACATTCCATATATCCCGCTTGCACATGCCTGCCGCCCCCTTGCCTGACAAGAGCCTCTTTTGCTCATCCACCAAGGGAAGCACGTCAAGTTGGTGGCGGGCAGACTTGACCTGCGGGCGGCTTTGAAGGCAGTAGATTATAATTCGGCTTTCGCCATCATAGTCAAAGATGTCCGCAGCCCCTTCCAAATCCACGTCCATGCCATACTTTGCCTTCATTATCCCTGCGAGCCGCCGAAGAGCAGGTATGAACAAAAATTCGTTCCCTTCCAGCAGGTTTTGAAACAGCGCTACGTGGGTTCCTTTGGAAGAAAAGGCATGATGAAGGACGCCTTCGTAAAAATCATAAGTGCTGATGTACTTCCAGACCATCTTCTTTTCAGGGTGGTCTAAGATTCTCTTTTTTACCAAATAGCTTTCTTCGTCCTCTGGGATAGCCGTGCTGTTTTTTAGCTCCAAGGCAAAAAAATGCGTTGGCGCCTTTTTCACTATCTTTTCAGGCTCGGAATCGTCCATCCCGACTATCGGAAGCGGCTTGCCAAGGTTTACCCTGACAGCTGTCTTTTCTTCGCTTTCCACAACTCCCTTTCCCATCCCAAAGGCAATGCGGGCAAACCCGTCCTGAGGCTTGATCTCCCCTATGGCGTAGTCATTAAAGGTAAAAAGGACAAATGAAATCTCTGGGTGGTAAAGGTATGCTCCCTCTCCTGCTTCCCAGTGCCTTCCTGCAACATTCATTACTACAACGCCCATCTGCTCAGCGCCGCTGAGTATATTGTGCCTCTGCCGATAAGCTCGCGCGCTTTGGAAAAAAGTGCTGGCATAGACTATTTTCAAGGCTGCTTGAAACTGCGCAAGCCTTACATTGAAGTCCGGGTGGCAATTGGGCAAAAACACCGTAGAATACAGCCCTGCAAAAGAAGCCCTTTCAGCATCCTCGTCTTGGCTTGAAGAACGCACCGCGATAGGCCTTTCGTGGCGTGAGAGTATTTGGGTGTGCAGGCGGGTGGCTTCTTCTGAAAATTGCGCCTTCATGAACAGCTGGAGCAGCTGCCTGTCGGATAGGTTGCCCCTCACAGCAGACCACAGCGAATTTTTTTCCATGAATTCCAAGAAGCAGTCGCTGTGTATTATGG
>JAOAKE010000044.1 GCA_026413805.1 Microcaldota archaeon | reverse complement strand
GCTCGGAGATGTGTATAAGAGACAGGAAGACCTACACCTATTCCATGGGCGGCGCTTCCCCAACCTACATGCCAGGGGACAAGATAGTGCTTGGCTACCCATTTGTTGGCGAGCCACAGCCCCAGCCCCGCGACTTCAAGACAATAACAGTTTCCCTTGCCTACATAAACTGCCGACCTGGGACTTCCTGCACTTCGCAATATGTCGTTTCCGGAAAAGTTGCAGGGATTGTGGAGAAGGCAGGATAGAACTCCTGTTTTTAAATTTTCCCGCCGTATTTTGCGCTAAGGCGACGCACCCGCGCACAAGAAGTGAAAAATATGGCTTACATAAAGGGCCTGAAGTTTCGCGGCTTTAAGTCTTTTAGGCGCGCAGAGGCCACCTTTCCCCGTGGGCTGGTCTGCCTTGCAGGCCCTAACGGCTCTGGGAAGTCTAACATAACTGACGGGATACGCTTTGCGCTTGGCGAGGCATCGCTTAAGGCCCTCAGGGCAAAGAAAGTCTCTGAGCTAATAAACACCTCTTGCAAGTTTGCAGAAGTAACCCTTTTGATTGACGGCGAGAGCCAATATGAGATAAAGCGCGCCATAAACTCAGAAGGCAAGACCCTTTATAGAATAAACGGCAGGCGCTCAACGCGCACCCTTGTCATGGAAGAGCTGCGCCAGCACGGTATTGAAGTCGGCCCGCACAACATAATTGCGCAGGGGCAGGTTCAAAAAATAATTGAGATGAGCGCAAAGGAGAGGCGGCAAATCATAGACTCAGTGGCCGGCATCTCTGAATTTGACGCAAAAAAAGAAGAGGCCCTGCGCGAGCTTTCAAAGGTGGAGCAAAAGATAACTGAAGCTTCAATAGTGCTTGGCGAGAGGCAGGCAGCCCTTTCAGAGCTTGAAAAAGAAAAGGAGGCAGCCCTTGCCTTCCTTGATGCGCAAACCTCCTACAAAAGGGCAATGGCATCCATGGCAGCTTCTGAGCACAACAAGCTCAACAAGCTCCAGGCAGACATAATCAAAAAGCAAGCCGAGCTCTCTGCGCAGAAGGAGGAGGTTGCAAAGCAGCTAAGTGTTCTTGGCAGCAGGCTCTCGCAGCTAGAAGCCCAGCGCTCTGAAGTGGTCGCAAAGATAGGCGCCTCAGAGAGCCGAGAGGCAGCCATGCAGGAGATTGAGGAGCTAAAAGTAAAAATGAGCGCAGCCTCTGCCACCCTCGCAGGAAAGAGAGGCGAGGAGAAACGGCTTGAGTCCGAGGTGCGAAGCCTGCAGGGCGAGATAGAGCGATTTGCCCAAGCACAAAAAGAAATGGAAGGGGAGCTAAAAGCAATATCTGAAAAAATCTCTTCCCTTGAGGGGCAAATCGCCCAGCTTGAAAAGCAAGGGAAGGCCCACTCAAAAGCAGAGGAAATTCAAAAAAGGCTGGATTCCTGCTCAGAAAAGATAATGTCTCTTAAAGAGAGGAAGGCGGTCGTGGAGGCTGCAGTTGAAAGCGCCCAAAAAATGCTGCAGGTTCGCTCTGCCGAGAGGAGCCGGCTTGCAGAAAGCCTTGGGGAATCTGAAGAGGCCCGCTTTGAGGGGGAGCAGTCGGTTCTTAAAAAGACCATCCTCTCCCTTGAGGCAGAGATTGAAGGGCTTTTCAGCCGTGAAAGGGAGATAAACAAATCCATACCGCAGCTTGAAAAGCAGCTTTTTTCACTCAAGGACAAGGCAGCCACTCTCAGGGCAAACCTCTCTCCTGCTGCCACCAACCTCGCGCTGCGCGTGGTGGACGAGCTGAAAAAGGGCGGGTTGAGTGGGATATACGGCCCAGTGTCCTCCCTTTTCAGCTGCGAGCAAAAATACGGCGCAGCGGTTGAGGCAGCGGCAGGTCAGAGGCTCAACTACATCGTGGTTGACAAGATGGACACTGCAATAAAGGTAATAGACAAGCTAAAAGAGCAAAAGGCAGGGCGCTGCACCTTTATACCGCTTGACAGCATACGGGCAGCCGAAAAGCCTCCTGCTTGCAGCGCAGCAGGTTGCCTTGGCGCACTCATTGAATTTGTAGAGTTTGAGCCCATCTTCAAAGAAGCAATGTCGTATGTTTTTTCAGACACTCTTCTATTTGACAGCGTCCAAAGCGCCAAGAAGTTTGGGGTTGGCAAGGCCCGCCTTGTTACTCTTGAAGGCGAGCTTATTGAAAAATCAGGCACGATATCTGGCGGGGCGCAGAAGGGCTCTCTTCTTTCTCGCTCTGCACTTGAAAAAGTGGAGGCCGAGGCAGAGGAAGTGAAAAAGGAGCGCGACGCGCTATTTTCCCAGCTCTACTCAATACGCGACGAGATAGCCGCAAAAAGAAAGGAAAAGGCAGCGGCAGAAGTGAGGCTTCGGGGGATTGAGCTAGAAGCCGAATCCGCCAAAGAGAAAGCTGAGGCACGCAGGAAAGCACTCAGCGCAATAGCCGAAATAGATGGCGAGATAAAGAGGCTTCAATCCTCAATTTCCCAGCACAAATCAGAAATTTCATCCATCTGCGGCGAGCTGGAAAGGGAAATCAAAGAACATGAGTCGCTCAAGGCGATGCAGGCGCAGGAAGAAGAGAAAGAGAAGCGCGCGGGCGAGGACTCCAACAAGCGCCTTTTGGAGCTGCACAGCCTTCGCTCCTCATTAGAAGCGCAGCTTTCTGCAAAGAAGTCCGAGCTGGAGCGAATTTCAGCTGAGCGGCGCGCCCTTGAGGGCAAGAAAAAGGAGCTGTCAGCAGGCCTCTTAGCATGCAAAAAAGAAATTGAGCAGCTTGAAAGCGAGATATCCTCGGCTGATAAGCTGCGGGCTGAAAAAGAAAAGAAGCTCTCTGAAATAAGCGGAGCCTCCAAGCGCCTGTTAGCCGCCCTTGACTCCCTTGACAAGGAAATAAAGGAGATTGGGGCCCAGCTTGGGAAAGTCAAGGCAGAAGAGGAAAAGAAGGCGCGCGAGATAATGGAGCTTGATGCCAAGCGCCAAGTGACAGAGCAGCGCTTGGCAGACTTGAAAGCAACCATGGAGCAATACAGCGGAGTGGCAATCATTGATGCAAGCAAGGCAGAGCTTGAGGAGCTTGCCTCAAAAAGCCGCGCAACAATGGAGTCGCTTGGCAATGTCAACCTGAGGGCGCCGGAGCTATACGAAGAAAAAAGAAAGGACATAGAAGAAATAAAATCGCGCGTTGATTCGCTTGACTGCGAGAAAAAGGCGGTCTTTTCCATGATAGATGAAATAGAGGCAAAAAAGAGGGCAATCTTCCTCTCCACTTTCACTGCCATAAATGAGAACTTCAAGCGCCTCTTCAACTATGCTTTTAGCGGGGAGGCAACCCTTGTCCTTGAGCAGCCCAGCAACCCATTTGACTCGGGCTTGCTTGTGCGCATAAAGGAAAGCGGGCAGCGTGAGAAATACTTAGATTCCATGTCAGGAGGGGAAAAGTCCCTCCTTGCCCTAATCTTTATATTTGCAATACAGATGCACAAGGCAGCCCCCTTTTACATACTCGACGAGGCAGACGCAGCCCTTGACAAAGAGAATTCCAAAAAGCTTGCAGAGCTTCTGCGGCAGCTCTCCTCAAAAACCCAGTTCATCGTTGTAACTCACAATGACACCGTCCTTTCAAGCGCCGATGTTGCATTGGGGGTTGCAAAAACAGACGATGGCTCAAAAATAGTCGGGGTTCAGCTTACCTCTTCTGCTGTGGTCAAGCACAAGGGTCACAAGGAAGCCCAATGAGGCAAAGCCCAGCTTACCTCACTGCGATAAACTTGCCGCTTCTGTCCTTTATTGCAATCTCATAGTTCGAAACGCCATCATAGCTTACACGCACGGTCCCATGCAGGTCAGTGCGAAAGACCCTTATTCCTGCCATCGCAAATCGCGTCAAGGTAGTATTGGATGGAAGCCCCCACTCGTTCTCCCCAACCGAGATAATGACATCTTTTACTTTTGCCCTGTCAATGAGCACAGATGGCATGGGCCTTCCCTCCCCGTGCCTGAAATAAGTCGCAACATCACATCGGATGTTTTCCCCTGAGTTCATGAGGGACGGCTCCCTTTCTTGGATGGTTGGGTTAAGAAGAAGAATGCAGAAATCTTCAAATGACACCTTCATGACAATGGCATCGCCATCTGGGTTGCCAAGCAGCCTCCTTTTTTCTGGGTTGAGCGCAGTAAACTTTACTCCTGAGAACTCAAAAGAGTCTCCAACTTCAGGATGCTTGATGGTTATTCCTTTCTCTTTTACCTTTTCAAGCACCGCAGTGTATTCGGGGGACTTTGGCGGGACTTTGTTCTCCCAGAATTCTACAACCTCAAAATTTTCAAGGACGTCCAGCATCCCATTTATCGCACCAGAATAATCGCGGGTGGCAACCACCACATGCAACTTTTTAACCCCAAGCTCCCGCAGCTGTGCAGAGACATCTATCCCAGCATCAATCAACATTGCAAATTCTCCCTTTGTAATCAATATTGAATCTGCATGGCTGGCGTTTAGGACATAGATTCTAAGGGGGGCTGCAGTCTGCGGAAGCAGCCTGAACTGCCCCTCCCCTATTTTGTCTGACACATTTCGCGGGGTGAAATTGGCAAATGGGTCGGCTTGCTTTTTTTCTTCATTTTTTACTTCTGCTGGCAGGCCAAGTTCGCTTTCTTCCACCAAAGTGCGGTAGCTTTTTGCCTTAATCTCAAGGCTTTCTCTGCCCTCTTCGTCCAGTATTCGGGCGTATAGCATCACGCCTTCATTCGAGTAGCAGCTCCGCCCCATCGTCTGGTTTTCAATCTTCAAAGAGTAGCAGTCAGCCACTGTGTCTGCAATTTTCGCTGTCCCATTCTCAGCAAGAGTGTACCTAATCTTGGATCTAAGCGCCGCTGAAATCTCCATCAGCAGCCTGATTTCTTCAATATTAGCATCCCTTCTTTTGCACTCCCATGCCCCGCGTTTCTTGTAGCACTCATAAGAGGCATCTTGGAATATATAGTATCGGATTTCCTCAAACCCGCCAAGCCTTGAAACATAGCCCTCATCAATTAGATAGTCCAATCTCTCCTTGTTTCCCTTTGAGTAAATGGCAACTTCCTTTAAATACGGCTGGACGGCGTTTTTTATTGAATAAACTGCGCTGTATTGCGCCTCTTTTGAGAGGTTGGCACGGCTTTCGTTTACTTTCGTGCCCGCCGGCGTTACTATTACGTTGGACCTATTGTCTTGGGGCTTTGCTGAGGCGTTCCCTTCGCTGCTTCCTGGCAGGGGCGGCAGTGTGCAGCCAAAAATGAAAATCAGCAGCACAAATAATGCTATGATGCCTGCATATTTTTTCATGGCATAAATTCTTCGCCTAACTTTTAATCCCTTCTGTTTGCAGCCCTGCTGCCCATCCCAGCTGGCATTCTTTTCCCCAAAAGTAATAAACATTTTTAAACATTTTTATACACAAATTAATCATGTTCAAGGCAAAACATGTGCAGCAGGCAGGGTGGCAAAAAGGACAGCCCGCTCCATGTAGAAAAAAGAATGAGTTTTATAACAAGCTCTTTGACGCCGCCGCAGAAAAGCAGATAAAACTCCTTGAAAAAAAGGCCAAAATTCTTAAAAAAATCGGGATTGACGAGAAGAAGATAGTTGAAAAAATAGGAGTTGAAAAATCATTTGAATGGGCAAAGGCTTCCTCGAAATTTGACATATTCCTTGAAAGGCTCAATATAATTGCCTCTTCCGTCTATTCGCTGAGTGCAGCTGCATTTGGCGCATATATGTCTTTCAAATTGTCTTCAGAAATCCAGGGCTTAGACCCTGAAAAACTCTCTGGGTTCTACCTGCAAAGGTCTTTTCAATACATCAGCTCCCTTGAAAAGGTGGTGCTGCCCGCCATTGCAATAAGCGCAACCATAAACGCAGTGCTAAAAAAGGTCGGCAACTACTTGGATATTTTCCAGCACTTGTTCATAGCCCACATAGTCTCCAATTTTGACGAAAAGATAAAGCCAGCTGCCTATGAGATTTACAAAAAATTCTCTGCAGCCTCGCTAAAGGAAGTTGCAGTGGATATCGCCCTCTCTTATGTCCCCCTCCCTTTCTTGGACATTTACGCCCGCTTCAAGATGATAAAATACGAAAAGGAGCAACTTAAGGCAATAGAAGGCATTAAACAGCTTTATCTTTCTGAAAAAGAGGGCGCCTCGCAGCCAAAGCCCTGACCTACATCTCAGAAACCATCTCTTCAATTGACCTGCGCTCATGCCCCTCCATGTGCTCTGCCGCATATCCAACAGGGATTATAGCTGCGCAGAATTCATGCGGCTTTGCTTTCAAAAGCCCGTCTATCTTCCTTTGCTCAAAGCCCCCAATCCAAACCGTCCCAAGCCCGAGCGCAGCTGCTGCAAGCTGGCAATATGCTGCTGCGATTGTGGCATCTTGCAGCGCATATATCTCTTCTCCCCTCTTTCCGTATTTTGCAGCCGACCTCTTTCGGTCGCTTATAAAGGCAAGCAATACTGGCGCATCCACCATAAAGTCCTGCTCATGTGATGCCTTTGCGATTGCCTCTTTCAGCTTTTGGCTGCGGACTACCACTATCCGATAAGACTGCAAATTTCCCGCGCTTGGCGCAAGATGGGCTGCTTCAATTATCTTTCTTAGCTTGTTTTCTCCCACAGGGGCTCTTTTATAGCTCCTGAC
>JAOAKE010000043.1 GCA_026413805.1 Microcaldota archaeon | reverse complement strand
ATATAACTCTTTCTGAAATCGATCAAGAAACTGAATCAGTAAAGATAACGATTGTGGGCACAAACATGGAATACGAAGAAATCAGAAAGGTTATAGAAGATCTTGGGGGAGTTGTGCACAGCATAGACGAGGTTGTTGCTGCTGGTTCCATAGTATCCAGCGTCCTCCTTCAAGATTATGGCTCCGTTGAAAGCTGTCAAACTTGGGTCAATTCCAGTTGAGTTGTTGCTGAAGAAGATTCCTCCAAGCGCAGCAGTGTTGCTGCCCGCAGTTTCAAACCTGACGGCGTCGGATTCATTACTCAGGCTCTTCGGGTCTGAGGATATCTTTCCAGTAAGGTTAGCCCAGTTCCAGCAGTCCCTTCCTGGAACATTCCAGAAGAGCTTAGGAGACCAAAGAGAGCTGTTACTTGTCTGGTTGTATGTCCCGTTTGGAAGGTCGGATGATCCTGCTCTGCCAATCGGGTCATACAGAACCCTGTCTACCATTATGCCGCCTGCAACCAAGTTTGACCCAGTTCCTCCAAGGAGTGCCTGTCCACTTGTCTTTATCTCTATAAACTTGGCATCAGTATAGGTGTAGTCTCCTCCCTCCACACATACAGTGTCTCCTGACGTGGTTGCCACTCTATTCAAGGTGGTTGGAGAAGTTGCAGATAGCACAAGTGGCTGGTAGTCCTCCTCGGTCAGGTCAAGGCCCTTGTAGGTCAGCTTGAAGGTGGGCTTTTTCTTAAGGAAGTTGTATACGCCTCCTGGAGCGACCTTGTTGTCAAAGCTTTCAATGTCGTATACTACAATCTCGCGCAGGGAGTCAGCCTTGGTGCTACTTCCAGTAGAGGATCCAGTGTAGTCCTTATTCTTCCACAGGAGAGAAACCTTGAAGTATTTGTCATCAGGGTCTGATGAAGAAACGAGGTTGTATCTTGCCCCATTCTTCAAGGTTATCTCATCTGCATAGACTGCAATCTCAGCCCACTTTGCCTGGAGTGTATAACCAGGTGCAGTGTCATATACATGGATCTTGACACTGTTGGTGGTGCCGCTTTGTGTCACAGTCTCGGTGCTGCCTGGGGTTATCTGGACCTGCTTAACCACAGCTCCATTGGCGTCAAGCACGTCAATGATCGCTGGGTGAGTGTTCTGCGACCCCACTGCTTGCGAAATGTCTGACAGGCGAATCTTGAAGGTGCCTGCATCCATGGTCTCTCCGACATTGATTATGCCGTATTTTGCCTCCTTGGCAAGCTTTATTTCACCACCGGCAGTTACGTTGACTTGGCTTGCAACTGTCAAGCCAGGGTCATTCATCTGGCTTATTATCCACTCCTCGCCAAGGAACTTTATCTTTACCCTGTGCCTGTCGGTTCTTGCATTAGAGCCCACGCCACAGCTGGTCCAGTCATCAGAGGCGCTAGTGTCGAGATCCCCTGTGCACACTGGAATGCCGTAGTCGTTGCCAACGAACTTAACCGAGTAAGCCGCAGCTTTGTATTGGTTAACTACGATGTCCCTGAAGTTGCTTCCTCCATCATATTTTACTCCGTTAGTGGTGCTTCCGATGTAGAATGCCTGCTGCTCAGTGTAGGTGGTTGTGACTGCTTCGGTGTCCACTACTTGGTAGTCGGCAAATCCAGTGAATTGGTCAGAGCCAATTCTGTAAAGGAGGCTTGCCCTTGGGGTGTTTTCTTCAGTACTTACTCCCCTTAGCGGAGAGGTAATCTGTCCTGCGGTGTCCGAGTCTCCTCTGCTAGCTACGTATTTATCTTCTGACCTTGTTGTGTTGCGGTTTGCCAATGTCCTGTCAATCGTGTCAGTTATCAGCGTCTTGAACTCATGCACACCCGCAATGGTCCCTGGCACAGTGACTTCAAGTGTAACCTTCTTGCTGCTTTCAATTATTGGGCAGGTTCCACTTCCGCCTACTCCTGCGCCAACCGTGCAGGTTGGAGTTCCGCTGACCGAGGCAGTAAGAGTTGAGCTCTTGTATGCCTCGTTGGCGATTTTCGCAGCGATGTTGGCTGCTGCCACACCGTCGGAAATCGCCGCCTTGCTGCCGACGAAGATCTTGACCGTCGGCTGCCCGCTTTGGTCCACAAGCTGAGTGCTGCCGTAAACTACGTCAGCCACAGCAAGGGCGGACAAACCGAGGACAGCTGCGCCAGCAAAGGCCGCTATTTTCCTCACGTTTATTCCCTTCATTTATTCACCTCAAATGTCGTCTTTCAGGGCAGGTACACAAAATTTATCGACGACATTCATTTTTTTGCCCTGTATTTTTTTCCCTTACATTCTTTTCGTACCCGTTCCCCTCACAGGCGCTGGTCATTGCGCCCCTCATCGGAGACGCTAACCTCTCTTTCAGTATATTTATAAATTTTCTCAATTTTCTTAAAAAAAAGTGTATAAAAAATATAATTAATATCGCCAATAATCGTTTTCATGAACACAAAACTGACGAAGTTTAGTTTCAACAAATGGAAAATAAAGGTCAACCCCATTTTCCTTTCCAATCACAGCGCGCATTTATTTGCGCTCGCCATATTCCTGCATGAACCGTTCGTATTCCTCCAAGTCCTTGCGAGTTATTGAGGGCCTTCGCGAAGAAATCACCTTCATCACCTGCTCGGTTGAAGGCTGGGCTTCGCGCCCCTTGAGCCGCTCGCGGACAAGCTGCATTTTTACTTCTTGGCAGATTGAGGCAATGTCAGCCCCTGAATATCCTTCAGTTGCCTCTGCCAGCCTTTTCAGGTCAAGCCCCTTGAGGAACTTTGAAAGGCCGTTTTCAAATATCTGCTTGCGCGCCTCAAAGTCAGGGGGCGGTATATATATTATCTTGTCAAACCTGCCAGGCCGCAGTATTGCAGGGTCAAGCACAGATGGCTTGTTGGTTGCGCCAATGAGCATAACATTCTTGAGCTCCTTTACTCCATCAAGCTCCTGCAAAAGCTCGGTCAATATCCCGCCAGTGTAGTGGTCTCGGTCTGGGGCAAGCGCCTCTATTTCGTCTATGAAGACAAGGGCAGGGGCGCTCTCTCGCGCGCGGTTGAAGGTCTCCTTTACAAATGCAGCAGCGCTTCGGCTCTTGCTTTTCATAATCTCCGCGCCGGATATTGTCAGGAAGTTTGCGTTCAATTCATTTGCAGCAGCCTTGACTATCATGGTCTTTCCGCAGCCAGGCGGGCCAAACAAAAGCAGCCCCTTTGAGGGCTTGACATCCATCTCCTTCATCAAGTCCTCATGAAGCAGCGGGATTTCAATTGCCTCAAGCAGCACTTGGCGGACCTCCTCCAGCCCAGCCACGTCGCTCCAGCGCACCCCTTTTTCATCAGGCTTTTTCTCCTCAACCTCTGTCCTTCTTTCGTAGTCCATCCTGAATTTTTCATAAGTTTCAAGCTGGTCAATTGAAACCGATGGCTTGAGCTTCTTTATTGTGGCAGTCAGGTGCTTCATTGAGATTGGGATTACTACATCTGACTTTATTGCCTCTCGGGCAGCAAGCCGAGATGCCTCTGTGCAGATGTTTTTTATGTCAGCGCCTGAATACCTCTCAGTCATTGAAGCGAGCTTGCCGTAATCCAAGTCCTCATCATGCGGCAGCTTTTGAAGATGCACCTTGAAAATTGCCTTTCGCGCCTCGTAATCAGGCAGCGGCATGTATATTATCTTGTCAAACCTGCCAGGCCGCATGAGTGCAGGGTCAAGCTGGTCGGGTATGTTTGTGGCGCCGATTGTTATCACATTCTTCTTCTCCTTGAAGCCGTCCAGCTCCTCAAGCAAGACGCTCATCACTCGCGGGGCAACATCGTCAGTGGTATAGGCATCGCGGCGCTTTCCAATTGAGTCAATCTCGTCAAAAAACAGCACGCAGGGGGCATTTTTGCGCGCAATTGCGAATACCTCGCTTATGTTTTTCTCGCTCTCCCCATACCACTCAGAGAGCAGGTCAGAGCACTTCACGTAATAAAACCCGATGTTGAGCTCTTTTGCAAGCGCCTTCATCAGCATGGTTTTTCCTGTGCCAGGCGGGCCAAAAAGAAGGATTCCTGTTGGGGGCTTAATTCCATATGTGTAGCTTAGCTCCTGCCTTTTAAGCGGCGCAATTATGGATTCGCGAAGCTCCTCTTTTACATTTTCATAGCCGCCCACATCTGCAAGCGAGCTTACTCCTTCGCTGCCTGCCAAGTCCTGCAAGCCAAACTTGCCAAATGCCTTTTGCTTTTCGCGCCTGATTACCTCCCTCTCCTTTGAAAGCGGGAACTTGAAGTGGTCCAGCACCCCGATAATCCCAACCGAAAGGGCGCAGTAGAAAAAGGAGGCAGGCTCAAATGGGTTGTTGAATGCGGCTGCAAAAAGGGCGTTGTTTATTGGCACCAAGAAAAGCGAAAGCGAGGAAATTGTCTGCTTGTAGCGGTGGTCAAAGCGCGCAGGAAGAAAGGCGCATGCAAAGAGCGCAACTGCCCAGGCAAAAAGCTGCATAAAGGCAAAGTCGTTAATGAAAAGCTTCACGCTGTTTTCATAGACCTTGCCAATTGCAGGCGAAACCACCCTGATGTTTTCAAATTGCATAAGCGAGGCGATAGCCCCGCCTGCAGCAGGAATCATTTCGCCTATTTCCACTGATGGCTTGGCATTGTTTTGAAGCTCTACCATCACAGGGCCATAAAGCGAGGAATAGTCCTTCGAGATTGTTATAAATGAAGAAGTCTGCGCCATCCACAGGGTTGAAAGCAAAAGAACTATGAATATGGCTGGAAGCGAGATGAAAAACGAGTGCTTGGAGCCAAATCGCATGGCAGCAATCCCAAGCGCAACAAATAGGAAGCCAGAAAGGTATGAGAATGGCGCAGGGGCAAATGGCGCAAGTATTGCAATCTCCAAAAATGCAATGGTGCTCCATCGGTTCCACGACTCAAAAAGGGCAATGGCAAGCGCAATGCTGAAGAGCCAGGCAAAAACAGGGGTCTGGTATGCAACTGCAGGGAGGGCTAAAAACATGCCGGCTATGGTGCCTATTGGCGGGCTGTAGTAGGCGATGGCCCCGCACAGCAGGGCAATGACCACTGCCACATATATTGGGTAAAATGGAAAGCAAAGGAGGAGGAATAAGGTTCCAGCAAAGACAAGCGCGCCATTCCAGATTTCATCCGTCCGACGCAAAAGCTGCATATAGGCAAGCATCCTCTGCCTGCCCATGCCACGCACTTCCCCTGCGCACATGTGCAGAAAAATGCAGCAGAGCATTATATAATTAATTCTGCTTTGGGCAAATTAATTGTAGTATGTGGTTTTTGATGTTTTTTTAGGAAGATTTAAAAAACAATGCACCCAAACTAAATACTATGTTTGACAACCCATACCGCCAGGCAGCACTCAGCCTTCTCTTCAGTGCTAATAACAGGTTTAGCCAGCTCAAAAACCAGGCAATTAAAAACGGCTTTTGGAGAATCCCTGCGTTAGAAGAAAGCCCAGCGGTAAAAGACAAGTTATCAGCCTGCACTGCCAACTTAGTCCTCATTTCTTCTGACTTGAGAAGGGCGCAGCGCATAATTACTGAGAATACACGCGATAGCATACTAATTGACATTGCAAACTACCTCCAAGGCTATAACGTGGCCCTCAAAGAAACGAACCTCGGGGAGTTGTGCAAGGCAAAAGACGCATCAATTGCTGCCAAGTCTGACTTTGTCAAAAAACTATGGTCAATAAGCCTCTACCCGGAATTTTACGAGGCAATTGAGCTGTTCTTTATTGATTTTCTCCCATTGCATTCTGAAAAGAAGGTCCAGTGGTTCTTGAAAGAAAACACAGACGGCCGCTCAGCAGAGCTTAGGCTGCAGGCAGACCAAAGCAGGAGCGTGTATCTGGGCAGCATTCGCTATGCCAAGACTGAAATAAGCTTAGAAGGAGGAGCTGAAAGCTCAATAAAATCCATTGAAACAAAGAATCTCTACCACCCCTACCCGATAATTGACATCGTCTATAATGAAAATTCAGCAATAATAAAGAAGCTCGGGATAAACATAGAGCTGCCAGGCGTTTTTGCAAGAGGGATTGAGTCGTTTGAAAGGCATCCCCACCTTGCGCACCTTGGCAGGCTGCTTATAGACCATGAAGTAGGCATCGCGCTGCTGCAGAAGATTGAGAGGCTCCTAAATTCGCGGATTTGGGGTTCAAAGCCTCTGGATTACTACTTCAACCTAGGCTTGGAAGGGGTTGAAAATGCGGCAATGCCCAGGGTTAAAACAACCGCAACATGCACTTACTTGCTGGCAAATGGGAAGAACGGCAAAGAAAAGGTCTCTTTCAAGTTTGAATTCCCCGACAAAATTTTGAGCATAGTTGGTGAGCACCAGTCAATCATTTTGCCTTTTTCAGACCTGCTGCCCCCTTCAAGCACCTAGCGCCTGGCGCGCTCCTCTAGCTTTGACTGGAAGTCCTGCAATATGTTCATGTAGTTTATGTAGGCGTCAAAGGGCGAGTCATAAGGCGAAAAATAGTTATGCACGTCTTGGTCTGAAAGCGATTTTGTGCACATGTAGTAGAAGTGGTCGGAATTTTGAAGCATTCTCCATATCCTGACTAGCTGCTGGTCTCCGCTTTCTTTTACCTTTGGGCCAAGCGACTCAACCAGCGCAAATGCGCTGCGCTGCATGTCATTTCCGAGCCAGGCAGAGGTGTCTCGCTCCATGTCTGCCCAAGAGGTTACGTGCGGCACGTCTATCTCGTCTCGCGCAGGGAACCTCTCTACTATTTCAGAGGGGGTTGCAAACCGCAGGTGTGGGTTTTTGAGAATCTCCCCTGGCAGGTGGCGGAGGAATTCAAAAATGCCAGTGTCCTCCCAGTGGCTGTCTCTTATACAC
>JAOAKE010000042.1 GCA_026413805.1 Microcaldota archaeon | reverse complement strand
AGATGTGTATAAGAGACAGGTAATGAAGATACCCATCCTGCATTTTCTTGCAGCCACTGCCCTTGGAAAGTCCCTTCGCTACATACTCGTAGCTTACTCTGGCACATTTTTTGAAATAGGGATATAAAAGATGGGCCGGGAGAGATTTGAACTCTCGACCTTTCGATTTCAAAGCCTCCAGCTGAGCACAAGCCAACATGGATTTATCAGTCGAACGCTCCAACCAGGCTAAGCTACCGGCCCGAGTGGAAAGTGTTCTGCAAAAGAGCATTAAAAAGGCTTGCTAACTGCCGGGCGCCTTTAGTAGGCCTCGTCAAGCTTTTTCCATGCGCCCTTCTTGTATACCTTGGCGGTTTCAGAAAGCTCCATGCCTTTTGCAAACTCTGCCCTCTTTTGGAGGGCTGACAAGTAGTCCGTTTGCATCCTGTCAAAATTGGCAGCCTCTTCTTCTGAGAGCTTTCTTGCCTGCTTTTCTGTCCCCTTTGCCTGTATTTTTGCCAAAAGCTCGGCTATTCTTTTTTCATTTTCCTCAAACTCAGAAATCCTGTCAGCTGAAACCCAAATCCGCTTTCCACCCAGGACCGTCTTTAGGACTTCTTCCCGCGCCTTTATTTCTGCCAGCTCAACTTTTTTTTTATCAAGCGAAAAGGAGCCTGCATAGACACAGCACTGCCTCCCAAGCCGGGCAGCAAGGTTGACAAGCTCCTGCTGCTTCTCCTTTGGCAAAAATGAGACATCCACATCTGGCCCCTGCCCCTCTTCTATGAGGGAGGCAAGAGCCTCGCCGTCCTTTCTTGGCAGGGTATTTAAGAAAATTGTCATCCTTGCTATGTCTTCGCGGCGGTCAAAGTTCTCTCTCACCAGCACAGCCCTTTTTTTCATAAGTTCATATGCCTCGCCGCGCTTTTCCCTGACAGCCAAGTCCAGCTCGCCGCGCGAGTATTTGTTTATCTTTTCAGTCAGTTCCGAGATTTCCTTTCTTCGCGGCACCACGCTTATCATGTCGGCTATTTCAAGCTTTTCTGCAATTGGGGCAAGCTTTGCCTCCACATGCGCAAGCTCTTCGCAAATGCTTTTGACATGCAAGTCATCGGGCTTTGCCCCCGTCCGAAGAAGAAAGTCGCGCTTGAATGCCAGCTCGTTTTTCCTTCTTGAAAGAACGGTGTGCTCAACAAGCTCCCTGCTCGATATGATTATCGTGCGTTCCTGCTGGCCGTCCATGCGCTAAATTCGCAAGTAAGATTTATATGCCCATATTTTGGGGAAGGGGGGCGCAAAGAAAAGGAGGGTGTGGGAGGTGAATTGCAGCGCCCCCATGTTCCCCAAAAGTGTCATTTGGTCGCCTTGCTTTGGTGCCCTTTCGGGCATAGCAAGCATAAAGCTCTCATATTTTCCTTGTGCTGAACATCACCACGCGGCCGACCTGCTTTTTTTCCAGCAGCCCCAGCTCAAATAGGCGGTTTAGGCGCGCTGACGCAGCATTTTTTCCCCTGTATCCAAATTTCCTCCTCACCTCTTCTGCAGAGGCGAACTTTCTCTCCTTTACAAAATCCAATATCTCCTTGTCCACTTCTGGCAGCAGCACCTCTTCCTCTCCAGATGCTGCCAAGCCTCCCTTTTCAAGCGCGGCAACCCTTCGCTCAATTTCTGCAAACTTTGCATCCAGCCTTTCAATCAGGGTTTTTAGGAGCCTGTTGGTGTTTTCCTTTTCAGTTGCTGCAGTGTACATAAGGGCAGCGAGCACCACAGGGTCGCGAAGCTTTGCTATGTCATTTTCAAGTGGCGCGATTACTTCGTTTTTTAGCGCTTCAATTTCCTGCTTGCCCGAGCCATCTGCGATACCTTTATATTTTTCATCACCTTTCATTTTCCCACGCCTTTGCAGTTGGCTGATGACAAAGCCATGTAATTGTCATGACATTATCATGATAATCTATTTAAACCATTAAGTTCGTTCGTCGTGAAAATCTATAAAAAAATAAACACGATTTTTTTCCTATTAAAACAAAATTAGGCTAAACGCCAACCCAACACATAGAAAAATTTTTCCAGCCAATTTTCTTTATGGCGCTTTCCCTTTCAGACACCGCCCTTATCATTGCCTCTGCACTGCAACAAGGCGATGTCCATGCCATGAGGAAAATAAATGACCGATGCATTCAAGAAACCACATTGAAATTCTCCCAGCACGCCTATCTTTTTGCCCTCATTTCCTATGTGCTTTCAAAGGTCTTAAGCAAGCCTCGCTACCTCCAGCAAAAAAATTTCAAAAGGATGCTTTCATCAGCCAGCCAGCTTCTTGAGCAGTGCGAGTCTTCTGCAAAGAAGGCGAACTATGAAAGGCTCCTTGCATTGCAGCAAAGGATACTCTCCACAATAGAAAAAATGGACGAGGCAGACCAGCGCTTTGCCAAAAACATAATTGCAAAGGGAAGGCTCAAGATAGCCTCCATCCTTTACGCAAAAGGCATTTCGCTTGGCTCTGCGGCAGAGATGACTGGCGCAGACTTGCGCGAGCTTCAGCTTTATGCAGGGCAAACCATGATGTTTGACCGCCTGCGCGAAGAGCGCAGCATAGAAGAGAGGATGAAAGAGCTAAGGAAGATATTTTCGCAATAAGGTGCCCTGCCATGCCAAAGCCCCCACGCATGCTCGTGTGCGATTCCTCCTCCCTCATTTCGCTTACTGACTCCTGCTTCGTCCATGTCTTTTACTTCATAAAGCGCAAGCTAAAAGGAGGCTTTCTAATTCCGCCATCTGTGGAGTATGAGGCAGTGGAGCACCCCCGCAGCGTAAAGAGCTACGCCCTGCATGCAATCCGCTTGCGCAGGGCAATTGATGATGGAGCAATAGAGGTTGCCAAAGCCCCAATTGAGAGGCTGGCGAGGGAGATTCGTTGGCTTTCAAACAACCTCTTCTTTGCAGGCGGCACTCCTCTCCATCTTTTGCAGGAGGGCGAGGCAGAGGTGCTTGCACTTGCAAACGAGCTTGACCTGAAGAACATCCTGATAGACGAGCGGACTACGCGGCTGCTTGCAGAGTCGCCCTATCTTCTCTGCGGGCACTTAGAAGAAGAGCTTGCCCAAAAAATTTCAGTCAATGAAGAGAACCTTTCTGCCTTTTTGCGCCTTACAAGGAACATGCACTTCTTTCGGTCAAGCGAGCTTTTGCTCCTTGCATACGAGCACGGCTATTTTGACGATTATGGGGCGCTTAAAGAAGAGGCCCTGGAGGCTTCGCTATATAGGCTTAAATACAACGGCTGTTCAGTTGGGTTTGGGGAGATAAGCGATTACTTAGAGCTGCATATGGGCAAGCGGGGGTAGAATTTATGGAAAACAAATTGCTTTTTTTGGGACCAGTCCTTCTGGCTTTTTTGCTGTTCTTCACTTTTGGTTGTGCAGGGTCAAAACCGGAAACTATCTATTACGATGCAACAATACAGCCGCCTCCACCTCCCAAAAGCGAATCGGATTGCGATAATCGGACAGATAGCAAATATGGCAAACGCGCCTGCCTTATTGATTTAGCCAAAATAAAAGAGGACCCTTCAATATGCGAGAAAATAGTGACAGACGACCCATTCGACAGGGCCTATTGCTATATTGTATTTGCTGAATGGAAAAAAGACGTCAGCCACTGCGTTGTAATCAACGACAGCATATACAAAGACGACTGCATAGGGATAGTTGCAGGAGCGACCAAAGACGCGTCCTTGTGCAGCAAAATAAATTCACCTGGAATCCAAGAAAGATGCTTTACAGAGCTGGCTATCCTGAACGAAGATGCGTCAATATGTGATTACATCAATATTTCTTATGCAGTGAGGGGAAAAGACCCATGCCTGACCTATGTTGCTTTGCTTAAAAACCAGGAATCCATGTGCGACCAATTGCATTACAGCGACTGGAAGAATTTTTGCTATAAGCAACTTTCCAAGGCAAGAAAAGACACAATTCTCTGCACCACGACTTTCTCCGTTGCTGTAAAACAAAAGCTGAAAGCATGGTGTAGCGAATAATCCGACAATCTTCACGTAGCCAAGGTGGTTTTCTGCCAGATTCCAAAAAGCCCAAGGTAATTGTTGATTCCCGCGAGCCAGACGAGATATGCGATTTGCTTGAGTCCTTTGGCGCAGAGCTTGAGCTTCGCCAGATGGCTCTTGGAGACTACCAGCTTTCAGGCAGGCTCATCCTGGAGCGAAAGACGCGCGCAGACTTTGAGTCCTCAATTGTAGATGGCAGGCTCTTCAGGCAGGCAAGAGAGCTATCAAGCAATTTCCAGCGTCTTGTAATCATAGTGGAGGGCTCTGCTGATTCTGAAAGCCGCCTTTCAAGAGAGGCCCTATTAGGGGCCTATTCTTCGTTAATTTCAGACTTTGGCTGCGCCCTGTTTTTCACCCGCTCCTGTTCAGCAACAGCAGAAGTGATTTATGCGCTTGCCAAGCACGAGCAGCTTGCAAAAAGGCAGGAACTGGCGGTTTATGCAAAGAAAAAGGCGCTAACCCTTCCAGAGCAGCAGCGCGCCATTGTTGAGGCCCTCCCAGGCGTTGGGCCAAAGATGGCCCGCGCCCTGCTGGAATACTTCCAGACAGTGGAAAATGTAATGACAGCTCCAGAAAGCGAGCTTAGGGAAGTTGAAAAGATGGGCGAAAAGAAGGCAAGGCAGCTTCGCGAGGTGCTTACTAAAAGATACAAAGAGAGGTAGAAAATACACTTTTCAACCTAAAAATACACGAACCTATATAAGCTTGTGCAGCATATACTAATGCGCGATGCTCTTTCTAAATAAAAAAGTTGGTGATGAGAATGGACGAGAAAATAATCAGGATTGTGGCAAATAAGCTGAAAAACTATCAAAACGAGCCTATAAACAAGGAGAAGCTAGAGGCAATAAGGGCAGCAGTGTATTCTGCGACAAAGACTAACAAATCCGCCTCCTTTGCGAATGTCAAAAAATGGGTCAAGGCTGCCCGTGCGCTTATAAAAAAGGAGGCGCAAGAGGCTGCCAAGCAAAAGCAGGGTGCAAAAAAAGCAAAGCCACAGCTAAAAAGCTATGCCCCCCCGGCTCAGCCTGCCGAGCCTTCCCAATCCTTCCCCGAGCCGCCTATCCCTGAAGTCCCAAAAAAGGTGGAAGAGAGCGTAAACAGGATAAAAAGCGAGGTTGAGCCTGCAGTGCAAGAAGTGGAGCTCTCCAAGCCCACAATAGTATTTGACAAGGTCTACCTGCAGTCCATCAAGTTTGAGATAGCAGGCATCAGGCAGACCATGGAGCGAGTAAGCAGGCAGCTTGACAGGCTGGAAAAGGAGCTTTCCCAGCACAGCAAGGGCGAGGAATAGGCGCAGCCTTTTATTACTTTTTTTCGTTTTCTCTGCTGCGATCAGATGTTCAAAAGCGGCGGGCTATTCATAAATGGAGTGCGCATTGCCTTAGATGACGCCAGCAGCGAACTTTGCTTTGTCTCGCACGCCCATTCTGACCACACCGAAGCATTTGCAAAAGGAAAGAAGATACTGGCCTCTGAAGAGACTTTCCTTTTGATGGGCGCGCAGCCAAGCAGCGCCTCCCTTCCAGAAGGAGTCAGCCTTGCAAACGCAGGGCACATGCTTGGGGCAAGGCAGCTGGTTGCGCAGACCGAGCAAGGCACATTTGTATATACTGGCGACTTTTCCCTCCATTCCTCCTTTACAACTCCTGGGGCAGAAATAATTCCGTGCGACGTCCTCATGATAGACTCCACCTACTGCCTTCCTACCTACCGCTTTCCAAAGAGGGAAGAAGTGATAAGGCAAATGCGCCTCTTTGTGCAGAAAGAAGGCACAGCCAACATAGTATTTGGCGCCTATGTGCGAGGAAAGGCGCAGGAGCTTGTAAAATTCCTAAATGAAGAGTGCGGCCTGGCGCCCATCGTCAGCCCTGCAGCTGCCCGCTTTTGCGCCCTGTATGAAAAATGCGGGGTTAAGCTGGACTACTTAGCCGCAGGCACGCCTGAGGCAGAAGAAGAAATGCGCCACCCATTTGTAGCAATAATGCCCTCTCGCATGGTAAATTTTGAGTTTGGCGCAGCGCTCGCAGAGGCATTTGGGCGGGAAACAAAGACTGCGCTTGCAACTGGGTGGGCAGCAGTCCTGAAATTCCCTGTTGATGCAGCCTTCCCATTTTCTGACCATGCCGATTTTCACGATACTATGCGCTATATTTATGAGTCAGGGGCAAAGAAGGTGATATGCGCCAGCTCAAGCCAAAGCCAAGCAGCAGAATGCCTGCGGGCAATTGGCATAGATGCAGTGGCAAAGGAAGAAACCCGACCTGCCCAGATGACTCTCATGCAATGCTAATATTCCGGCAAGTCCGGACAAATAGGTGGTAAAATGGCAAAGAAGGCTCAAGCAGACCCTGCCTTAGGGGAAATAAAAGGCAAAATGCCTATTTACAAAAATGGGCTTGACATATCTGGCGAGATAATCCTCTGCGCCGAGGGAATAATAATTCGGGCAGATGGCAACACCTTGAGGGTTCCATTCCGCTATGTGCAGATGCTTGAAAAATCCTCAGAAATGCCCCTTGGGAAAGTCGGGGTAGAGCTAGAGGTATTTGACCAGATGGGCGACAAGCACTATTTCAACTTCGGGCTTTCAGACAACCACTTCAACCTGCTGAAAAAAGAGATTGGAAAATAAAAGGCAAGAGTTTTTAATATGCTCCAAAAAAAGCTATTCATGGCAGGCTCGCGCGGCCAAGCCGCAATGGAGTATTTAGTCACATATGGCTGGGCACTCCTTGCCCTCATTTTGGTTATTGCACTGCTGTATGCTTCAGGCGCTTTTTCTTCAAGCGCCTTTCTCCAGCCCGAATGCACCTTCCAGCCAGACCTTCCATGCTCGCCTTACATAATTTATACCACTACGCTTTCATCTGGCGCGAAGGCAACAATGCTTCACTATACGCTCACCAATAACTTGGGCTTCCCAATCAAAATCGTAGAGGTCAATTACACTGTGCGCGAC
>JAOAKE010000041.1:6857-7210 GCA_026413805.1 Microcaldota archaeon | reverse complement strand
TTTTTTCAGGCGAATGGGAGTCGGAGTTGGAGATTATCTGCACCCTGTCAAGAAAGGACAGGCGCCAGTTCATGGAAGGGTCGGATGACAGGCCAGTTTCAATCGCGTAAATTCTTTTCTCAAGCTCGCCAAAGCACTCCTGCAGCGAGTCAAAGCCGCTCATTGACCCAAAGACAGAAAACCAAGGCGTCCAGGCGTGCGCAGGAATTACCAAGTTTTTTTCAGAGGCTCCCAATATCAGCTCAGTCACCTCAATTGCGCTCAGCCCAATTGTCGGCCTGCCGTCCGCTTGGAGGTTGCCCTTTTTTGCCAAAAGCTCGTTTATCTGCCTTGCCACCTCGATAGAATGCGTC
>JAOAKE010000041.1:0-6847 GCA_026413805.1 Microcaldota archaeon | reverse complement strand
GAGATGTGTATAAGAGACAGCCCCCAAGTGCACCCTCCTTCCCTTGCCCCCCTGCGAGTATATGCAGCTTATTTCTGCTGAAAGCACAAAATTTACCCCGCCATGCTGCAAGAAGCCTGAGTCAGACTCAATTGCCTTTGACTCTATCTCTTTCAGCCAGTCCGGATGGGTAAAGTCGCCAGTCCCAAGCAGGTCAATCCCCTTTATTTTAGCCCATCTGCTGAGCGTTTCAAGCTCCATCCCCGCGCTTGTAGCCCGCGAATACTTGGAATGAATGTGAAGGTCTGCAACTACCTTGGCCAATTCCCTCCCCACACAAATTCCACGAGAGGAATTAAAATACTCTCTTTGAAAATTTGGCTTATGGCAAATGTCTTTCGCTCTTCACAGGATAGTGGCGGCATATTCAAAAACGAAAGCGCCCTCTTGCCAGATTTTCTCCCCGAAGAGCTGCCGGGCCGGGAAAAGGAAATCAAAGAGCTTGTCTTTTGCCTCAAGCCTGCCTCAGAAAACCGCCAGCCCCAGCATGCGCTTTTGGTCGGCCCGCCAGGCAGTGGAAAAACAGCAGTTTCGCGCTTCCTGCTAAAGCAGCTTGCAGAGTGTTCCCAGCGCCCCCTTCCCGTTTACCTAAACTGCTGGGAGGCTCCAAGCAGGTTTGCCATTCTTTCCTCGCTTGTTTCCTCGGTCGGAGAAGTGATGCCCCGCAGGGGAATTGCATCGGATGAGCTTCTCAGCCGATTTGTGGAGATTGCAAAAAAGGAGGGCAGAATCCCAATCATAGTCCTGGACGAAGTGGATAGGCTGCTTGCAGAGGAGGGAGGGGAACAGATACTCTACGACCTGTGCCGCGCCAGTGAGTTGCACTCGCTTAAAACAGGAGTTATAGCAATAACAAATGACGAGGAGCTTCACATCAGGCTTGATTCAAGAATCCGCTCCTCATTCTTGCAGCACACCATAAAATTTGCCCCCTACTCGGTCCCACAGCTCAAGGAGATTCTTTCCCAGAGGGCGAGGCTTGCCTTCTTTCCAGATGCGCTTGGAGAAGATGTAGTCCCGTTTTGTGCAGCAGTCGCCTTCAAGCTCGGAGGAGATGCAAGGGCAGCCCTGTCCCTTCTTCTTTCAGCGGGCAAGGCAGCAGAGCAGGAAAATTCCAAAAAAGTGTCTGTCGAGCATGTTCGGAAAATAAGGGATGAAGCAATGGCGCACGCCACAGTAAAGGCGGAGCGAAAGCTTGGCCTGCTAGATAAGCTGGACAGGCAAATCGTTAAGGTTGTAAAAAAAGCGGGAAAAGGCGGGATTGAATCTGGAAAGATATATGACTCTCTGATGGGCGTTGCAAAAGACAGGGCAATCAGGTCAAGGATTGACAAGTTGGTAGAAGAAGGAATATTGGTTGCACAGGAAGTGCGCCTTGGGGTTGGAAGGACAAGGGTAATCAGGCTGAAGTCTTAATTCTCCGAATGGCTTCTTCTAATGGCAGCATCTCCTCCTTTCCGCTTTCCAAGTCCCGCAGCGTAATCTTTTCCTCCTTCTTCTCTTTTTCGCCCACAATTGCAATCCATTTGCAGGCTGAGGCCGCGTATTCCATCTGCTTTTTTAGGCTTCGGGCATTCAGGTCAGTCTGCGCAGGCACGCCTGCTGCACGCAACTTGCCCGCAACAAGAAGGGCATATGGATAGTCTTCCTCTTTTGCATTCGCAACAAAAACGCTTCGCTGCTTTTGCCCCTTTTCCCCTTCCGTCAGTGAAAGAAGCCTTTCAACCCCGATAGAAATCCCAACTGCAAAATCCGGCTGCCCATATAGCCCCAGCAAGCCGTCATATCTCCCTCCTGCTGCAATTGAGCCTGAAAAGCCTTTTATGCGGACCTCGAATATCGGGCCAGTGTAATAATCCAAGCCCCTCACTAGCGAAGGCTCAACCCTGGCCTTTCCTATTTGATATTCTCTAAGAAGCGAGAGGACCTCTTTCAATTCCTCTGCGCCTTCTTTTGAATATTTTGCCAAAGAAGAGAGCCTTTCTTCATTTTTGCCAGGGCTTTCAAGGGCAGAGAACAAGGAATCTATCTGCTGCGAAGGCAGGCCTGCGCCTTTTAGCTCTTCTTTTACCCCTGCCTTTCCTATTTTTTCCAGCTTGTCAAGCGCCCGAAGGACATTTGCCTGCCTGTCTTTTAGCCCGAGCCTTTCAACTAATCCATCAAGTATCTTGCGGTTGTTTAGCAGAACCTCAAAATCGCTTACGCCCAGCCTCTCTATTGCCTCACAGGCAGCAGCAATAAGCTCTGCCTCGCACCTTTTAGATTGGGAGCCTATTATGTCTGCATCAGCCTGGAGAAATTCGCGGAATCTCCCCCTCTGTGGCTCTTCGCGCCTCCAAACCAGGCCTATGCAGTAGCGCTTGAATGGCTTGGGGAAGGAGGAGTTTGCCACCACTCGCGCAAGCGGGACAGTCAAGTCAAACCTCAGCGCCAGCCTTCCATCATCTATCCTAAAAAGCTGCCCCTTTATCTCCTCCCCGCACTTTTTTTCAAGGACCTCTACCCTCTCCAGCGCAGGAGTATCCATAGGGACAAACCCAAATCGCCTATAGACCTCCCGTATAATTCCTATTGCCCTCTCACGCCGCTCCATCTCCTGGGGAAGGAAATCTCTCATTCCTTTTGGCGCTGAATAATCCATAATCAACCCTTTAAGTTGGAATTTATCCACTCCTTTAAGGCCTCCTTTGTGGCAGCCCCTACCCTTCTTGCCACTGCTTTTCCGCCCTTGAAAAGGACGAGGGTCGGAATAGAGGAGACTTCAAACTTTTCAGAAAGCTCGGGCTGTTCATCTACATTTACCTTTCCAAACTTGACTCCCTTCACCTCTCCTTCCAGAGCCTCCAAAACAGGGGCTATCATCCTGCACGGGCCGCACCAAGGCGCCCAGAAATCCACCAGCGTAGCCTTTCCCTTAACCTCCTTTTCAAAATTCTCTTCAGTCAGCGTAATCATCTTACCACCCTCCCTATACTTCCGAGCAAAAAGCAAATAAAAAGAGAGGCTGCACGACCTACGGCTTTAAATACCTTTATATTCACATTTTACCACATGAAACGAGCCAGAACAGAAATTTACTCCTATCCCTCACTCGTGGCCAAAACGGTCATTCTTCAGACAGCCCATTTATTTATCAAAAGGGAGCCGCTTGCAGAAAAGATATCCCTTTTATATGAAAAGCGTGCAGAGATAAAGCAAAGAAATGAAAAACTGCTCGCCTGCCAAAAACTTCTTTCAAAGGCAAGAGCATTCTCCCCTTCGCCTTGCCGCAAGGAGCTGCTTAGGGAAAAAATGGCAGAGATCCGCCTCCTGCTCGCAGAGGAATTTGAGAGGAAGGGCGTCAAATTGTTTAATGACTATTATTCGCAAGAAAGAAGGCATTACCAAGAGGAAGTATTTGAAAACATGTTTCTTTCTGATTACTCTGCAAAAGAACCAGCAAAGCTAAACATCAATGCCATTTCGCAAAGAATCTCAAAAATGAGAGGAGTCTTTGACGCGGGCATTTATCATGCAACTGCCGCCTTGCTCTACCTATCCGCCGCAGAAACGCTCCCACGATCTGAAAAGAGCAATTCCCAAATAATCAGCGCATACGAAAAGGCAGAAAAATCCCTGTTTGCCGCCTCCCTAATATTCAAAAATGCTCTCTGCCTGCCGGACTCTTTTGCCTTGCGGTTGCTTGAGCCCATTGGCATCAAGGTGCGTGTCGGCAGCGTAGAAGAAATAAAGAAAGACATCCAGGTAAAGTTGCGCCTGTTTGATTTTCAGCCAGCGCCACCTTCGGAAAAGTAATTCTTGAATTTTGAGGTAGTATGCAGCGCAGCAGTCCTTCCCGCCTTTTTTTGCATAACAAACCCCTTTTCCACCAGCTCCGCAACATCTGAGTAAATGCCGCTTCCAAGCCTTTTGAAAAGCTCCCTTTTTGTTATCCCCTCGTTTTTTGATATGTACGCAAGGGTTTTCAGGGCATGGCGGGATATCTCTCCTTCTGAGGCGAATTGTTTTACTGCCCCGACATACTCCCTTCGCAGCCTCATTTGGTATTTTCCGTCCTCGAAAGCGATTTCTATTGCACTGCCGGACTTTTCATACTTCTCTTTCAGGGCCTCAATCCTCTGGGCAACAAACCCCGGCGCAGCCACGCCTATGAGCTTTCCAAGCTCCTTTGCCTCCAAGGGCCGGCTTGACATGAAAAGCGCGGCCTCAATGATTCTTTCCGCCTCTGCCTCGTCCATAAAAAATCACGCCTCTTCTTTTTCGTTTCCATGCTCTTTGTTTTCCCTCACCCTAATAAAAATTTCCCCGAAGAACTGCTCTTGGAAGATGGACAGGTATCCGCCTTGCACCAAATGGAGGATTGGCAGGAGAGTCATTATTATCTCCTCAGGGCTTTTCTTTTTTAAAAGCGAGGAAAACCTAACCAGCCCCTCCGAGTCCCTTCCTTCCAGCACCCTCTCATAAATCTCGCTCATCTTTTCTTCTATGTCAAACTCGGGAAGCTCTATGTTAATAACAGAGGGTATCTCAATTTTCTGCGCCTTTTCTTCCCTCTTTTTCTGCTCTTCAAAGACCTTCTCCATCGCCAGCAAAAGCTCGTCAAGTGTTATCATGCGCTTGGGAGGAATGCGGGTGCGAAGCTCCAAGACCGGGATGGTTTCAGGGGCAGTGTCCTCTTCAACATAGGTTTCCTCCACTGCCTCCTGCGCCTCTTCTTCCAAGCGCAGCGCATCTGCCTTGAAGCGGACCAAAATGGCAGCCGCAAGGATTAGGTTTGCAGGAACCCTCAAGTCCAGCATCTCCATCTTGCGTATCCTCTCGACATAGCCAGTCGTTATCTGCACAATGTCTATGTTCCATGGGTCCAGCTTCTGCGTGGCGACCAGGTCCAAAAGCATCTCGCGCCAGGTTGGAAATTCCACTATCTTCTCCAGCTTCATCTCTTCGCCAGACAGCTGGGGGGCTGCTGCATGCTCATCTTCTATTTCCTCTTGCATTTCTTCCTCGCTTTCCTGCTGCCCTTTTTTCCCCATGCCAACCATCTTAGCTTTCTTGCAAATCTATTTTATTCCTGATGCCACTACCCAATTAGCTTAAAAATGCCGCTTATTTTATATTGTGGGGGCTGTAGAATGGAGAAGAAAAAATCAATAGAAGAGATAACCGACGAGGCAATTGCAAACGGAGGATACTTAGTTCTTCTGTATTTTGACCTACATGCAAAAACAGAAGAGGAAACAAAGAACATAATGGTAGGCTTCATAGCCCGCCTAACCAAGGAGAAAGGAGTTATCTACGCTCTTGGCGAGATTGACAAGCCAATCGAACGGGACGGGGTTTGGTCCACTTGGGCGGAGGTCAAGCTGCTTGCCGAGGATTTTGCTACCCTCGGGCGCATTGCCTCGCAGTATTCCCCAATTGGCATAGACATACTGCGGCCTGAAAAGGTTGAGCTTTCGCTTGGGGAGGCACAGGGGCTGCTGCTTGACATCTCACAGACTTCGCAGAACTTTACGCGCCTGATAATGGAGCGCGTGCTTTCAGACTCAGAGCGAGAGGAATACAAAAAGAAGCTTGAGGCCCGCGCAGAGCTTGGCAAAAAGCTTTTGGAAAATAGCAAAAAGTAAAAAATTACGCGACGATTCTTTAAGGGATTCTTATGGAGACTTCAAAAGTCCGCTCTGGGATACCCGGGCTTGACACCATGCTTGGCGGCGGGCTGCCAAAGCACAGCATAACAGTTGTGGCAGGGGGCACAGGCTCTGGAAGGACAATTTTTTTGTCCCAGTTTTTGTACAACGGCGCAGTGCTTCATAAGGAGCCAGGCCTTTTCATATCCTTTGACGACCAAAAAGAATCGCTTTATCCCAGCCTTGCCCAGTTTGGCTGGGATTTGATGGAGCTTGAGCGCACGCAGCAGCTTGTTTTCATAGAATATCCTCACAACGAGCTTGCCGCTTTTCCAGAGCAAGAGTCGGCGATGAGAGACTTGGTATCTACCCTTGGGATAAAAAGAGTGGTAATAGACTCCATAACTCCATTTTCTTTGATGTTTTCCACCCCAGAGGACCGAAAGCTCAACGTGATGAAGCTCGTTTCTGCAATAAAAGGCTGGAAGGTCACTGCCCTTATCTCTGCTGAAACCGTCCATACCCCTGACACCTCGCACTTCCCACACACCGTCTCTGGCGCAGAGTCATTTGCAGACGGCTTCATTCACCTTTCATACCACAAGCAGGATGGAAAGCGCAGCCGCTCTGTTGAGATTGTAAAAATGCGAGGCTGCAAGCACACCCATGAAATTCGCCGGGCGCAGATAGGCCCGCAAGGCTTTGTAATTGAAATACCGCCTCGCCAACCTGCAAAAAAGTGATGAGCAAATGAAAGAAGAAATTGATCCATGGTCCTCAGGGCAGGCCTTCGATTATTCCAAGCTTTTTGCAGAATTTGGAATGGCAAAGATTTCTCCCTCAATAGCTGAAAGGCTCGCCAGCTTTCGCCTTGTGCGTCGGGGAGTGCTGTTTGCCCACCGCGACTTGGAGCTGTGGCTCTCAGATGCAGAGGCTGGCAAAGAGGTTGCAGTGATGTCTGGCATCAAGCCGTCAAGCGAGTTTCACTTGGGAAGCAAGCTCACAGCAGACGAGCTGGTTTTCTTCCAAAAAAAATTTGGTGCAAAGGTCTTCTACGCCATCGCGGATTTGGAGGCTTATGCTGACAACGGGCTTTCACTTGAAGAAACTTACCAAACAGCCATCTCTAATGTAGCCGACCTTCTTGCCCTTGGCTTAGATGAAAAAAATGCCTACAT
>JAOAKE010000040.1 GCA_026413805.1 Microcaldota archaeon | reverse complement strand
ATATCACGCCTTTAGTGGTCTGCATAACAAAAAAGTTGCCAACCTGTTTGCTTCCCATTCTGGCGTCTTTGTAAAGATCGCCAAGGCTGTTGGAATTCGTGCCGGTTACGCCTTTAGTGCTCTGCAGAACGAAAAAGTTGCAGAGCTGTTTGAGTCTTACTGCAATAACAAGGCATCCTTTGACTCTCTTATGCTTGCTATTAAAAGTTCTAACAATTATGCGATAGAACTTGGCAGGAGACTTGACGAACTCCATGAAAACGAGAGAGAAAGGATAAACTACCTTAAATCGCTTTCAAAGACCGATGTGCTAGGGCTGCTCCTGTCCGACCCTGAATTTTTCTATACATCCTCCAACCAAATGCTATTTGACAGGCTTAATCAGGACTTCAAGCCTGGCGAGCTTGCCAAATACCTAAAAGATAACGGCATTGAAGGTACAGAATTACACAGGAACCTTATTTTCAGGGCTATAAACTACGACAGGCTTTACGGCATGAAAAACTCCATCTTCAAGAAAAGTGACATGCCTGCCGTCCTTAAAAGCATCACAGTCCCGCTTAGAGACAGTTATGACTCCAAATACTATTACCTTCTTGCAAACTCGATAGAAAGCTTTGATGAAGGAATGAAGACCATTATTTTAAAGAGCATCATTGCAGAGCAAGCTGCAATGCTGAGTAAAGGGAGTACTGATACAAAAAAGGAGAAAGCCCTCTACTTCCTGGTAAATGAAATTAATAAACCGCGCAGTGGTGTGGTTTTTGATGATAAAAATTACCGCACTGAAGACGGAAAACTGCTTGTTGTGCAGATATTCTCTAATACTGAGGAGTATCATTGGGGGCGAACAAATGAGTGGTTCAAAAAATATTGTGGTAAAGAATCAGAAAAAGGCAAGAACCTCGAAATTTACGAAACCGAAGATGCAAGAATAGTGCTCTACATGGGTAAAAATGAAGAGAACCAGAATTTCTTGCGCTCTATGCTTGAAAAGACACCAAACATGATACTGACTTTTAGAGGACATAGCTACAGCCTTATGGACAACATTCCTCTAGATATCTTTGGAAATAGGAAAGGCAACATACTTTTTATACCTGGCAGCTGCGGCAGTGCAGGATCCATTCCTAATTACATGGATAGAAATCCAGGAACTTCCATTCAATTTATCGCAAATACCTCAACCGGCAGAGGGCAGGTTACAAATGCGCTTGTTACTATCCTTCTCAACGAGGCGTTATCAAACAAGAAATTAAACAAGAAGCGCACCTATATCGAAATAATCAAAAAAGACAAGGAAAACTGCTTGCTTGTGCAAAATAACGGTGGTGACTGCAACACGCTGAAAGTGGACTCTTTAGGGTGGCAGCTTATAAATTATGTAAATACGCGGTGAAAATTTACAAATTCACAGAAGTTGATATAAAAGCGCTACAGACCCCTTGCAAAATTTTAAAGAAGGCAGGCACCCGCCCCTCAAAAACAAATATAAAGTTTGCATTTTAAGGTTTTTAGGGGGGTTTATGACATGGCAAAAATAGTTAAGGTGGGCGTGCTGTCTGTGACAAAGATCGCCGCTGTATATTATTTACTGATAGGTGTTCTTTATGGTATTCTTTTAAGCGCACTTGCGGTTTTAACAGGGTCAATTTCACAAGCAATAGGGTTTTTGTTGTTTACCCCACTTTTCTTTGCGATGTTTGGTGCAATCTTCGCTGCTATATCAGTATTTCTGTATAATGTTTGCTCTGGTTTTGTAGGCCCTATAGAAGTTGAGGTAAAGCAATAGTGCATTCAATTAGCCGCTTTTTTCTTTTTCATTTCTTTTGCATGCCTTACAATCAGGGCGTGGTATTCATTGAAAAGTGCCGCATCCTTTGGCAGATTCCCCTCAAAAAATTGCTTTATCTTGTCATAGTCTGCATCTCTCCGAACCAATCTCAGCCCAGAAAAAACCCTTCGCGCATATGCATCCACAACAAAAGTCGGCACTCCGTAAGCATAAAGCAGGATAGAGTCAGCAGTTTCCTTTCCAATCCCCCAGATGGATAATAGCTCTTCTCGGCTTGGAGCCCTGCCGTTCAGCGCGAGGTAAAATCTTGCAAACTCCTTTAGCTTTCTTGCCTTTTGGTTGAAGTAGCCTGCAGGCACTATAGCAGATTTCAATTTGGGCATAGGGGCGCGCAGGAGCTTGCCTGCATCCATCAGCCCAGCCTTCCTCAAGTTCATCACAGCCTTTTCTGCGCCTTTCCAAGAAATGCTTTGGGCGAGTATCGCGCCTATGCATATCTCAAACCGCTGTTTTCCGTTTTTTGGGAAGCTGTAGTCTGCTGGGTGGTATTTTCCTCCAATTGGCCACCAGCCCTGCGTCCCGTATTTTTCAAGCAAGCTATGGTAAATTTGCAGGATTCTGCTTCCCTTCTCCATCGTTTTTAAATGGTGCAATAACTAATAAATGGGGAACGGGCTGCCCCTGTAGCTCAGAGGTAGAGCGCCAGTTTCGTACGAGAAACCCCCTCGCAAGTCATTGAGCGGGTTTCTACGTTACTTCCTCCCGAAAGCAAACAGAGAGGAACTGCGCGAGAAACCCCCTCGCAAAACAAAGAGCGGGTTTCTACGTTATTCCCTCTGCGGCTTTCCTGAGGTTTTAACGCTCCGAAAAAACTGGATGTCGCGAGTTCAAATCTCGCCGGGGGCTTGCCTTTCCTTTACGTTTTTGACCATCCTATACGGCTTGCCGTTGGAGTCCACCCCGAAAAATTCAAAAGAGAGAACTTCTATTTCGCACTTCTTTTGTGCGGGGAATTTCAAAATAACCTTTCTTTGCCTGCCTTTTATCTTGGCTTTCTGCCCAAGGAGCGCTTTTTCAAGAGAGCCTGCCTTCCCATAGCTAACTGATGAGTTCTCGTTCAGCGTGCCTCCGCTTTCACCTCGGTTTGAAAATTCCAGCTGCAACAATAGTTTTCCTTCCTCTTCTGCAAAACAGGCGCTTCCTTTTTTGTATTCAAGGGAAAGCGGAGTTTTTATTTTGGTGGTTATTACCACCTCTTTGCTTTTTGCAGCCTCTCGCCCGACATATACTGCATTTTCTTTCAGCTGCGCCGTAAGAGTCAAAACTCCCGTCGGAATTTCGTCTGGGAGGTCAAACCTTATGGTGAAGTCTGCAGCAGAGCCACCTGCAATTGCGCAATGCTCTGGCTCTGCCTTGAATGGGACTTCTTTTTGCTTCGAATCATAGATTTGGCAGCGCAAGTCAACAGTCAGCGCATTTGGGGAGTTGTTTTTGCCAACAAGGATGACCGAATTTTTTTTCTGGCCGCAAGAAAGAGAGACTGGAAGGGACTTGCGAACATCCAGCAAAATCTCAGCAGGCAACTCTTCAAAGTCAGAGCTGTAGCGCACCTCAACTTCCTCTCTTTCAGGTAGATTGAGGGGCACTCCAGGCATGCTGGTCTTTTTTAGCTGGAAAGGAACCTCCTCTGCAAATTGCCTTCGCGGTTTCTTTAGAGCTCCCTCTTTCTTTTCTTCCCCATAGACAACAGAGGTTTTTACATCCCAGTCGTGCTTCTTTTTCTCTTCTTCTTCCTCCTCCTGCCTCTTCTGCTGAGCCCTCTGCTGAAAAAGCTGCATTTCCTGCAGCATCCTTTCGTGCATGATCTCTTGGCGTCGCTTTTCCTCCTCTTCTTTCCTGTGCTGCTCGTGCTGATAGCGCTCTAATTGGCGCCGGTAAGCGGCCTCCTGCTCGCCAAGGATGGTTGATTTTCTTGCAGCCTCCCTTTCCCGCATTTCCTTTTCAAGCTGCTCTCGGATGTATTTTTCCTTTAGCATTTCTCTTTTTTCTTGTGCCTCGCGCTCTTTGCGTATTTTTATTTCCTCCTCCTGCTTTACTCGCACGTAGCAAGTCATGCAGTAGTCCTTTCCTCCATAGTCAACTCCGGTCTCATACTCAACCCTGCATCGGTCGCAGCGCCTCGCCATGCTTTTTATATGCAACATCGCCCTTTTTAAAAGAAGGGAGCATTATTCACATGAGGGGAAGTTGATGAAGTTGGTATTTGAAGTCCCGCTTAAAGACAAGGCAAAGCTCTTGGCAATACTTGAGGCTGACCCATACGGCGAGGTAAGCTTTTCTCGCAACGGCTACAAAATCAAAGAGGGAAGTGTCATCGGGCTGGACAAAGGAAAAGCCTACCTCTACATATCATGCAGCGAGGAATTTGCAAAGTTTGCCCGCGCAAAGCTTTCAGGAATCGCAGCAGAGTGCTCACCCGAAGTGTCAAGCGCAGTCGCAAAAGCAATAGAAGAAGAGGAAAACAATGCAGAAGTCGGCTTTGGCTCTATATTCGGCTAGCTCCTTTATTGCCTCTCTGGTGAGGCAAAAGTTTTTATTTCTTTTTAGTTATAAACAGTGGAGAGGTGCATATTTATGAAGAAAGGCCTGCTAACTTATTTGCTGCTTTTTGCCACCCTGATTTCAGGAGGGGTTTTCGCCGCAGCTGCAATAGATGAAGCAGCTGACGACTCTTCTTTCAAAGAACCCATTGTCCCATACTGCACTGAAAATTCAACAAACGTTTCCTGCTCTTGCCTTGGGGGAGTGCCTGCTGTAATGATATGGAGCAAATGGTGGGCATGGGCAAGCCCCACTACCACATACGCATCTCCCTATTTCTTCAGGAATGGCACCCACACTGACAACTGGCGCTATGCCACTCCTTCTGAATGGGTAAACAAGCCGTCAGTAGCCGCAGGGCATTTTGGCAACCCAACTGAGAACCACCCGGATTACCCATATGAGTATTCTGTTGAGATGTGCGCAGCTCACTTATTCAATCAATTTTATGACTATTGTGACTACAACCATGGATACAATAACTTTGTTGCAAGGACCCCTGCCGAGGCTCCTCAAAATTATTATGAACTCTGGTTCGTCCATGATTTATGCGACAGGTTTCCAGACCTTGTCCCAATAGTAGTCCAGGCTCCTTCACAGGTGAATGTTGGGCAAAACTTCAATGTCGTTTTGAACATCTCAAACATTGGGAATGGCTCAAGCGGCTCTACAAATGTCACTTACAATTTCTCTGGAAACATTGTGGATTTTGTAATCCCCCAGCTTTCTCCAAATCAAATCAACACAACCACCCTCACCATGATGTGCTTTTACCCAGGCATAAACTACCTCAAAATCAAGGTGGATTCACCAGGCTGGCTAACCGAGCTTAACGAAGGTAACAACGAAGTTTCAGTCCCAATAAACTGCACTGGCAGCGCAGCCCCCATGGTTTCATCGGTTTCAGTAACCCCCCAGCAACCAACAAGGGCAAACTCAATTTATTGCAATGTGACTGTCTTCAGCTTTGGCCCTCCCACCCTCACTGTTTATTATGAATGGTACAAAAACGGCACAAACCAGACCTCTCTTGCAGGAGTGGCATACAACGTTCCGCACAACACACCAATAGCACTTTCTTCCATTTCTCCATCCTATTTCAAAAAAGACCAGAACTGGTCTTGCAGGGTTCGGGCATATGACGGTGCCCTTTATTCTCCATGGCAGATGTCTCCAAACACTACTATAGCTAACTTCCCCGTCTCAATAAGGTCCATCTACACTAGGGGGGGCGGGTGGCCGCCACCAGATCCTTTTATGCACCACTACACGGAGATAGTAGCAGAAGTTGTTGATTATGATATTGATTATAATGCTTCAGAGGTGGATATATTGTATGCTAATTGGAATATCACAGAAGGCAGCAACTGCTACGTTTGGTTTGGCGGAATCTGCGGAGAAAGCTGCGCTATTCTTGGAAGAGGCTGTTGGAACGATATTCCACTTACGCTCTATGTGCATCTCAACGTGACAGACAGGAGCGGTGCCTTTTCGGAGATGAGCGCAGGGCCATTTGAATACTTTGATTATCCACCACTAATCACCCAGCCGACTTTGTCCTCTCCACTCTACCCCAACTCAACAGCAGTGTGCCAAGCAGGCACGTTCAGCGATCCAGATAGCGACGAAGAAAACCTTTCTGCAAGGACATTCACCTGGTATAAGAACAATATAGAGGTTGCAAATGGTCATGACAACACTTTGCAGCTTTCCTCAATAGGCGCACAAACAGGAGATGAGATTTACTGCAAGCAAACCTCTTATAATATGTATTGGCCAGGATCTGCCTCTAACACCTCTCAAGTGGTGGTGGTCAGCCCTCCAGAAGGCTCAATTTCATATAACTCTGGCTGGAACCTAATCAGCCTGCCTGTTATACCTGAAAATAACTCTTCAAGCGCAGTTTGGCCAGAAGGAACCTCCTTGCTCTACGCATATGAAAATGGCTATGTTCCTGTAAATGAAGTGGCCAATGGCAAGGGATACTGGCTGAAGTTTGGCAGCCCAGTCTACAGGATTTACCAAGGCACACCAGTAACTACTGTGAATACCTCAATTAGGCAGGGATGGAACATAATTGGCACCCCCTCTAGCCCAGTGTTGCTGGCCAACGTAAGAACAGAGCCAGAGGGCATACTCGCTTCAGACTTCTTTGGCTTTGATGGTTCTTCCTACCAGAAAATTACAACCCAGCTTATGCCTGGCAGGGGCTACTGGGTCAAGGCAAGCCAAGCAGGAAGGCTGATACTTGACAACTCAAAAGCAGGCAAATTCAAGCCCACTGACACAAGCGGCATGGGGGCTGTCCAAGTGTCTGACAGCAAGGCAGCTTCAATGAGCGTCTTTCTGGGCACCTCCGCAAGGCCAGACCTGCCCCCAAGGATGAGCGGCTTTGATGTGCGCTACTCCACTGACCGCTACATAGAGGCGCTTCCAGCCTCAGGCTACAAAGACTACACAATTGTTGTGACTTCTGCCGCCTACCCAATAAAGGTTAGCTGGCAGCTAAATAGCGGCTACTCCTACACACTTTCATACGTCAGCGGAGGCAAGATGCAAAGCATGTCCCTTCCACTGATTGGAAGCGTGACTATAGCCGACCCATCAGTAACCAAGCTGACCTTGAGGGCAACTAAAAGCGCAAGCTCTACAATCACCCAAACTCCCTCCACCCCTGCTCAGTAGCATCTTTTTATTTTTCTTCTTTTTCATTTCTTTTTGCTGTGAAGAAATCGAGGTATTGCCGAGCATGGGCTCCCGAAACCCATGCATATGAAGAAGATCTTGAGTGCTGAGCAAAGCATAGTGAAATTTTGGGGGTGACCCCTTAGGGGGAAGCATCTGTTTTGCATCTGCCCCCCAAGCCCAAATGTTGCCATTCGGGGGTGACCC
>JAOAKE010000003.1 GCA_026413805.1 Microcaldota archaeon | reverse complement strand
AGATGTGTATAAGAGACAGGAATATACTAGCACCGGTTGCGGGCCTCCACCAGCCGTCAGGCTGGCTTCGCCCTGCGCTCGCTTAGTTCACATCGGCTTCAGGTCTGATGAGCGTGACTGGTCGCGCTTTCGCACGACGTGCCTCCCTTTCGGTGCGCACACTCGCTTTCGCTTCGGCTCTCGCCTCGCCACGCAGCATCAACTCCCTGGCTCTTGCTTCGAGAAGAACGATGCAACGCTGGTATGCCCTGCTGGCTTGCGCGCTCTCGCGCGCTTGCTTTGCAGGTCGTGCCCTTTTGCGCTGCATCAAGCTGTGACCATTCAGTTTGAGGCTCTTTTCACTGCCCTTTCGGGCTCCTTTTCAGCTTTCACTCGCGTTACTAATTCGCTATCGGTCTCAAGTTATATTTAGAGTTGGAGGTTAGTCCCCCCATATTCATGCCCCATACTCAAGGAGCACTACTCTTGCAGCTTCGCTCCGCCTCCCTTAAACTACGGGGCTTTCACCCTCTATGGCGCGGCTTTCCAGCCGACCTCGCCTCAAGAAGCGGATGCTCCGCCCCACATCTGCAGCGCATTGCTGCGCTGCATTCGGTGCGCTCTGCTCGGCTTTCAGTCACCCTTACTAACCGAATCCCAGTTGGTTTCTTTTCCTCCCGTTACTAGAATGTTTTAATTCTCGGGGTATTTGCATCTTGCGATGCGCCGCCCTACCTCCGGATCAAAGGTTTGAAGGATGCGATTACCGCCTTAAAAACTGGTAATCGCATCTTGCCTGCACCTACCCGGAGAATTTCGCTGCTTGCCGCGGGGCCCTGGCTACTTGAGCCAAGCCATCCACTGAATGGCGTAACATGCATATGCCTTGGAACTCTTGTGAGTATCAGTCGCTCTCTTCATACTCGTGAAATGCGTGCAAACTCAGGCAGCTTCACAAATCCGCTGCCTTCACCATCCGCGCGCAAGTTGGCCCTCCAGCATCTTGGAAGGGCCGCACTCCCCCAAAAAGGGGGACGTGCCTCATAATGAACTTATGAGCATGGCATTTCCAACCCGGAGAAATAGCGACCTTCTTGGTCTTCCTTCATCCCGAAAAGCGCAGGGGCATCTTCGGTGGAAGGTAATAGGGGTTGTGTGTTTTGCGCATCCATCGCATCCAGGCAAGCGCCCGGCGCTGATGTCGCCCAGATCAGGCGATTTTGCACGGCTTCGTGCTTGCGATTTCCGTGCGGCTCTTTATTAGCAGGGTTGGGTTTATAAACCTGACGCCGAAGCTTGTTATTCTTTTTGCTCTTTTGTGAATTCATCTTGGCTTTTTGCCTCTGGCAGGTTATAGCCAAGCATTTTTATGTAAAATACCAGCTTCGCCCTCTTCTGCGCCTTTCCAGTCAGCCGGGAAAACAAAGATTTCCCATTCCCGAAATGCGTTGTTGCAACCTCGTTTGCAAACTTTTCAACCACCCTGTTTTTCTCATCTAATGCCTGGCCCATTATGCGCATGAATTCCTCATAAGCCAGGGACTTGTGTGCAGGCGCCTCTCTAGTTGGTTGGCCTTCTGCTTGCCCTTCTTTGGCTTTCTCCCCTTCCTTCACCCTGCTCACAGCAGCCAAGCCCTCCTTTAATTCCGCGCGTATCCTTTGGTCTATTTTACAGTTGATTTCTTGGATTGCCCTTACTATTTGCTCTGTTGAGTGGGGCCCGACTATTTTGTTTATCTTTCTTTTGTAATTTGAGACTTTAGAATTGTTGCTGGCATGCATGCAATCACTCCTTGATTAGTTGTTATCCGAATTGGATAAAAATATTTAAGTTGCAAGGCAGGGAAAATCCCTGTTGAAGATGGTGAACGGCTGTGCCTTGCAAATCATTTGCAGGCAGGATGGCAGCAGCATGGCAAGGAGTCTGAAAGCTCAATTTCCACCCAAATTGTCAGCTTCACCCGCCTGCCTTCCTTTTCATAAGCCAACCTTTTTTCCTTTGCCTGAAAAACCAGGCGCGTGTCATCTACGGCGCTTGGGTTTGACAGGAAAAATGAGTTGATTTTGGGAATTAGCTGCCTGCGAACCTTTTCGAGCTCTCGGCGGCTTTTCCCAAAAAGGACTATTCTTCCCTTGCGGCTTTCCAAATTCCCGCTTAAAAGGCTGGGGGGAAAGAAGGCAAGGGAGTGCTTGCGATAGGCTGCAAGGAAATTGGGCTGCCTTTCCTTTTTCCCTGCCATAAAGCCTACCCCAAAAAGTTTCGCTTCCACGCGGTCCTTAAAATTAGGTCTGTCAGGTTGGAGCGGTTTTCAGAGAGCAGAACATCCATGACATCGGCTGCTGCCTGCGAATAGCCCGAGTCTGGCTGGCACTCAAAATGCGAAAGAACCCCTTCGATTCTCTTGCCAATACCTGCTGGAAGCTTGCCAAGGTTCTCCATGCAAAGATACCTTGTGGCATCAGATATGTCCTCGTCAAATGCGAGATACATTGTCCGAACCAAGTCAAGCTCTCGCTCAGAGAGCGCTGAAAGCCCCAAAAGCTCTGGCGGAACCCCGATTGAGTAAAGAGAGGCGCAGAACGGGATGGCGCGCGGGAGGGATATCCCTCCCATTGAACGCGAATAGCCAAACAACCCTATATGAAGCCTTCTTGCCCTGCGCGCAGGCGTGTACCTTGAAAGGTGCTGGATGATTGAGGAAAGGGCAGACACCTCTTTTTGGTATTGGGCTATTACCTTGTCAATTATGCTGCTTATGGAATGCTCGTCAACAAAAAGCGGCTTGCCCCTCTTCGTCTCGCTTATTTCCTGCACTGCGCTTCGCACCACGCTTTCAGGGTAGTCATATTTGAAAGAGGACTGCAAGGTAAATGTCTGCACCGAGGGGTATTCTTTGAGGCAGTTTTGGGTGTTTGTCGGCTTTAAATTCCCGCGAAACGGTGCGCTTCCCACCCCGATGATTGGGAGTATCTCGACCGAGGTTTTCTTTTCAAGGGCGTGCAGCTTCTGCAGGCAGAGCTTGTTTAATAGGACTGCTGCAAGCGCGCCGTAGTTTAGCGCGGGGTCAGAGCGGGCAAGAAAAACCCGCTGGTATTCTAAATTTTTCCCTTGTATGTAGCCTTCAACTATCCTGTCTGCGCCTGCAAGCGATTGGCGGTCCTCAACAAGCGGGATTGCGCTTATCTCCTCTGGGAAGAATTTTCCTACCCACTCTTCAACCGTAATGCCCCCAACCTGCGTGCTTTTCTTTCCGACCACTATTTTTTTGTAGTATTGATAGACCTGCTCCAGCTGTGCAGAAGAGGTGCACATCGGCACTATGACCTCCCAAATCGGGGCTATTCCCTCTCCAGATACATTTGCAACGTCAAAGTGGCGAGGGATTGACTCAAGCGTTTCAAGAAGGACCTTTCCTTGCGTTTTCTCCACAGCTGGGTTTGGCACTCGCAGGGTAAGAAAGCAGTCCTGCCCAAGCTTGTTCTCTGAGAAAAACTTTGAATACCTTGAAAGAAGCTTTTCAACAACGTAGTTGTCATTTTCCTTGCCCTCGCAGTCCCACATCTGCTCGCGTATTGCAAGGTGGGAAAAGACATAGTAGGCTTCCTTTATCTCAGTCTCGCCTGCAAGAATTTCGCTTTCAGAAAAGAACGGCGAATTGACGTTGTCTGGGTGCTGGGTGCTCATGCAGCGAGAAACCTGGATGCTTTTGCTCCCTCCCACGCTTTAGGGAATGGAGAAAAAAGAATAAAAAGGGGATTTACTGCATGGGCTGGGAGGGAGGCTGCTCAGGCCTATTTCTCAACAGCAGGTATGCTGCCCCGCCAACCAGTGCGATGGCCACCACCCCTATCGCGCCAAATGCAATCATCTTGTTCGTTTCGTTCTCCTCAACAGCGACTATGCGGATGTTTTCCTTTTTCTCATACAGCTTCAGGACATCGTAAGTGACGCTGGTTTTGTCGTCAGATATTTTCCCGTTCGGGGCGCTTGTTATCTTGGCAGGCATCTTTATAGTGTAGTCAAACTGGAAGAGTGAGGATGCAGAGGACAGGTCTTGGCCCAGCCCTTCGCTGAACCTCTTTTGGCGTGAGCTAAGCGAAGGCGTGGAAGAACTCTCCTCTTTTACAAGCTGCGGCAGCATGGAGATTTCTGCCTCGTAAGTGGTTTCAAAAAGGCCTTCTTTCTTTTCAAACTTGTAGGTGTCGCCATCAGGGGAAATCTCTTTTTCAAGCTTAAATATCCCGTTGTTGTAGGAGCATTTTAGCGCAGGGTCTTTTCGCGTGTAGTTGGCGCACAGTTCTTGGTATGTTTTGTCCAATTCGGCAAGTTCGTCCTTCTTTTCCCTTACCTCAAAGGTGAAGGTCTTGGCAGCCTTCAGCTCTTTTTGGCTGCCCCTGTCAAACTCTGCAATCACTGTGAACTCGTAGGTGCCTGGCGAAACATTGGCTATTTCGCCGCTGAGAAATATGTTTTGAGATTCTCTTTTTTTAAGGCCCCCGACAAACTCATCAAGCGAGCCGGAGTAAGACGGCACCAGCGCCTTGCTTTTTACATATATATTCAGCGAAGAGAGGTCTTCACCGAGGTTCTTCACCGACATTGAAAGAGAGGCAGAACCCCCTACCCTGAGCTCTTTAAGATCTGATGGCGAATAGGTAAGCTCAATCTTTTGCGACTCAAAGGAAGGATAATTGGAATAGGCCTGCGGGGAATATGAATAGTCAGGCTCTTCTTCGCCTCTTGCCCCATAAATGCCGCCAAGGCTGGCTGTGTAATTTAAAAGGGAGGATATGTCAATGGCCTGCCTCACATAGGCCTTGCCGTCTTTTTTTATCTCCTGCTGCGTGTCAATTTTTATGGTGCAGCCAAAAAGAAGCAGAAAAACAGCAAGCGAAAGCAAAAGAGATATTTTTTTCAAGAAAACCACCAAGGTTTATTTGAGATAAATTTATAAAATGGTTTGCCTTAAAAGGAAAAGCGCTCTTTTTGAAAAAGAGCCTATGAGCCCTAAAAGGGCGAGGTGAAAGGCATGGCAAAGTCATATGTCAAATTTGAAACGCCAAAGGATGTCCAGGCAAAGGCGCTTGAGGCAATCACTGTGGCTGCTGACACAGGCAGGGTTAGAAAGGGGGCAAATGAAACCACCAAGGCAATTGAAGGAGGAAATGCTGCGCTGGTGGTGATTGCCGAGGATGTTGACCCGGAAGAGGTGGTAATGCACCTTCCCATCATCTGCGAGGAAAAAAATGTCCCATACTGCTATGTTCCAACCAAGAAAGAGCTTGGGGCTGCAGCAGGCCTGTCTGTGCCTTCTGCTGCCGTGGCAATTGAAAAGCCAGGCAATGCAGCCGAGCTTGTAAAGGGAATAGCTGAAAAGCTCGCTAAATTCTTCCCCAAGAAAGAGGAGAAAAAGGAGGCTGAAGGCAAACAGGCCCAGGCTCAGCCTCAGGAAAAGCCCGAAGAGAAAAAAGAGAAGGCTGCAGAAAAGCCAAAGAAGGAAAAGAAGCCCCAAAAAGAGCCAAGGCCGAAAAAGGAAAAGAAGGTGCCTGTTGAAGGTGCTTGACAAAAAGCGGTGTTTTCATGGCAATAGCTCAGGATGCAACCCCAGTGGAGGTGGTGGAAGTAATTGTAAAGACCGGCATCCACGGGGAGATATACCAAGTAATGTGCAAGATACTTGAGGGCAAAGACAAGGGGCGAGTGATAAGGCGAAATGTCAAGGGGCCTGTGAAAAAAGGCGACATAATACTGCTCCTTGAAACTGAGCGGGAAGCAAAAGAGATAAAGGCAAAGTGATGGGCTGGTAATATGTATTGTGCTTTTTGCAACAATGAAATCCCAAGAGGGACAGGAGAGCTTTATGTCCTCAAAGATGGGACTGCGCTTCCTTTCTGCTCTTCAAAGTGCAAAGCAAACCAGATAAAGCTGAAAAGGGAAGGCAGGCTTGTAAAATGGACGAGCAAGGGCTTTGTCCTGTCCAGCGAGAAAAAGGAAGTGGAAAAGAAGGAATCTGCGCTTGCCAAGGACATAGAGCAAAAGCTGGCTGAAAAAAAGGCAGCGCAGGAGAAGAAGCAGGGGGCGTAGCCTTATGGAGCGCACACTTATCATACTCAAGCCTGACTGCGTCCAGAGGGGCCTTTGCGGTGCTGTGCTTGAGAGGTTTGAGCGAAGGGGCTTTCAAATCGCCGCCATGAAGATGATGAGGCTTTCAAGAAGGCTTCTTGAAGAGCACTATGCCCACTTGAAAGGAAAGCCGTTTTTTGAATCCTTGGTAGAATTCATGTCCTCTTCTCCTGTTGTTGTCGCAATAATTGAGGGCAAGGACGCTGTTGAAATAGTGCGGAAAATGTGCGGTGCCACAAACGCAAGGAATGCTGAGAATGGAACCATCCGAGGCGACTTTGCCCTTTCTACCCAGTGCAACATAATTCACGCCTCTGACTCAAAGGAAACTGCGAAAAAGGAGATAGAGCGGTTTTTCAAGGAAGATGAAATATTCTCGTATGAGAGGCTGCTTGGAAAATTCACCTACTCAAAAGACGAGAGAGAATAAGGCAGCAGGCTTACCGGACCACTTTTATTGAGCGGGCAAGCACTATAAGAAAAATCAATACAAACAAGACAGCAGCTGCCAAAAGGATTTGTTCCAGCCCATACGGCAAGGAGAGCATGGCAGCTGCAATTGGGTTTTCTTTTGGCTCTTGTGTGGCTGCCGAAGAATTGTTTGCAGGCTGTATTTGGGGCCTTCCAAACTTCCTCATCATTTTTTCATCCAGCTGGCTGTTTATAAAATAGGTGAAGCTGACGCTCTCGCCAGGTGCAAGTGAACGAATGCGCCACCCAAAAGAAACATTCTCCTGCGCCGATATCACTGCCGGGGCATCTTGGAAGAAAATCCTGCTTCTGTAGCGGGTTATTGAGGGCGGGATTTGCTCGTATAATACCACGTCTTGCAGGGGCTCTTTGCCATTAGTGTAAGAAACAACTATTTTGGTGTATGGGCTTGGAGTGGCGCTAAATTGAGGCAGAGGGGAATAGACTGCAAACTCCCTTGCAAAGCCGCCTGTATAGGATATGTTTTGCGAAAACAGGATTTTATCTTCTGGGGAAGGATAGAGCAGGCTTGCAAAAAAAATTAAGGCAACTGCTGCTTTTTGCACAAATCCCACCTGCGCCACTTATTACCTATTTCTTATTTTTTTAACACAACTTATTTATATAGTTGTGCAGGATAAAAAGGGGGGGCTGCAAAATGGATGCTTCGGAAAATGTATTTGACGCTGTGGTTGTTGGCGGAGGGCCGGCTGGCTCGTGCTGTGCTGCCCTTTTGGCAAAAAGGGGCGCACGAGTCTTGCTTTTGGAAAAGGAAAAATTCCCAAGGGACAAGCCATGCGGCGATGCGCTTGGGGCAAAGGCGCTTGCAGTAATTGACGAGCTTGGCCTGCGGGAAAAAATTTCAAAGAAGGCGTTTCTGCGCAGCGGCGGAATAATATTCTCCTCTCCTTCTGGGCATTTTGCAAAGATTGGAGAGGGAGAAGAAGGCGGGTTTGTCTGCAAGAGGGCCGAGCTTGACAGCATTTTGTTTTCCCATGCCAAGCAAGTGTGCACTGCAATTGAAGGCGAAGAGGTTGTAGATGTGATATTTGAGGGCGAGCGGGCAGTGGGAGTTTGCTCAAAAGACCAGATGGGAGAGGCAAAAAACTATTACGCCAAGCTGATAGTCGGCGCTGATGGGGCAAATTCTGTGGTGGCAAGAAAGGTCGGCGCTGCTTTTGTAAGGGCAGAGCACCTTTGCAGCGCAGTTCGTGGCTATTACTCAAATGTTGAAGGGCTGGGCAGGGAGATAGAAGTCCATTTTCTTCCCGAATGCATGCCAGGATATTTTTGGGTTTTCCCTCTCTCATCGCACGAGGCAAACATAGGGGTGGGAATGCTTGTCTTGGACCTGCAGAAAAAGAAGCTGAACCTGTGGAAGGTGCTCCAAGACTGCATGAAAAACAAGAGGTTTAAAGGCAGGTTTGAGAAAGCAAGCCTCCAAGGCGAGCTGAAAGGCTGGAGCCTGCCGCTTGCTTCTGCAAAAAGAAAGTGCGCAGGGAATGGCTGGGCGCTGGTTGGGGATGCTGCCTCCCTTGTTGACCCCTTTTCAGGGGAAGGCATAGGAAATGCGATGAAAAGCGCAAGGATATTGGCAAGGACCATTGGGAAGAAATTGCAGGAAGGCGACTTGCCAGAGGGCGAATTTGAAAGGTACTGCCAAGAGTTGTGGAAGGAAATTGAAGTGGACATAAGCAACAGCATGAACCTCCAAAGGCTTGGAAGGCACTCTTTTCTGCTTGACCTGATAATAGGAAAGGCAGGCAAAAGCGAGTGGCTAAGAAGGGAGCTTTCCACGATGCTTGTTGAAAGCGAGGCAAAAGGAAAGGCAAAAAGCCCGCTCTTTTACCTTCGCGCGCTGCTTTCCTGAATAGGAAACCTGCTTATATTTTTGCAAAGTAGAAGCCCTTTTTGCTTGCCTTGACTGTGAGTTTTTCCCCGTTTGCCAGCCTGCCTACAACCTGCCCATCTACAAAAACATCTGGCTGCTTGCTTGCGCTTGTCATTACTTCGCATACCGTGCTCTTGCCAAGGACCGTTGGGGAAAATGCCCTTCTGAAGGGTGCAATTGCAACTGCCTGAAAGCAGGAGTCTGCCCTTTTCATCTGCCTGCCGCCGCAGGAATAGCAATAAGCCGGCGAGCCTGTTGGGGTGGAAAAAATTATCCCGTCTGCGCGAAAGGCAAATTCCTTTCCATTGGCGCGCAGGTAGATTGAAACCATCCTTGGCTCGCGGCTTCTGACTCCGACTTCGTTGAGGGCAAGGGGCAGCCTTTTTTTCCCAATGCGCCCTTCCAATAGCAGCCGCCTTTCAGCCTCCAATGAACTGATGGCTCGGGAAAGCTTCTCCTTCCAGTCGCGAAAGGTTGCTTGGCAAATAAATGAGGTGCTGCTGCCGATTGCAAAGAAAGGCACTCCGTAGTATTTCTTTGAAAATAGGACCGTCCCATCTCCGCCGACAGTAATCACAAGCTGCGGCTTTGCAGCAGGCCTGATGTTGTGCTGGACAAGAAATTGGGCAACTGCCTTTTTCACCTGCCGCGCTATTGGCTTTTTTTCATTTGCCACTATTGCGACGCGCCTTATTTTTGCCATAAGCACCAGCTCACAGCTTGAACCTTTTGCAAATGAAGCGCCTTGAAGGAAGAGACTGCGCCCCCTTGCGAAGCACCTTGGCAGCAGCAACTGCGTTTGCAAAGCGCACTGACTCATAAAGGGAGCGATTTTCATTCACGCCTGCAATAAAGCCAGCGCAGAATGCATCTCCTGCGCCAAGGGTGTCAACCGGCTTGACATTAAACGGCTCCACTGTAAATGAATCTGCCGACTTGGTTTTTACAATTATCTCCCTCGCCCCCTGCTTTATGACGCATATTAAGTCGTATTTTTTTGCAAGCCATGCTGCTGCCGCCTCTTCGCGCGAGCCAGTCATTGCAAAGAGCTCCTTGCGGTTTATTATCAAGTATTCTGCCCTGTGCAGTATTGGGGCAAGCTTGCGCTCGCCGAGCCGAGACGCTGCCCTGCCGGGGTCAAAAGAGATCGGTATTCCGCGCTTTGAGGCTATCTTGCTTGCAGAGTCAAGAAGGTGAAAGGCGCAGCCGCTCATGTGAAGGAAGCGGGATTCTGCTATGTAGCTTGGGTCAATTGCCCGGCGCCTGTCTGCAACCCCATAGTCCTCAATTATTCGCACCTCGCCCTCTTCGTCAATTATTATCACTGAAAGCCCTGACATCCCGTTGAATACTCGGACTTGGCTTGTGTCCACGCCGCGCCTCTTCAAGTCAGAAAGGAGGAACTTCCCATGCCTGTCGCTGCCGACGTTCCCAATCACCCCTGACTTCCAGCCAAGCTTCACAAGATTGACTGCTACGTTTGCAGCAGAGCCGCCGCCTGAAACCTTTGGGTGCATGCGCATTACAGCGGTGTGGTCTGGCTCAGGGAATTTTTCAACGTAGTTGCGTATGTCATAGACGATGTGCCCGACAGTCACTATCTTTTTCTCCATGGATTGATAAACGCACCATACATTTTAAACATTGGCGAGAAGATGCATCTTGGTTGGCATGGAAGAGGATTTTGAAGGGCAGCTTCGCAATAGGCTTGGGAGCCGGCTTGAAGGTTCGATAAAGTCAAAGATAGATGAATTTGGAGGCCTGCTTACAAGGGAGGCGGCAATAAGGCTGATTTGCAGGGAAAACGGGATAAGCATTGAGAGAAAAACCATGCTCAAGGACGCAACTTCGCCATATGTTTTGTTTTCCTTTGAGGCAAAGGTGGACCGTGTTTTCCCTGTCCAGACCTACCCTGACAATAGCCGCTCTATTAGGCTGCATGTGTCTGATTCCACTGGCAGCGCAACGCTGGTCCTTTACAATGAACAGGCTGCGTTTGCGCAAGAAGAGCTCATCGCAGGGGACTTGATAGAGGTCAGGGGGGCTTACCTGCAAGACGGGGAAATAGCAATTTCAAGGGCAGGCGCAGTCAGAAAGCTAAAATCTGCTGAGGTGCCAAAAATTGAGAACTTAAAGGAAGGAAGCTGCACTGTGGAAGGTGTTGTTGAAAAAATCCTGCCTGACCTGAAATATCGCGACAGGGCAGGGGGAAAAGAAAAAATTGCCCGCTCTTTTCTTCTATGCAATGAGGGAAAGTGTTGCAGGGTTATTTTTTGGTCTGTGCCAGAGGAAGCCGTCCATTTGAAAGAAGGGCAACGAATAATCCTTGAAAATGCCCTTTTCAGAGGGGGCGAGCTTCATTTCAACCGCCACTCTCGGCTAGTGGCAAGGGGGCAGAAGCGCCATTACAAGGCTGGGGTGGTGGAAGAGGCAAGGGTAAATGGGCAGGAAATGGTTTTCAAAATTGGCGGGGCAGAATATCGCGCTCCTCTTGATTCTGCCTTGCAGATGCTCGGCATTTGGTTTGTCCCGCAAGGAGTGGAAAAAGAAACAGCAGCAAGCATAAAGGGGCAGTCGCTAATTGGGAAAAAAATAAGCTATAGCAGCGAAGGGGGGAGGCTGGTTGGGCTTTTGCCTTAATCTGCTTAGGTGTATTTTCCTACCAGGGGCTTTGCCCCAAATTGCCTCAAAGAAAGCCCATTTGGATTGGTGTAGCTTATGTTAATTGTAAGCTCGTATATGTTGCCTGCGGTTGCCCCTCCTCCAACTGTGTATCCTGAAAGGGTTATTGTCTGGGTTGCCCCTCCTCCAACTACAGGGGTGGAAGGCGACATGGTAGGAGAGCCGCTTATCCCTGCCCCTGAAACATTAATGGCGCTTATTGTCAGGGCATCCGGGCCTACGTTTTGCACAACTAAAGTCAAGGTCCCCGCTGTCGTGAAAGAGTGGCTTTGGATTGAAAATGGCTTTGCCTCGCCTTTCCAATAAGCCTCAGATTGGGTTATTTTTGCGTCTGCGGCAATTCCTGGAAAGAAGTTCAGTAGGGCTATTGAAATGAGCGCAATTATAAGAACAACTGCAAGCAAAACCAAGTATTCTGTCGCACCCTGCCCTTTGAATGCTGCCATAAAAATCCTCCATGAGCATTAAACAGTGTTAGATAGCCCAACACAATATAAAAACCTTATCTTTTGCTTTGCATGCAATGAGCCGGAAAATATTTGGGCGAACAATTAAAAGAAAAACTGCCATAACCTACACATGCAGAAATTCCTTCAAGCAGCGGTCTTCTTTCTCCTCGCCATCTCTGCCACCCTGGAAGCAAAATACACTGAGAGGCTGCTGGTGCAGGTTGCCGACCAAAACTACCGCCTGATTGAAGGGGCAGAGGTTTATGTCTATTACCAGCTCAATGCGGTTAAGGGGTTTATCTACAGCAAGCCGGTCCTCACCAATGAAAAGGGCGAGGCTGAAATCCTTTTTAGCAACTATGAGGAAATTGAATCCTCAGAGGACCGAAGCTACACTCTCTATGTGAAATATGGGAGGAACACCTACTCTACTAAAATGATTGCAGAGAATTACACAGGAAGCATTGTCCCCATAAGAAAAGTTGGAATAGAGGTTGAAGCTTACCTTCTTTCTGTAAGGGTGGCTGACCAGAACAAAAAGCCCCTGCCTGCACGGGTGACTATAAATAAAAAAACCCTTGAAACCGACGCCACTGGCCATGCCTATTTCATCCTCGGGCCAGGGAATTACACTGTAAAGGTTGAAGGCGCTGGCATTGTCCGCTCAGAGATAATCAGGCTGGAAGAGGACACGCCCCTTGAAATTGAAATCGGGCTTTATGACCTGTCTGTAAAGGCGATAGATGACAAGGGAATGCCGCTGGTTGCCTCGGTAGAAGTAGATGGAAAAGGCTTTTACACTGGCCAGGATGGGACCCTGCTTGTCCGCAACCTGACAAACCACAAGCCGCAGGTGGTGGTAGGCTACAACAACACCTACAAGGAGTTTTCGCCAAACCTCAAAAATGAAAATGAGCTGCTGGCAGTATTTGACATGGGCAAGCCAGTCATTTCAGAGCTGCATGTTGGGGTGTCAAAAGCTGGGGTGGGGGAAGTCCGAGTTTTTGCAGAAGACAGGGGTAAGGCAGCAAGCGGGATTGAATCTGTTCTCGTTTCATATGAAGTAGACGGCGTAGTGGATGTGGTGCCTGCGTATGTGGTGGGATACAACACCTTTGAGGCAAAGATACCTGCGCAAAAGGAAGGAAAGGTCGTAAGCTACACTGTAAGGATTTCAGACAAAGAAGGCAACACCGTTGCACAAGGTGGAAGCTACATCGTCCCGAAAGAGGAAAGGCCACAGCTAAATGCAAACAATTCCACAGGGCCGCAAAGTGATTTGCCCCTGCCTAAGATGAACCTTGAGACAATAGTGATTGGGATAGGAATTGGGGTGCTGATAGCTTACGGCGTCTTTTACTACTTTAGCCGCAGAAAAGAGCGCCAAATGCCCCCTGTCCCAAAGGCATGAGGCTTTCGCAAGCCAGCAAAGGACTTAAATATTTCTCGCGATTTTTTTGGCATGGCCAGTTTTCTGTGGGCATTTATATTGGCTGCCATGCTCCCTTCAAGCTTTACCCAAGAGGCATCAGCAGAAGTCCGCCCTATTGAAAAGCTGGTGGATTACGAATATGACTTGAATTTCTCTGCAATAATACCTGGAGTTGCCTACAACCGCACCCTTGCAGTGCGCTGGGCAGTGCCTGATGCTGCGCTTGAGGGGCTTGATGGCAGGTCCCTGAAGCTAAAGGTGATGGCAGAGATTGAAAACTCCACTGCGGTTTATTTCCTGGTGGGGGGAAAGCCAAGCAACTATACTGAGGCATTCCTCCGATGCGATGTGGCAAATTCAACTTGCGCAAACAGCTCAATCCTTTATGCTGCTGTCCCGATATTTGTAAAGGCACAGCCCGAAGCGCTGGAATCCCCAAAGATAAGGCTGCGCTCTGAGATAGAAGAAGGTGGGCTGGCAGACGGGCTGGGATTCATCGGCGAATTTGAAAAAATCTTCCAAGGCGACAACAGCACTTCAGAAAAGAACAAAAGCAAAGGGGAAAAGAACGGCTATGTTTTGGAGATAAAGGGAGAAAACCTGCTTGAAAATTTTAAGCCCGAGGGAAGCCCAACCAATGTATTGGAGTTTTTCAAAAGCAATGCTGCTGTTTCGCTGGTAGCGCTGGTTGTGGTAATAATAATAACCGGGGCCTACCTGCTAAAAACCAAAGACTAGGGATTAGCGTTTTATTCCCTTTGAGGCCCTATCCTAAGCATGTTTGAAATAACCTTTCTTGGGACCTCGGCAGCCGTCCCCACGCTGGAGCGCAACCTTTCGGCAATTGCAGTCAGGCGCGAGGGTGAGATCTACCTGCTTGACTGTGCAGAAGGCACCCAGCGGCAGATGATGCGCTTTGGCCTGTCCTTCATGAAGGTCCGCGCAATCTTCATCTCGCATCTCCACTTGGACCACTTTCTCGGAGTTTTTGGGCTTATGGAAACCATGAGGCTGAATGGCAGGCAGGAAATCCTTTCAATCTATGGGCCAAAGGGAACTCGGGCAGTAATTGGCAAGGGAGGAAATTTTGTGCAAGTGCATGAGATTGACGAAAATTTCTCATGCGATTTTGGGGAGTTTGCCGTCTCTTCGTTTAAAACCAAGCACGAAGGGCTTTCTCTTGGCTATTGCCTTGAAGAAAAGGAAAAGCGAAGATTTTATGAAGACAAGGCAAAGAAGCTCGGGATAAAAGGTCCGATGTTCTCAGAGATTGCAAAAAAAGGGAGCCTCAAGGTGGGCGGGCGCGTTGTAAAGCTTGAAGAAATCACCTATGTCCAAAAGGGGAAAAAAATCTGCTACACTGGTGACACCCTGCCATGTGAAAATACGGTGCTGGCTGCAAAAGGGGCGGACCTGCTAATACACGAGGCAACCTTTGGCGAGGACAAAAAGGAAGAGGCTGAAGAGTCCTGGCATTCAACTGCAAGGCAGGCTGCCCAGGTTGCAAAAAAGGCAAAGGCAAAAAGGCTGGTGCTGACGCATATTTCAGGAAGGTACAAAAGCCCTTTGGGCCTTCTTGAAGAGGCGCGGGCTGTTTTCAAAGATACTGCTGTTGCAGAAGACGGGCTGAAGCTGGAGGTATGAGCCGTGCTTTTGCCCTGCCTCTTTTTTAACCTTTTAGCACCATCTCCAATCAGGCGAATGTGAGGTGGTCTTGATGGCAGATGTGCAGCTTCTTGCAAAGCTCTCAGAGTCTTTTGGCGTTCCGGGGCACGAAAAGGAGATTGCCCAGATAATGGCAGAGGAATTCCGCAAAAGCGGCTATAAGGTGGATATTGACAGGTTCGGCAATGTGATAGCTCGCTCGCCTGCCTGCAGGAAAAAGCCGCTGATGATAGGGGCACACATGGACGAGATTGGCATGCTTGTAAAGTTCATAAATGAAAAGGGGTTCATACGCTTTGCAAAAATCGGCGGGATTGACAACCGGGTGCTTGTGAACCAAAGGGTAGTCATACAGACTGAAAACGGGCGCATTTACGGGGTAATTGGAAGCAAGCCACCGCACATGCAAAAGCCAGAGGAGGCAAAAAACGCCATTGACAACAAGCAGCTCTTCATTGACATTGGGGCAAGAAGCAAAAAAGAGGCAGAAAAGATGGGAGTCAAGATAGGCGACCCCATCTCCTTTGACATGCAGCTAAAAGTCCTAAATGGCAAGCTGGTGACTGGCAAGGCACTTGATGACCGGGTGGGCTGCTACGTTCTTTTGGAGGTAGCCCGCAGGGTAAAAAACAAAAACGTGGTGCTTGTCGGCACTGCGCAAGAAGAGGTTTCAACCTTTGGGAAAGGAGCCATGATTGCTGCCTATAATTTGGAGCCTTCGCAGTTCATAGCCATTGACACCTCAATTGCTGGCGACCACCCTGAAATGAGCGAGGACGAGGCGGTTGTGCATCTTGGAAAGGGACCTGTGCTTTCGCTTGTGGAGGCAGGAGGCAGGGGCAACGTGGCAGATGCCAAATTAAAGGCATCCTGCATCGCAGTTGCAAAAAAGCACAAAATCCCATACCAGCTTGAGGTAATAGAGGGAGGCGCCACTGACGCTGCAAGCGTCTATGGGGAGAAAGGCGGGATACCCTCAATTGCAATATGCGTGCCGACAAGGTACATTCACTCAAATGTGGCGGTCTGCTCCATTGAAGACATAGAAAAAAGCATCAACTACATTGCAAAGCTTGCAGATGAGCTTGCATGAGCGCATTGGGGCTGGCGCCTTGTGGTTATGAAGGGGTTTCTCTCGTTTGTCGTTGCCGCGGTTTTCCTTTTCTCCTTGGTCGCAGCCAGTGCCTTAGTGCTCAAAAGCCAGCCCCGCCGCTCTTACGAGGGCTACCGCGCCATGCTCTTGGAGGAGGTTGCAATAAAGAGGGCATACTATTCCGCAGTGGAGGAAGCCGGCAGGGAAGCAGCTGCCTTGGCTGCTGCGCGTGCAGCAAGCGGGGAGGAGGTAGATGTCAGGGAAGAGGTGCGAAGGGCAGCTTTCCTGCAGAGCATTGAATTTGAAGCCCAGCTGAAAGAGCAGGGGTTTGAGGCTTCCTTTTGGTGCGGCAGTGCAGGTGCCGAAGAAAGGAAGTCTGCCTCCCAGGAGATGGCTTTTAGAAAAGCGGCAGTCGTGCCGCAAGGGGCGCTGCCGATTTGGCTTTGCTATGAGTCTTACGACTTTGACCCCTCATCGGCAAGCATATTTTTCAGAAACCTTGGATTTTCCTTTTACAGCAAAGAGCACTCCATTGGAAGCGTGGCGCTCCTCCCCTCATCATTCGCAGTGGGGATTGCGACTGAGTAGGGGGTGATGGAACGGGTAAAAAAATAGGCCAGGTCTCGCTTGAAGCCTTGGTGGCATTTGCCATTTTCCTTTCAGTAATTGCCATTCTTGTTTCAGGCGCAGTTGCCATAGGAAATGGGACTGAAGAAACGGCAGTGGCTTCGTCAGAAAGATACCTTCTCTCTTACGAGGCGCTTTGCGCAGACACTGCCGCAGGCTCGCTGCATGGCGCAGTGCTGCCACAGAACATAAGCGCAGTCCCTTCGCTGGATGGAAGAAGGCTTCACTCTGCAAAAAATCCACAGGTAAGCCAGGTGGTTTTTCACAAGGTAACAGTGGACTATGGCGGAAGGGTGAAGGTCCAAGAGGCAGGACATGAGCCAGTCTAAGGCATTTTTTTCATTTGATGCGGCGGCAGCCTCTTTTTCAGCAATTATTCTTTTTGCCCTTTTTTCAATCCTCTCTTTTGCTGCCTCAAATTCCGCAAAAGAAAGCTCAGCCATGGCAGAGGGAGAGCTTTTGGCACTGCGCTTTTCATCCTACGTGCTTGAAAAGGGGGCTAAGGTTGGGTTGCCCCAAGAAGGCGCGCATTATGTCGCGGGGGAAATTGACCTTGCAAGGCTGGAGGAATTTGACCTGCAAGAGATTGTGAAATCCTCTGGAATAAAATATGCAAGCGTCTTGGTGGCAGGCGAAAGAAAAGAGCGCCTGTTTTTTAAGGAGGCTGGCGAAGCTGGCAAGCAGGTATTTTGCGCAAGGCGGCTGGCCCTGCTTTCAGGCGAAGCTGTAAGGCTGGAGGCTTGCATTTCATGAAAAGAAAAAGATTGGCTTTTTCCTGCAGGCAGGCTGGCTTTCTTATGTCGCTTGAGGCAGCTGCTGCCTTTGTGCTCTTGCTTGCAGCAATCCCGCTTTTGCACACCTTCCAATTCAAGAAGGCCTCGCACGCAGGGGACTTTTTCCTATGCAGCGATGTTGCCATGCTGCTTACAAATAAGCAGCCTGCATCTCAAAGCGAATTGCAGGAAATTGTAGAAAAGGCCTCTGGGCTCTCAGGGCTCTGCATTGCTGCAGAATTTGAGGGATTTTCCGCTTCTTCTTGCAGCCAGCCTGCTGATGACAAGGAGAAGGTTGTTTTTTCTTTCCCTGTCTGGCAAGGCGGGGGAATTGAAAGGGCTTCTGTTGGCTGCTTCCGCTGACTTTCCAATGGGCTGTTGCAAATTGCATCAAAGGCAGCGCTGCTCACTGGGCTGCCGCCATTTCTGGAGCTCTTCCTGGGTTAATTTGCAGGAGGCCCGTGCCGAGCATGTATTTTTATTGATTGCAGGAGATTGTTGCTTGGTGGTTTTGTGGGCAGGGCAACCGGTTTTGCATTCTCTTTGCTGCTCCTGACTTTGCTTGTGGATTCCTCAACGCTTGCAGTGAAAGTCACTGTGGCGCAGGAGACCTTGGCAGTTGGGACAAACGTTTCGGTAATTTCAGGCGGGGTGGAGCTTTACAATGCAAAGGCAGACCGCAAGGGAATGGCCTATTTCAACCTCACTGACGGAAGCTATTTCATCAAGCTTGAGAGGTATTCTTACCCGAAGCATGTTGCCTTAGTAGAGGTAAAAGGCGACACAGACGTCACCTTGACCATGCGCCAGAAGATTTCGTATGCAACCATATACGGGCAGGTTTTTGGAAAGGATGGCTTTTCAGATGTGGAGGTCCGGGTCTATTCTGGAGATAAAATAGCAGCAAGGGCAATTCCCAACAAAGACGGCTATTTCGTTGTATCTTTTTTGGCCCCGAGGGACTATGTTGTTTCTGTCTCTGCGCCAGGCTATGAAGAGGTAAAAAGAGAGGTCACCCTCAACCTTGGCGATTTTGTGCAGGTCAATGCAGACTTAAAAGCCAGCCCTCCAAAAGCAGAGCCGCAGCTTTCAATCGTCGCGCCTGACCAAGCGCCCCTCAAGTCTTTGATAGAAATTGCTGTAGTGAAAGGGGAAACTCCTGTTGCAGGCCAGCGAGTGGTGGTAAAAACGCCTTCAGGCGAGCTTTCAGTGGACACTGATGCCCAAGGAAAGGCAAGGGTCAACGCTGCCGAAAGCGGGGAGTATGTGTTTGTGGTTGGCAACCTCACCCAATCTGTCTTGGTCCCAGCCCCTCAAAATACAGGCCCTGTGCCAGAGCCGAAAGGCAATGCCCAAGGATCGCCCCAAAGAAGCGAGCCTGCAAAGGCAAAAGAAGAGGAGGCGCCTGCCTGGTGGGGCATCGCAGCCTTCGCGGGCGCTGCCCTTTTGCTTGCCATCTTCCTAATAGTGCTTTGGCTGGCGTGGAAGTGGCTTGAGAAGAAGCGCAGCCACAGAGAGAAAAAGGCCCACAAGGAATGGAAGGAAGAAAGGCACCACAAGAAGCATCACCATAAGGAGTAGGTTTCATGGCATTTGACCCGCAAAAATTCATAAGCGAAAGCATAGTGCAAATTCGCGCCACTGTCGGGGACAAGCGCGCCATAATTGCAGTTTCAGGCGGCGTGGATTCCTCTGTTGCTGCTGCCCTGGCTTCCCGCGCACTTGGAAAAAATGTGCTCTGCGTATTTGTGGACACAGGGCTCATGAGGAAAGGGGAGGCAGAAAATGTCCGGGCTGCCCTTGAGCCCCTTGGAGTAAATTTGAAGGTGGTCGATGCCTCACGTGAATTTTTAGGAGCATTGAAAAACACAAGCGAGCCTGAGAAAAAAAGGAAGATAATTGGCGAAAAGTTCATCAGGGTTTTTGAAAGCGAGGCGAAGCGCTTTGGCGCTTCTTTTTTGGTCCAAGGGACCATCGCTCCTGACTGGATTGAATCAGGGGCTGGCTTGCGGGATACAATAAAATCGCACCACAATGTCGGAGGCTTGCCAAAAAAAATGAAAATGCGCCTTGTTGAGCCGCTGCGCGAGCTTTACAAGGATGAGGTGCGAAAGGTCGGGCAGGCGCTTGGCCTTCCGCAGGAGATTTATTCTCGCCAGCCCTTTCCTGGCCCTGGCCTTGCTGTGCGCATAATGGGAAAGATCACCCCGAAAAAAGTTGAGATTGTGCGCGAGGCGTGTGCAATTGTTGAAGAGGAAATTGAGCTTGCAGCCAAAGAAGGCAAGATGGAGCGCCCATGGCAGTATTTTGCAGTTCTCCTCCCGATAAAATCAGTCGGGGTGCTGGGAGATGCGCGAGCTTATGGCTACGCAATTGCTGTGCGTGCAGTGGACAGCATAGATGGAATGACTGCAAAGGCAAGCAGGATTGCGCCAGAAGTCCTTGAAAAAATCGCAGACAGGATAACCCGAAAGCTGAAAGAGGATGTCAACCGGGTGGTCTATGACATAACCTCCAAGCCACCTGCCACAATAGAGTGGGAATAAGGGGGAAGCGAAATGCAGGTTGCAATAATTGACTTTGGCTCGCAGTGGACGCACAGGATTCACCGCACCCTGAAATACCTCGGGGTTAATTCTGAAATATTGCCTGTTTCAGCCCCGCTTAAAAAAATCCTCATGGCAGATGCGCTGGTATTTTCTGGCGGTGCAATACGGATTGGGCTGGGGGAATCAAAAAAAATAGGGAATGCACGAAAATACCTTGAAAACTTTGAAGGCCCGATAATGGGCGTGTGCGCAGGCCAGCAGTTCATTGGCATGCATTTTGGAGGAAAGGCAAGGCCTGCTGCTGGCCCAGAGTATGGCAAGGTGGAATTGATTGTAGATGACCATGACGAGCTTTTTGAAGGGCTTCCTGGAAAATTCACAGTCGGGGCGAGCCACAACGACGAAGTGGTGGATACCCCTGGCTTTTCGGTTCTTGCGCACTCAAAGGACTGCTCCAACCATGCATTCAAGTCCAACTCCCGCCCAATATACGGAACCCTCTTTCACCCCGAAGTAGAGCACACTGAGCATGGAGACAAAATATATGCCAACTTCCTCAAGATAGTGAAAAGGTGAGGGGCTAAGGCATCGCTATTTTTCCTTCCTTTTTCTTTTCAAGATAAAGCGAAAACGCAAGAAGCAAAAGAATGGAAAGCCAATAGGCAGGAATTGCCCACCATACCTCCCAGTAGTTGAAAGTTCCAACAATTGCAAAATCCGAAAAAGGGGCAAATGGCATGGTGGCTCTTTCATGCATGAGCGCATCTGCAACTATATGAATTGAGGCTGCTGCGCTGAAAAGCACTGCCGCGGTCCTTGTCCTTGCAAATAGAAAAAAAGGGGTGCAGGCAATAATGTAATAAGCAAGCGTGTGCGCAGCAGCATAGCTTGCTATTCCGCTCACCCAAAGAATGTCGGGGAGAAGAGAGGCAAAAATTGCTGCTGCAAGCTCTTTTTTTCCTGCCCTGCCTCCTGCCAGCTTCACAAAACGGAAAAGAACGTAGCCAAGCAGGGCATGGGCAAAGTCATCCATGGAAAAAATTCGGCGCTTAAGTTAAAAAGAAAAGGTGCAGGGGGCAGGATTTTCACCAAACCTTTGTTTCAGGCGCGTGGGTGAAGCACTAAGGAAAGCCATCCCCTTGGGTTTGAACCTGCGAAGGCTCTTCGCCACGAGGTTTTAAGCCTCGCCCATTTGGCCAGACTCTGGTACCCCTGCGTTTTGTTTTTGAGGCAAAAATGCCCTGGTGAAGGTTCTTAAAAGAAAGATTTAAATACCTCTGACGAGAATGCCCACATGGTGATAGGATGCCGGCTAAAAAAGTAGCAAAGGGAGTGGTGCAAGTCAATGTTCCAAAGAAAGATTTGTCAGACTTCACTGCAATTGAAATCTGGCTGCTGATAATAATTGGGGCGTTTGGGGTGATGAACTTCGTCACGCCGCTACCGCAATCAGTCCAGTTCATAAGTGCAACGCTCATCCTCATAATCGGCATAACCAAGCTGATAGGATACGAGGCAAGATAAATCTTTTTTCTTCTTTTTGCCCGTTTTAGTAGACTATTTTTTGCAGTTTGTTTGCCTTTGAAGCCAGCTTTATTTCCCTTGCTATCCTCCTTCCCATGCTCATCGGCTCAGGATAAAGATAGGCGGTGTAAGGCGAGCCGAGTGGGTAGATGTTGGTCCCTGCAACAATCCTTGCAGAAACCTCAAATGCAAAAAATTGCATGTTCTCATCGCAGATTGTCTCAAGGCAGAACGGGCCTGGAATTCCGCCGAAAAGCCTGTCTGCTGCCTCAACAAGGTTCTTGCCCATTTCCAGCAGGTCTTCAAGCAGCGACTCGCGTATGACCAAAAGCTCGTTGCCAACTACTGTAAATGAAGGGGTAAAAGACAGGCCTGCCTGCTCGGTGCGGTATGCCTCGTCTATGTTTGACTCAAAGCGCCTGTCTATCCCGATAAGCTCGATTTTCCCTTCTGATGCGCGATAGCCGTCCTTGGAAAGGGGCGAGTAAAAGTAATGAGGGTAGACGCGCACGCCGATTAGGTATTCCTGGACGGTGACGTTCATCCCGCCAAACTTTTCATAAAATTCTTCGGAAGAATGGACCACGCGATAGCCCCTCCCGCCCTTTGCACCAGGCAGCTTGACTATGCATGGGCGGTCTATTTTGTCAGGCTCTATGGTGGCAGGCACCTGCAGGCCAGCAGCCTTTAGCCACTCAAACATCTTTTTCCTGTCTTTTTCCCAAAGAAGCGAATGGCGGTTTCCCAATATAGGGACAGCCAGCTCTTCCAGCTTTGAGCCCGAGTATTCAACAAGCGAGCCGTGGGGGATTAAGATTGCATTCTCATCTACAAGCTCTGAGGCAGGAACCTCGCGCAGGTCATCTACCTCTATGAATTTGTCGGGCTTTCCAAGCGGGAATGCCTCATATACTTTGCGCCTTTTTTGGGTGGTAATCCCGATTGTCTTTATCCCTTCCAGCCTTGCCCCGTGGAAAATTTGAAGCGCGGTGTGAGAGCAGATGGTGGCTATCTTGATTTTTTTCTTGTCGTATGCGCTTAGTATTTGGCGGATTTTTTCATGTGGCACTAACATATTCACCCTCCTTTAGGTCACTATCTCATCCAACCTCCTTTCCTTTGCCGCATTTTTGACTTCTAATGCAATCCGCTCGCCGACGCTCAGGCTCCGCCCCCAGAGGTATTCGGAATATGGGGTGTAGCGAACGCCAGGCGAGCCTGGCACCCTGAACGAAACATCGAATATGACTGGCTCCTCGCCGCTTTCTGCCGGGATTATTGCCCCCTGCAGGGCAAATGGGCCTATTATCCCAGGCGGGTATTCGCGCTTGCAGGCTTCGGCAAATTTCTCGCCGATTTCAAAAACCCTTTCAAGGAGGGACTCCCGAATAGTGCAGGCAACATGCCCTACCTCTATGTTTTTCATCCTTGCAAAGCGCAGCACTTCTGACTGCTCAGGGGCAGTGAGCCTCAGCAAGCCATCAAGGTTGGTCTGGCGGCGGAAGTCTGTCCCCATCAGCTCCAGCTCCCCTGTGAGGGGCGAGAGGAAGAAGTTGAAGTTGAATTGGGCGCCGATTACAAATTCTTCAATTAGGGCTGACTTGAGCCCTTCTTGGGTTATCATGCCAATCGAAAGCATCTCTCTTGCGCGCCGCTCGTATTCATAAGGAGAGTGGGCGAGGAAGAATGCCCGTTCATATTTTCTTTTTGCCTCAGAGACTTTGACAATTGCGAGCCTGTCAATCTTGTCAGGCGAGGAAAAAGTCTTTGGTATGCGCACTCCTGCCCTTTGCAGAAGCCACTGCTGGTTCTTGGGGGTGTTGCGCTCCTCTGCTCGAAGAAGCATCCTGCTTCCAAAAATTGGGACTGCAAACTCCTGCTCTATTTTGTCATAGCCAACATAAACCGAGAATGAGCGATGCGGGACAAATATCGCCTGCCTTTTTACAAGCTCTTCTATGTTCTTTGGCTCGCAGATGTCTGAAAATTTGTCCAAGAGCAAAATCTCGTCAATGCAGCCCACCTGCCCAAGCGCTGTTTTGCGCTTCATGTAGTATTTTTGGTAGGTGTGCTCGCGCCCCTTTTGGCAGACCACCAATGACTTCAAGCCAAAGGCACGGGCGCCTGAAGATATGTCAAGTGCAGAGTGCGAGCCAAGGACAGCTATTGAGGGCTGCCTGTAAGCAGAAGCTAACTTCGCAACGTTGAAGGCGACCATGCTTGATTAGGGAAAATGAGATTTAAAATAGCTGCGACGCAGCAGCCAGGTTGCCCAACTGGGCGCCTCTGCTGGCTGTTTTTCTCATCTTTTGCACTGGCATGGAGGCCTGGCAGCATTTATAAACCCGTGCTTGCCAAAATTTTTCGCTAAATTTCACCTATGGCTGCGCGGCTTTGCGCAAGCCGAAATTTGGCGGAAGTGGTGCAAATGGCCTCTGGCGGTGGTGAAATGCCAGAAACAGAAGAGGGTTCTGCTTCTGGCGAAGAGATGGAAGCGCGAGGGCAAAGGCCCGATTTTAGGGTGGTGCAGCCCGAATACGACGCGCGGAGCGGAAAGACCATTTTCAAGGATGTAGGCGCGATGTGGAAGGGCACAAGCAAGACAGGAAATGAATTTTACACGCTGAAAATAGGAAAGCTGCGCTTGCTTGTATTTCCGAACAACCGCTGAGATTTTTGTTGGGTTATTTTGGGCAAGAGGGAATTGCGCTTGGCTTTGCATAAGCCAGGGCATTTAAATGGTGGTTTTCATGGCAAAAAAATCTTCGGATGAAGAAGAAGGTGAAGGGAAGAAAAAGCTGGCAGTCAAGGATTTGGAGGACCTGCCAGGAATTGGCGAGGTGTCTGCAGAAAAGCTTCGCAAGGCAGGGTACGACATTGAAAAGGTGGCTGCAAGCTCCCCGCACGAGCTTGATGAAATTGCAGAAATAGGGGTGGAGGCTGCAAAAAAGGCAATTGCGGCTGCAAAAGACTCGCTTGTGGCAGAATACGAAACTGCGGACAAGATACTTGAAAGGAGAAAACAGGTGGGCAGGATAACCACAGGGAGCAAGGAGCTGGATGCCCTTTTAGGAGGAGGGGTAGAAACGATGGCGATTACAGAATGCTATGGAAAGTTCAGCTCAGGGAAGTCCCAAATAGGCTTTCAGCTCTCTGTAAATGTCCAAAAGCCGCCTGAACAAGGAGGGCTCTCTGGGGGCGTGCTATTCATAGACTCTGAAAGCACTTTCAGGCCAGAGAGGGTAAAGCAGATGGCAGAAGCGGCAGGCATGGATGCAGACTCTGTGCTCAAGAACATACATGTTGTCAGGGCGTTTAACTCTGACCACCAAATGGTGCTTGTTGAAAAGGCAGAAGACATGATACGCACGAACAACATTAAGCTCATTGTAGTGGACTCCCTCACCTCCCACTTTCGAGCTGACTATGTCGGAAGAGGTGCGCTTGGCGACAGGCAGCAAAAGCTGAACAAGCACATCCACACCTTGCAGAGGCTGGCAGACAAGTTCAACCTGGCAGTCTATATCACGAACCAGGTCATGGACAACCCAGGCATACTCTTTGGGGACCCAACTACGCCGATAGGGGGGCATGTGCTCGCACATGCTGCTACCTACCGCGTTTACCTGCGCAAGGGAAAGGAGGAAAAAAGGATTGCCAGGCTTGTAGATTCCCCAAACATGCCAGAAGGGGAGTGTGTCTTCAAGGTGACTGCGAAGGGAATAAGCGATTAGTGTGCCGCTGAATCGCCTGGAAAATTTGCCAAATAGCCAGGTGGGAAAGCTTCAGCTTTGCATCTTCCATGCCCCCTTGCGAAAGCATTATATCTTCACAATGCAAAAGATAGCTTGGGGGTGGATTTATGGCTGTGCAGGTTGGCAGAATAACGCACTACTTTCCAAAAGTAGGCGTTGCTGTTGTGGAGCTCACCAGCCCCCTTTCCATTGGAGAGACCATAAAAATTGAGGGAAAAGAAGGGAGCTTCACCCAGAAAGTGGAGTCAATGCAGATTGACCATGTTGCAGTTGGTGAGGCAAGGCCAGGCCAGTCAATTGGGCTGAAGGTTGCCCAGAGGGCAAAGGAAGGCGGCTTTGTCTATAAAGTTGAGGAAGCTGAGCTTGGAGTCTGAAAGGCGCTTGCCCTATTGGCTGAAAAGATGGGCATTAAGCAGTGAGCCTTGCCTCAAACTCCTTAAGCAGCGCTTGTGCCTCCTCTTTCATTTTTTGAAGCACGCGCTTTCCTTTTTCATCCAGCTTATTGCCTGCCAGCTCTGAATCGGCGTATCTTAGAAATTCGTGGTAGTGCTCTTTTGGGTTCTTGCAGCGGGTCCCCCAGTCAAATACTGCGCACTTCATGTTTTTTGCAAGATAGCCCCCATAGCGCTGGAGAGCTTCTTGGCGAGATTCTTCAGGCATTATGGAATCGGGCATAAGAAAGCGCAGGTCAGTGCCGTCAGGCATTAAGTGAAAGAGCATTTCGCAGGCAAAAAAAGAAACCTTGCATTTGGGGTGCTGAGGCAGGATGTGTGTCGTGGCAAGCCTTGCAAGCTTCTGCGCCCCAATGGAAGAACCTGCAAGCGTCAGCACGCTTATGCTCTCTATTGAAAGGCTGCGCGATTCCGCCTCGTCAAGCAGAAGCTGTATGCCCTTGACGAGCGTGGCTCCCGTTGCCACAGTGTCGCCGATAATTACATGCGCCTTGTCTGGCAAGGACTCAAAGTTGCCATAGCCTGCAACTGCGCGAAATTCTCCTTCCTTGCCTTCCACCCTCTGCCTCTGTATCCCTATGAAGCACTGGGGCAGGGCAAAGTCAAACCTTGCCTTGAAGCCGAAGTTTAATGCATAATAGAGCCCCCCTGATAGAAAAACAAGCTCGCAGATTCTCTCTTTTTTTGCCCCAGAAAGCACGTGCTTTCCAAGTATAGAGGCAAAAATGGAGGCATTTTTCTCCATTGCATCCTGCAAGGTTTTTCCTGCAATGTGCGGGCGATAGAGAACCTCGCGGGCAGCTGGCGAGCAGATTATGAAAGTGTCTTGGAGAAAGCGTGTGTCGGAAACTCGGTAGAGGGAATAGTCTTTTTGCGCCTCTGCCTTTTCCACCTTTGCCATTTCACCACCGCAACTATGGGGGTGAAAACAATAATAAAGCTTGGACGCATGAATGGTGCATGCAAAAGAGCACCTGGGTTGCAACCCCAAACATTGCTGTTGTGAAATACTGGGGGAAAAAAGACTCTCAGCTGAACCTGCCTGCAAACAACAGCATCTCGGTTACTATGGATGAAGCACTTTCCACAAAGACCACTGTTGAATTTTCAGAAAAATACAAAGAGGATGAGCTGGTTTTAAACAAAATGAGGGCAAGCGAAAGCGACCTTGGAAGGGCAGTGAAGGTTTTGGATGCCATAAGAAAAATGGCAAAGATAAAATATAGGGCGCGCGTTGAGTCGCAGAACAATTTTCCAACAGCAGCAGGCCTTGCCTCCTCTGCCTCTGGCTTTGCAGCCCTTGCCTGCGCGGCATCAGATGCAGCAGGGCTGAAGGCATCTGCACGCCAGCTGTCAATCTTTGCCAGGCTCGGCTCAGGCTCTGCCTGCCGCTCTGTGCTTGGGGGATTTGTGGAATGGAAGGCTGGGAAAAAAAAGGATGGCAGCGACTCATACGCTGTCCAGGTTGCTTCAAACAACCACTGGCCGCAGCTCCGCAACGTGATTGCAGTGGTGAATCCTGGGAGGAAAAAGGTGGGCTCTTCAGAGGGGATGGAGCTGACTGCCAATACCAGCCCTCTTTACAAAGAGAGGATTCGGACTATTGGAAAGACAATAGCTAAGATGAAGAGGGCGATAATTCAAAGGGACTTGCAGTCTTTCCTTGAGCTTACCATGAGGGAGTCATCACACCTTCATGCAGTTATGCTGGACACCTTCCCCCCTATAATTTACCTCAACGACATTTCTCGCCAGATAATAGAAGGAGTGCATGATTTGAATGCAAAAAAAGGAAGGCTTGTCGCAGGCTACACCTTTGATGCTGGCCCCAACGCCCATATATACACGCTGGAAGCCCATGTTGGCGAAGTCGAAGACATGCTTTCCAAAATCAGCGGGGTAAAAAAAGTGATAGTCTGCAAAGTTGGGGCAGGGCCAAGAAGGCTTCCAAGCAGCGAGAGCCTGTTTTGATTTTCATCGGAGCTTCTTTACATCCCAGATATACCTGCCTCGGCAGGGCGTGACTGTTATTTCAAAGCCATAGCCGTGCTGCTTCAGGAAGCCAGATAGTTGCTCGTTTATATTGTCTGCAACTGGGTCGTTGTTCATCCAAGTGGTAGATTTTCCTACATTTAGGCAGTCGGCTACCAAGCCTGCGTCAAGGTCTGAAACCCCCATGGACATTAGCCTGTCGTGGACTTGCTTCGGGGTGAGCTTTGCTGCCTGCTGCCTTTCACACTCCATGCTCTCACGGTCGCCTTCTGAGGCTTGCTTCTCAAAAAAGGTTTATGAAGCTTTGCAGGGGATTGAATGCATGGAAAAATCGTGCGGGGCAGTGATTTACAGGGTTGAAGGCGGAAAAAGGCTTTACCTTTTGCTTCACTACCAAGAGGGGCATTGGGATTTTCCAAAAGGGCATGTTGAAGAAGGCGAAAGCGAGGAAGAAACCGTCCGGCGGGAAGTCAGGGAAGAAACAGGCATTTACAAATTGGAATTTGAGCCCCTTTTCAGGGAGCGGATTGGCTACTTTTTCAAGCGAGAGGGAAAGACTGTTCAAAAGGAGGTAATTTTTTTCCTGGCAAGCACAAAGGAAAAGGAGGTTTGGGTTTCAAGCGAGCATGTTGGGTTTGCCTGGCTTTCCTACCAAGAGGCTCTGAAGAGGCTAACCTACAAAAATGCAAAGGAGGTGCTCAAAAAGGCAGAGGCAAGGCTATCTGCCTAGGGCTAATTTCTCCACCAGCCTGAAAAGTGGTTTTTGCCTGAAGTCACCTACAACCAGCAGCGCCTTTCCAAGAAGCTCTTTTCTTGGAAGGGAAGTGGCAAGGGCAACTGCCCTCATATTGGCCCTTTGCGCAGCCTCAAGCCCAGCAAGGGAGTCCTCAAAAACAAGGCAGCTGCCCGGAGGCACTTTCAGGCGCGAGGCTGCAAGAAGGAAAATTTCTGGGTTGGGCTTTCCCCTTCTTATGTCATCTGCCCCGACGTATTTTAGCCTTTCAAGCCCAGTCGCGCAAAGTGAAGCATATATGTTCTTCCTCTCGCCTCCGGAGGCTATTGCCACCTTTACCTTGTTTCTTTCAAGAAATCGCAAAAAAGAGCGAAACCCCTTAGTGAGCGGAAGGCCATGCCTGCGCACATATCTGCGGTAGGCCGCTGCCCTTCGCCTGACCCAATAGTCTAAACTGGCATTTACGCTGTGGCGCGCGAACGCATCTTTCATCACTGCGCGCGAGCCTATCCCAGTGTAATTTTTCTTCCAATATGCCTTTCCTACCTGAAACCCAAAGCGCGAAAAAATTTTGTTAAAGGTGCGGCGGTGCGCCTCCTCGCTTTGAACCACCACGCCGTCAAGGTCAAATATGGCTGCCTTTATGCTGGGCTCTTGCTTGCTTGCAGAATGCATGGCACCACTTTACGAGGCAGGAAGGCACTCAAGGGAGGAGCGGGCAAGCTCTAAATTTTTAATCACCAAGGATTCAAGCTGAAGGCTGCGCTTGCGCACGTCTTCCTCAAGCGAAGCCAATTTCTCTTTATCTTGCGCTGTTGCCTTTGAGCCAAGCTCTTTTACTCTTGCCCGCTCCCTTTTCCTTTGCTCTTCTGCCCTAAAATAAAGCCTGTGAAATCCTGCCTGAAGCATGGTGGGTGAATGCAGCGAATGATAAAAGGCGCCAAATGGGTGGCTTTTTTCTTCCGGGCTTGCAGGTGCGCCCCCTTGTGGTTCAAAACCAGGCCAGGGCAAGCCAATTGACTGCTCAAACCCAACCTCAAATGGCATTTCAAGAAGCTTCTTCATGTAAAGGAACTTGAGCCTCCGCAGGCTCGCCTGCGCCTCAAGTATGAATTGGCCAAGCACCCTCGCCCTGTATCTTTCGCACTCCAGCGCCATTTTCCTGCTTGCTTTTGCAATATTTTGCGCATGGTCCAAGTAGTAAAAAAGAATCTCGCTTGGCGCAAATACATCATCAACCCTTGCCTTTACTGATTTTTTAAAGTCGCACTTGGCTGAAACTGTGGAAAGCTCAAGCTCCAATCCGTCAAAGGGCGCCCCAAGCTGGACATTTCTAAGGTCAAGAAAGAGCCTTTTTCCCCTGAAAATGGCATATGGCATTGCCCTTGAGCCGTCTCGGCCACATATGAAGAAGTGGTACCAGTCTGATTTTTGCCCAAGCACGCTTTTTATCCTGTGACCTAATTCGTGCTCTTCAAAGGCAAGCTGGGCTGGGCCTGCTATTGTTTCTTCTAAGGTTTTTCCATGCTCGAATCTCACCGGGCTTTTTTGAAGAAGAGTCCTGCCGTTGTGCTTTACTGTGAGGTAAATGAGCCCTGTATTTGCCCTTCTTGCTTCCACCCGCACCACCAAAAGGCGCAAGATTGGAAATGGCAACCCTTAATAATCTACCCCTGCACGGGAAAGAATCCCGCGGTCAAATGGGTGCTTCTCCTTTTTTACATGTGAGACATAATCGGCAACTGCCTCTATCTCTTTTGGAGCGTTCCTGCCAGTCAGCACCAGCTCGCAGCTTGGGTGCTTTTTTTCTATAAGCCCTGCCAGCTCGCCTCTGCCTACAAGCCCCTCTGACAGCGCTATGAATATCTCGTCAAGGACTACCAAATCATATTTTCCACAGGAGGCAAGCCTCTTTGCTTTTTCAAATGCTTTTCTGACAAGCTCCCTGTCCTTGGCATTTATTGCAAAGCAATCCTTGCAGAAAATTATGAAACCTTTTTGTGCCAGCTGCTGCTTGTGCTTTTTTTGGTTAGGGCAGTGCTTGGTGTTGCTTATCACCCTTACGCCAAGCCTTGAAAGTGAGCGGTTTTCCCCTGAAAGACCGCCTTTTAAAAACTGGACAAATGCCACGCGCAGGCCCCTTCCTGCTGCGCGGACTGCCAAGCCGACTGCTGAAGTAGTCTTTCCATTGCCGTCGCCTGTCAGGACATGCACAAGCCCATTTTTTCGCTGCATGTGTAGTTGTTAGTAGAAAAGCCTATTTACTTCTTTGCCTAAAAGCAAGGCTATGAGGGAGGCAGAGCTTTACAGGGAGATGCCAAATAAGGCAGTTTCCTGCTTTTTGTGCCAGAGGCGCTGCTATATAAAAGAGGGAGAAGTTGGGTTTTGCCATGTCCGAAAGAATATCGGCGGCAGGCTTTATTCGCTCAATTGGGGAAAGTGCGTCTCTTACGCAGTAGACCCGATTGAAAAAAAGCCCTTTTACCACTTTATGCCAGGCTCGCGCGCCTTTTCCTTTGCAGCAGTTGGGTGCAACTTCAGGTGCGAGCACTGCCAAAACTGGGAGATAAGCCAGCCTGCGCAAATCTTCGGGCAGGACATAAAGCCTGAAGAGCTGGTGCGCAAGGCAGTTGCAACGCAAAGCGATGGCATAGCCTATACATACACCGAGCCAACCATATTTTACGAGTATGCAAAAGACACAGCGCTGGCTGCAAGGAAAAATGGGCTGTACAATGTATTTGTGACAAACGGCTACATGACGCCGGACGCAATTGAAAAAATGGAGTGGCTGGATGCTGCAAGGATTGACCTCAAGGCATTCAGCGACAAATTCTACAAGGAAGTTTGCGGCGGGGCGCATTTAGAGCCTGTGCTAAAGTCAATCAAGCTGCTACACAAAAGGATGCATATTGAAATAATCACCCTGCTTATCCCTACCCTCAACGACTCTGAAGACGAGGTCCGGCAGCTTTCCTCATGGGTAAGGGAGCTTGACAGGGACATTCCCCTTCACTTCACCGGCTATTATCCTGCCAACAGGATGACCATCCCGCCCACTCCTGCCAGCACCCTTGAGCGCGCGAGAAGAATTGCGATGGAAGAGGGGCTAAACTATGTATATACTGGCAATAGGCCAGGCGAAATCGGCGAAAACACCTTCTGCCCCAAGTGCAAAGAGAAAGTAATCTCGCGGTTCGGGATGGAGATGGTGGAAAACCGCCTGAAAAAAGACCGCTGCCCGAAATGCAATTTCAAGATTCCTGTAATTTATGATTGGAAAAGGCAGGCAAAGGGCCATAAGGAAGGCTAAATGGCCCCGAGGGCTTTCATGTGCTCAATCCTTCTTTGTATTAGCTTTTCAGTCCCGATGTCGCTGCGGTGCCATACCCTTCCCTTGACTGCGCTGCAGCCAGCCTCTGCGATTTTTTCTGCCTCAAAAATGCTGCCTGCAAGCCCAAGAATAGCAACCGAGCGCGAGGACTGGGTATAAATTGTGCCCCCTTCTTCATTGACAGAGGCAAAGTAAAGCCTTGCTCCCAATGAGCTGATTTTTTCCATGTCTATCTGAAGCGGTTGGTTGGCAACTGACTTTCCAGGATAGCCCTCTGGCACAAGGTATTTGCAAACGCTTGCCTTTTTGAAAAAGGAGGGCTGTGCTGCTATTTTCCCATCTGCCATTTGAAATAGGATGCCAATAAGCTCGCCTTTCAATGCCCCAAGTACGTTCATTGCCTCTGGGTCCCCAAAGCGAGCATTGTATTCAAGCAGCTTTGGTCCGTCTTTTGTTAGGATAAACCCGCCATATAGTATGCCAACAAACCTTTCTCCTGTGCTTTTATAGAACGCCTCTATTGACTTTTGCATTATTTCAAGCGCCCTGTCGTAGTGCTGCTGCCGGGTGAATGGAAGGAGGCTCCCTGCCCCTGAGTAGCTGCCCATGCCGCCTGTGTTCGGCCCTACATCTCCTTCATAAGCGCGCTTGTGGTCTTGGACAAGGGGCATGCCATAAACCCTTTTTCCGTCGCAGAATGCCTGAAGTGAAAATTCCTCTCCTTCCAGCCTTTCTTCCACCACTACCTTTTCAAGGCCGCTGTGCCTTGCCACAAGAAGCTCTTTTGCATATGCCTTTGCCTCCTCCCCGTCTTTGAGCTGAAAGCCCACCACCTTTACCCCCTTGCCTCCTGTCAGGCCAGCAGGCTTCACTGCAACCTTTCCGCCAAGGGAGTCTATGAAAGACGAGGCCTCAGCAGGGCTTTCAAATGCCCCGAACTTTGGAAGGCCAGGCACCTTGAACTCTTGAAGAAGTTCGCGGCAGTATGCCTTGTCCCATTCCAGCCTTGCAGCCTTTTTGGTAGGGGCGGCACAGGATATGCCAGCCTTCAAAAGTTCGTCGCTCACCCCTGCTGCAAGAACGGCATCAGGAGAAGGAAAGGCAAGGGTGATTGAGTGCCTCTTGGCAAAATCAAGCACTTGCCCAGGAGAGTGTATGTCTCCTACGGCGTATTCTCCGCCAGAATTTTTTGCAAGGCGCATAATGCCAGGGTTTTTTGCAGACATAAAGGCAAAAAGCCGCACCTTCTCGCTTTTGCATATCGCCTCGGCTATTGAATGCTCGCGGGCGCCGTTTCCGACAAGCAAAAACCTTTCCATCCTCCCACCCCGAAGTGCAGTATTTTCTGCCATTATTTATATTGCTTTTAGCCCAAATCCCAAACAGGTGGTAGAATGTCTATATTGGTCATTGGCGCTGTTGGGCAGATCGGGACTGAGCTTACCGCTGCCCTCCGTGAGAAATACGGCGGAAACAACGTGGTGGCTTCTACAAGGAAGACCGCCTTTCCAGACGAGATACTCAGGGGCGGGCCATGCGAATACTTTGATGTTCTTGACAAGGAAAAAATGAAGCAGGTGGTAAAAAGGCATGGCGTAGAAACCATTTACCAGCTTGCTTCCCTTCTTTCTGCAACTGGCGAGAAAAACCCTGACCTTGCCTTTGACATAAACCTGATCGGCTTAAAAAACACCTTGGACATTGCACGGGAGTGCGGGGTAAAGAAAGTTTTTTGGCCTTCCTCTATTGCTGCATTTGGGCCGACCACCCCAAGAGAAAACACACCCCAAAGGACAGTGCTGGAGCCAACCACAATGTATGGGGTAACCAAGGTGGCAGGCGAGCTGCTCTGCCAGTATTACTTCCTAAAATACGGGCTGGATGTCCGCTCGGTCAGGTATCCTGGCCTCATTTCGCACAAGGCAGAGCCAGGCGGGGGCACAACCGACTATGCAGTTGCCATCTTTTACGATGCAATAATGCACGGGAAATACACCTGCTTTGTCGGGCCGAATACTGTCCTTCCCATGATGTACATGCCTGACGCAATAAGGGGAACCATGCAGCTCATGGATGCCCCAGCAGAAAAAATCAGTGTGCGGACAAGCTACAACCTTGCCGCCATCTCTTTCTCCGCTCAGGAACTTGCAGAGGAAGTTGCCAAGCTTGTGCCTGGGTTTGTCTGCCACTACCAGCCAGACCACCGCCAAAAAATAGCCGATTCCTGGCCAAAGTCAATAGATGACTCGCAGGCAAGGAAAGACTGGGGCTGGCGCCATGAATACGACTTGAAAAGAATGTGCAAGGACATGGTGGAGAACTTGAAAAAGAAATTAAAAAAATAAAAGAACTCAAAAAATAACAAAACATGGAAATGGGCTTCAGGCCCAGTTGAGGGCTTCAGCAACCGCCTGCGGTGAAACGGCATTCATCATGCCTGCAACTGCCCCGCGGATGACAAAGGAAACTGAGATTAGCACAGCGCCCATTATTATTGCCACTGCCACATTGCCCTTGCGAAGCTCCTTGAATTCGTCTATTCCGACAGTTATCTTGTCCAGCACATTTATTGCGATGTAGATTGAAAAGACTGAGAATATCACTCCAATTACGAGGTTTGAGATGCCTATGACCAATGCGGCAATCATCTGCAAGTAAGTCAGACCTGGCACCATTGAATCGGATATGCTGGACACTCCGCCTTCAATCACGTTGGCAATTGAGAAGATGATTGCGCCAAGAAGGATGGCAATTGCCACGTTGCCCTTCTTCAGCTCAGCAATTTCGTTTGTGTCCTCTGTTAATCTGTCAAACAGCTTAAGCCCGAGATAGACTGCGCCCATTGCCAAGGCAAGCCCTATTATAAGCTGCCCGAATGCCACTGCTAACCCTAATAGTATAGTTTCTATTCCCATGTGCTCACCTCTGACATGGCTACTCTGATAAATAATAAAAAGTTTGTCAAATGCAAGCTAGCTATGGCAACTATTTCTTACTCTGAGGCAGGGGTGGACACAAAGAAGGTGAAGGGGATACATTCTGCGATAGAGAAAGCCATATTTGCCAAAATGCCTGGGCACGTCCTTCCGATAAAGGGGCACTATGCAGGCCTGTTCAAGGCAAATGGCCAAATTTTTGCAATTCACTGCGACGGGGTCGGCAGCAAAATCCTGGTGGCCGATGCACTTGGAAAATTTGACACTTTAGGAATAGACTGCGTTGCCATGAACGTAAATGACATAATATGCGTGGGTGCAAGGCCGCTTGTGCTTGTAGACTACCTTGCCCTTGCACAAGAAGACGAGGCCCTTGTCCTTGAAATCATGAAGGGGCTTGTCCGAGGAGCACAAGAGGCAGGGTGCGCACTGGTGGGGGGCGAAACTGCCATTTTGCCAGACATGATAAAGGGCGGGAAACGGCCCTTTGACTTGGCTGCCACCTGCGTCGGAATAGTTGAAGGCAAAGAGCCTCTGACAGGAGAGAAAATGGAGAGTGGCGATGTGGTCATTGGGCTTGAAAGCTCCGGCATCCATTCAAATGGCTACACCCTTGCACGAAAGCTGCTTGACTTGAAAAAATGGGGCAAAGAGATGCTTGCTCCGACCAGGATTTATGTAAGGCCTGTGATGGAAATGCTTCGGCAATGCAAAATACATGGGCTGGCGCACATAACAGGCGGGGCATTTTCAAAGCTGAAGCGAATTGGGGATTTTGCAGGTGTCGGCTTTCTTTTGGACAGCATGCCAAAGACCTCGGGCGTGATGGCAGAGCTTGAAAGAAAGGTCAGCGACGATTACGAATTTTACCGCACTTTCAATGGAGGCATCGGGATGTGCGCAGTATGCCCTGAAAAAGAGGCTGCCAAAGTCATTGAAATTGCCTCTAAGCACAAAATCAAGGCACAGGCAATAGGCAGGGTAGTGGAAGAGCAGGATGTAATCTTGAAAAAGGACGGCAGGAGGGTTTCTCTTCTTTGATAAAGCAGCCTTTATCTGAGAGGCACAAAAAGGACAGGCAGAAGAGAGCGCTGCAAGATTCCTGATTTTGTTTTTTCAAGCAAAACAAGCTCCTGAAACAGCCCGCCTATCGGGGCAAGCATCCTTCCTCCTTCTGCAAGCTGCAAAAGAAGTGGCGCAGGCAGGCTGATAGCAGCAGCAGTCACCAAAATCCTGTCATACGGCGCCTCTTCTGGGTAGCCCTGCTTTCCATCCCCTTCAATTATCACAGCGTGCATCTTGCTTTTTTGAATGTTTTTTCGCGCAAACTCTGCAAGCTGCGGGACGACCTCTATTGAATAGACCTTTCCCTTTTTCCCTGCAAGAAAGGAAAGAAGGGCAGCGCCATACCCCGAGCCTGCCCCAACTTCAAGCACCTTGTTGCCTTCCTGGACTTGGGCTGCCTCAAGCATTATTGCATACATGTGGGGGGCAGATATGGTTTGCCCAAATCCGATTGGAAGGGGGCGGTCCTCGCATGCATACGGGCGCGCCTCTGGTGGAAGAAAATCTGCACGCGGGATTTTTCTCATGGCTTGAATTACTTTTTCTGAGCGAAGATAGCCGCAGGAGATTAGATTTTGTATTACCTCCTCCCAGCAACCCATTATTCTACCTCATCAATCCGCCAGTAGCCATTTGGCCTGAGGCTGCCGATAGATGCCCTCTTTCCCTTCTTCCACTCTGAAAGGGCAGTGTAGGCTATCATTGCGCCATTGTCTGCATTCAAATCTGGAGGCGCTGTCCCAAACCTTGCCCCGTGCCCCTTGCACACTTGGAGAAGCATTTGGCAAAGCCTGGAATTTTGCGCAACTCCCCCGCACAGCACTACCTCCTTTTTTTGAGTAAGGCATAACGCCCTCTCAGCTGCTTCGCAGACTTCGGCAAAAGAAACTTCCATGAGGGAGAGGCAAACGTCTTCTATTGGCCTTGCCTCCGCCTCCTTTAATGCCGCTGTGAGCAACCCGGCAAAGGCAAAGTTCATTCCCTTGACTGTGTAGGGAAGCTGGAAGAAACTGCCTCTTTTTGCAAGCCTCTCCACCTCGCTTCCGTGCGCAGGCGAAATGCCTGCCTCCCTTGCAAATACATCAAATAAGTTTCCAAGCCCTATGTCCAGCGTTTCGCCAAGGACCAAAAAGCGTGCCCCCTTTTTTGCCGCTTTATCTCCCTCCACAATAAGCTGGGTATTTGCCCCGCTAACATAGATGTAAAGCGGGCTTTTCATGCCAAGAAGCCCACGTGAAATTTCCAAGTGGGCGTGGCAGTGGTTCACCCCGAGAATGGGCTTTTGGTATTTCAAAGCCAGGAACTTTGCAGCTGCGCAGGATACACGAAGGCACTGGCCAATTCCGGGCCCTTGGGAGAAGGAAAACAGGTCTATGTCGCCCAAACCCAATCCTGCCTCCCTGAGAGACTCTGCAAGGACAGCTGAAAAGTTTTCAGCGTGGTGGTCGGCTGCCTTTCGCGGCACTATCCCTTCCCCTTTTGGCGGGGAATACACCCTTTTTGCATTGGCAATTACCCTGCCTGAATCTACAATTCCCACGCCTATTGTGTGGGCAGTGCTTTCTATACCAAGCGATATCATAAATATAGCATCAATAATAGCGAGGCCAAGTTAAAAATAGAATGCGCCACTATGGCAGGGACAAGGGAGTTAAAAAGGCGGGTGGCAAGGCAGAGAAAAATGCCTATTGCAAATGCCACTGCAATCTCAGCCACTGAGCCATAGGCAAAATGCACAGCGCCAAATAGCATGGAGGACAAAATGGCCCCGAGGAAAAAAGAGCCTGTCTTGTCAGCCAACTTCCTCAGCAGATAGCCCCTGAAAAAGGCCTCCTCGCCAAGCGGAGCCAGCGTAAATGCCAAGACCACGCCGAAAAAGGAGAGGTGCTTGATTTTATCTTGTACTGCTGATGCGTCATTTATGCCAAATGACTGCAAAAAGGCAGAAAACAAAAAGGAGAGGGCGAATGAAAATGCAGCTGTGAGAATGCCTGCAAGCACAAGAAAGGGAAGCTTGCGCTTTTCAGGGGCTAGGCGGAGGTATCCCAAGGCATGCGCCATGCCTTTTCCTTGCGATGAGAGAAAAAGCGAGAGGAAAAGGAAGGCAAGCCCATGATAAAGGAGGCTCAATTCAATATTTTTAGGTGGGAAAAAAAAGAAGGCTGCTGCAAGGAGAAACAAAGGATAAAGCAGGTGCCTGTCCCTCACAGATTCACTCTGCATCGCGGGCTATTTTTTCTCAAAATAGCCGCACTTTCCACAGGCGCGCCTGTCAGAATGCTCTGCCAGCCGCACCCCCGGCCCGCACTTTGGGCAGGCCTTCTTTGGCGAATATTTTTTTACAGACTTTGCCTGTTTTTGCTTTTGCTCAGCCATTAACACCACTCCCTATTTTTTGGCTGCTTTTGCCTCTTTTGCCTTTGCCTGCTTTTCAATGAGGCCGTCCCGCACAAGGAGGTATTTGCGCTCTATTTTCATTGCTTCCTTGTTTTTGTAAGCATGTGCCCTGACAAATGCAGAGTGTGTCCCAAACTCCCCTTTTACCGAGATTATTACAAATGCCTCTGGCGGGAAGCCAGTTGCAGCGCAGATTGCCTCGCGCAGCTGCTTTCGCGACGGAACGCTCTTTTCAAATGAAACTTCACATGCAAGCTCGGTGCGGGAAAGCGCAGGGTTTTCGCGCCTCTCTTTTACGATAACTTCCATATTCAGCCCCTCTTACCTTATCCTGATTATAGCCTTTTTTCCCATGGCACAGAGAAGCTCTGCCTCCTTGCCTGCCGCTGCCTCGTTTGAAAGCTCTGGTGGGATTGTCAGCTCAAACACCTCATAGGTAGTAGTGTCCATGAGCTGGGCAGTGCCCCCGCTTACTGAGACTATTTGGGCGGTTTGCCGCTCAATTATCGGCACTTCAACATCAGCATCAGAGGGCACAAGAAGCTGTTTTTTCTGCCCGTCAAACACCCCTATCCCTGTAACACGCATTTTTGCAGCTCCGTGCTTGCCTGGTTTGGAAGAATCAATGCTAACAATTTTGCATGGAATTCCCTCAATTATTACGTATTTTCCCTCTTTTAGGTCCTTTGCTGAAGAGAATATCTTTTCCAAGAAACCACCTTCATTTTAGAAATTGGGCGTTGCTTAATTGCTTGGAATCATTTAAAAATACCTACCAAAAACAGGCCGGCTTGTATAAATTACATTAGTCCTTTTTTTACCACAATATTTAAATATACTTTGTTGTATAAAATAAAATATGGTGGAAAAAGAAGAAGAAAGGTTCTCATTGGCATTTGAGCGCAAGGGCGAACGCCTACTTGTAAGAATTGAGGACATCCCTTCAGTGAAGTTCAAAGGCAGGACTTATTTTGTAACCGAGCCGCCATCAGTAATAGTAGGCGGTAAAAAATATTTCGTAGAAGAAATAATCTAAACCCCAAGCAAGTGATTGCGTGAAATTCAAGGAGAAGGACCTAACCAGGATTGTAAAATCTCGGCGCAGCGGCAAGCTGTCTTTCTATTGTAGACTCCTTGAGCCTGAGGAAATGCTTTACAGGATTTATTCCATTGCAAAGAAAGAGGCAACCTATGAAAAGGCAATGAAATACCTCAAGCTGGCCTTGGAGGAGCAGGGCAATTTGGCAAAAAAGCTCGCCCTCAGCTTTGTGGGTGCCATGCTGCTTGGAATATCCTCAATCAACGAAAAAAATGCAATCCTGAAGGAGATAGATGGAAAGGCGGCTATTAAGATGCTTAAGACTGCCAATTATGTCGCAGACAAGAACAACCTGAAAAATGAGGTCAAGCTGATAATTAAGAGCTCCTATCTGCACGAAACTGCGTTCTCCTCAGCAGAAGAATTTTTTGAGTTTTCTGAATTGGTGTTAGAGAATGTGGCGTTCAATTGCTTCAATATTGAAAAAATGAGGCACGAGAGTCTTTCTGCATTTGATGTTTGGGTTTCTAGCCTGCCGCTTCCAGCAAGGGAAAGCCCCAAGGCCGTGGATATGGTTTCGCGCGACATATTCAAGCTGGAGAGCAGGCTAAGCGTTTAATAGGTTCTGCGGCTATTTCTCATTATGGCGCAGGTGAATTTCCCATTCTTGGACCTATATGAACTTTATAGGATAGAAGAAAGCGAGGCAATTGAACTGCTAACAAACTTGGGATTCCCGGCAGAAAAGCTCCCAACTGGGGAGTTGACAGTTGAAGTGACCCCGAACAGGCCAGACTGCCTCTGCGTAGAGGGCCTGGCGCGAGTGCTCAAGTGCTATTTAGAAAGGGAGCCTGTGCATTATAGGATAGGAGAGGCGAGGATTGAAACCCTTGTTGAGCCTTCTGTTGGCGAGGTTAGGCCTGCCTTTGGCTGTGCTGTTGTGCGCAACGTAAAGATGACTGACTCCTTTTTGCGCTCCCTCATGCAGGTTCAAGAGAAGCTGCACGAGACGATAGGGAGAAAGAGGAGGAAGGTTGCTATTGGCATACATGACTTGGACAGGGTTGCCCCGCCGTTTAGGTATTTTGCCTGCGGCAAGGAAGATGTCCGATTTGTGCCCCTTGAATCACGCGAGAGCATGACCCCGCTTGAAATTCTCAGAAGGCACCCGAAAGGGATGGAATATGCCCACCTTGTTGGGGAGAAATGCCCGATGATTGAGGACAGCCGCCGCCAGGTACTCTCCTTTCCCCCGATAATAAATGGGGAATTGACCAAGCTCACTGAAAGGACGACCAACCTGTTCATTGACTGCACAGGCACCAGCAGCGAAGCAGTGCGGCAAACTGTGAATATCCTTGTTGCCATGCTCGCTGACAGGGGAGGCGAGATTGAAGAGGCAAAGGTAAACGGCAAGCCCTATCCCCTCCTTCATGAAAGCCGCTGGCCCTTGCCCACAAAAGAAAGCGAGAGGCTCCTTGGGATTCCGCTTTCAGACAACAAAGTAGGGGAGCTTCTTTTGAAAATGGGCCATCGCATTGAAGGAAATTGGGTTTTTGTGCCTGGCTACCGGGCCGACATCATGAATGAAGTGGACTTGATAGAAGATGTTGCAATTGCCTATGGATTTAACCGCTTTGAGCCTATCCTCCCTGAATTTAACTCGCTTGGCGCTTCAAAGCCCCCATCCTCCTGCCACGAAATACTGGTTGGGCTTGGCTTTTGCGAGGCGCTTACCTGGACGCTTTCAAGCAAGGAGGCCGAGGAGAAGGCAGGAATACGCCATGAAAATTGCGTTGAAATAGAAAACCCACTTACCTCTGAATTTACCATGTTTAGGACCTCTATCCTTCCTAACCTGCTTTCGCTTTTGTCAGAAAGCAAAAACGAAAAGCTTCCTGCTAAGGTTTATGAAATCGGCCCCGTCTATGCGCCATCCAAAGAAGAGAGGATATGCATTGCCTCCATGCACCCTCGGGCTTGCTTTTCTGAGATAAAGGGGGTGGTGCTGGCGCTCTTTGAGGAGCTTGACCTGCCTGTAGAGTTGAAAGAAGAAAGCAGCCCCTCTTTTATTGAGGGAAGATGCGCTGGGATTTACCACGAAGGGAGGCTTTTGGGAAGAATGGGGGAAATCAGCCCGCAGGTGCTTGTGAATTTCAATCTCGAGCAGCCGGTTTGCGCAGCTGAACTGAGACTCCCTTAACCCCCTCCTTGCTTGGGCGGGTGTCCTTCCTTGCAAGTTTCTTCTTGCCAAGCTGGGAAAGGATAAAGTTGGATATCTGCGCTGCCTGCTGCCTGCTCCCGCAGGTTCGCTTTCCGAAGATAATTTTCTTTTTTTCTCCATCAACCACATAGCCGATCTTAAGCAGGCATTTTACCACATCCATCTCTTCCTGCTTTTTTATCTCTGCAAGAATGCGCTGCGAGATTTCAAAAGTTCCAAGGGCAGAGATGGCTGAAAGAAGCCTTGAAAGGACGTATTCGGAATCTCCCTCCTCTTCTTTTGAAATGGAAAGGACGCGGCAGAGGGCTTGGTGGAATTCCCTTGGGTTGCGCTGGTAATAATAGCGCAGCATCTCGCGCACTGAGGCGAGCCGAACCTCTTTTGCTGACTTGATAGACTCTATAAGCTGGCGTGGAAGGAGCTTTGCAGGCGCTGCTTCTTCAGCAGAATGCTGCGTATTTGGGACTAATGAACCAGAAGAAGAACTGTCTCCTGCATGAGGCTGCGCCTCTTCCTTTGATGCTGCATGGTCCTCTATGACCAAGAGCAGGACTGCCATGAGGTCGTCAGCCTTATAGCCGCTCTTTTTTAGGCGAGACTTGAATTCGTCAAAAATCTCTGCAGCCACCGATTCGCTCCCATGGGAATACTCAAAGATGGCATCTGCAATGTGCCTTTGGGCAAATTCAGAATTATCGTTCGTGGCTTTGTTTGCAAGGCGCAGCCTCTTTTCAACCACAAAATGAGCTGGGTGCCGGGCAAGTGAAACTGCACCTACCTTCTCTCCCGCAGCCTGCCTTGCCAAGTCCACGTTTTCCACAAGCCTCATTTTAAGCAGCCTGAAAATTGAGTCAAAAAACAAGGCGCGCTCTTGCTCGCCCATTCCTTCAAGTGGATTGCCAATTGGCTGGAAGGTAACTAAAGCAACATGCCTGCCTTCCTTGTCTTTTTTCTCTTCCTCCCTGAAAAGAACAGGCTGCATAGATTGTTTTCTCCCATCTCATTAATATTGGTTTTCTGCCATATTGAAATCGATGGTTTTATGGGTAAAGGGAAAAAGGGACAAACTGCAACAGAATACATGATAATATTTGGAGCGGTGTTGATTGTAGCCTTTGCGCTAATCAGCGTATACTTGTATGGCGCAGTGACAGAAGGAAAAGAAGTTGAGCGCTCGCGGCTATTCTGGCTGACACAAAAGCCGCTTGCAATAGTGGAGGCATCTGCCTCTATGGAGCCCCCTTTTTCAGATGGGGAAAATTATGTTGTAATGCGCCTGAAAAACACTGGGGACCACCCAATTGAGCTTCTGGCAATAAGGCAGCAAGAAGCTGGAAGCAAAGGAAAGCTGGACAATACTGCATTTGGAGAGGTGGACAGCTCAGGTGGCTACAAATACTTCAGCCCTGACGCAAATGTCGGATATGGCGATTATAATGCATATGTCTCCCGCCCGAAAGGAAATGGCTTTGCAATGCAGAGCAGCCGCGTGCTTTTGTTTCCTGGCGAAGAGGTAGTGGTTGGCTTTGGAGTTGTGTCGCAATTAGAGATACGGGCACAATATGGCCCCAAGTCGGTTTGCAAAGACCTGTCAACAGGAGAAGAGGGCAGGTATATGGAATTTGAAAAGATGGAAATATTTGTAGTTGAAAAGATAGGAAACCAAAGCATAGTTAAAAAAATTGGGCCTTACAGGCTGGCCATTCCCTGCGTTGAAAGATACGCCTCTTTGCAATAAGGAAGGCGCTTTTTAGGACATTATATCTTGCGCTATTTTTTTGGCGTCAAATGGGATTAAGTCCCCATAGCCTTGCCCCACCCCGAAATAAAGTATGGGAACATGGGCTGTCTTTGCGACAGAAATGGCTGTACCTCCTTTTGCATCGCAGTCAAGCTTGGTCAGGATTGCCCCGTCAAGGCCTATTGCCTCGTTGAAGGTGCGAATCTGCTCCACCATGGCATTTCCTCCTATGGATTCACCAACATAAATTTTTAGGTCTGGCTTTGCTACCCGGACTATTTTCTTAAGCTCAAGGATTAGGTTGGTGTTGGTGTCTTGCCTGCCAGCAGAATCAATCAAAACAACATCAATGTTGTGGGCTTTGGCATAATTTATTGCGTCAAATGCCACCGAGGCAGGGTCTGCCCCGTATTTGCTTTTTACAACTTTTATTCCGAGCCTGCTTGCATGGGCTTCTGTCTGCTCTATTGCAGCTGCACGGAAAGTATCTGAGGCTGAAAAAACAACGCTGAGGCCTTCGCCCATCAAAAGCTTGGCAACCTTGGCAATGGTGGTGGTTTTGCCTGCGCCATTCGGCCCTATGAACAATATTTTCACAGGTTTTGGCGAGGATTTTGCCCGTTGGGGAAGGTCAAACCATTTTCCATTCTCCATGAGTGAAACTAGTATTTTCTCGATTGCCTCCCTTGTGCTCTTTTCAACCTGACCCTTTGGCACGCGCTTTCCTACAAGCTCTTTTTTTATTCCCTCGCTTATCTGAACGGCTATTTCATAGGCAACATCTGCCTCAATCAGAGAAAGCTCCAGCTCGCCTAATAGGTCAGAAACATCAGCCTCGCTTATGGTTATTTCATCGGAAAAAAAAGACTTGATGGCGGTGCCAAGGCTTATCTTTGGCGCAATTTCTTTTTTTGCAGCTGAGACCTTTTTTTCAACAAGCTTCAGGTGTTCCTCTGCCTTTTCTTTTTCCTCTTTGGCTGTTGTCTGTGGCTGCGCACTTTTTTCATCAGGAGGAAGCGGTGGCGTAGCTGCCTGCTTTGCCGATTCGCCTTTTGCGCCTTCTTTTTGGGTAGGCGCAGGTTCCTTTTTTTCTTCCTTTCCAGCCAGCCCTTTGATAAAATTGGAAAGCTTATTCTTTAGAAGATTGAACATCCCTCTTCCCCTCTGCAGCTGCAATCACGCTTGCTCGCTGGCTGAGGCTTTCAATCTCCCTTATAACTGCCCCCAATTCATTTTGCAATTGGTCAATTGCCTCGACAAACTTGCTTTTTCTTTCCTCAAGGATTTTGATTGCCTCGTCTGGCTTCTTCTGGACAAGCACGCTTGCCCCGATGTTTAGTATCACCTTCTCTGTGTCTGGCTTGGGGCATGAAAGGTAAACGCCAGCCCCGATTGGCACCAAGGTGTCTCCCTTTGCCTTCTTTATGTTGTTGATGGCGTCTAGTGCTGAGTTAATCTCTAGCACGCTGGCTTCAAGGTCGCGCATCTGCATGCGCAAAGACTCGCCTCGCGCCTGCTGGATGTCCAGCTGGCCAGATATCCAAGAAAGTTCTTTTTCCTCGTCCATAAGCGCCACCCCTCTATCAAAGCTTTTCAATAGAGGTTATCTTGACTGCGGACCTTTTAATTCCTGCGTTTGAGCCGAGCAGGGCAAGGACTTTTTCCGCTGCCAGCTTCTCAGAAGGGGCTTCCACTACCTTTTCAAATTTCCGTGATTTTCCCTTGGATTTGAAAGACCCGGTTGCTACAAATTTCGCCATATTCACCACCGCTTAAACTTCATCTTACCCTTGCGCCATTGGGCACCTTTTTGTCTGGAAGAAGGATTGAAACCGTTCCATTTTCGCCCTCTGCTGCAAGCAGCATGCCCTGAGAACTTATGCCGCGGATTGTCCTTGGCTCTAAATTTGCAACTACGACTATCTGCCTGCCCACTAGCTCGCTTTCAGAATAATCCTTTGCCACCCCTGCTACAAGTGCCCTTTTTTCATGACCGATGTCTACTTCGAGCTGGTAGAGCTTGTCTGCTCCTGCCACCTTTCTTGCAGAAAGCACTGTGCCAACCCGCAAGTCTAGCCTTAGAAAATCCTCAAATTTTATGCTGCTCATCTTCCCACCTATCCCTGCTCAAATCCAAGTGCCTCTGCCAGCCTTCCAACCTCAAAGCCAGTGGAAGATTCTCCTACGATAGCGCAATGGGAATTTGCAACTGCGCATATTGGGACAAACGGCACTCCTGTGTTTGCAGTGCAGTTTACCCCGCTGACACGGAGTATTGAATGAAGCTCTTTTAACTCTTCCCCACTTATGCGGTTGTGGGCAGCAAATCCCTTGTTGGTCGCAAGGACGCAGGCGCCAACTGTCAAATACCCTGCAACCTTCATAGGCACTGCCTCCACCCCAAGGCAATCTGAAACCTGCGCTATGAACTTGCGTGGAAGCTGGGGATTCACCACCGCCCCTTTGTCATTTGCAGCAATGTTGTTTCCTGCGGCTGAAAACTGTGGCGGGGACAAAAGCACGTTGATGCCCTGCGATTTCAAAAGACGTATTTCCTCGGGCGAACAGTGGCTGCTTACCACTGCGCCATTTGAATTAAGGGCTAAAAAAATCCCTGAAAGGCCCCCGCCCCCAAATGTCGCCCGAATAAGAGGGACGTTGGTTTTTTCAAGCGAGGCAAGCAACTTTGGGGATGATGCAACGTCTACGACTGCCAAGCTGTCAGATGCCTTGGCAAAAAGCCCGACATGTGGGTTGCCAAAATTGTGTGCTTTTATTATCTTCATAAAACTACTTCTTTGGCTGTTGGGATTGCTTCTGCAATTGGGGAGCTTGCTGCCCTTCCTGCTTCTTTTTGGCTTCTTCTTTCTTTTCTTCCTTTTTGCTGCCTTCCTCTTTTTTCTTTGCCTCTTCTTCTTTCTTTTTGGCCTCTGCAAGCTCCTTTGCCTTCTCTTCTTCGCCAATAAGCCAGACCTTAGCCGTCCCCTTGTCGTCCTTTACTATCCGCACCTTTATCCTTCTCGGCGGCTTTTGTATCCCGTCGCGCAGCACCAAGCTGTTGACTCCCTCTGAAATTTTCACTGATTCTGCCTTAAGGTGCCTGGCGGCAAATCCTCTTATAAGCTGGATTGCCTTCCTGCCTCTTTTGTTGCGAACGGCAGAATAGACCTTCCCAAGAGGTATGGTGTATATCCTTTCAAGAGTTGCCATGCAAGCTCACCTTCAATTCATCCTTTTTCTTTTTTGAGACTGCATTTTTAGTTTCTGGCTTCGCCAGTTCCTTCGCTCCTTGTTTTGCACTACCCGGCGGTTGGTCTTTGCAATTACGAAGAGCGGTATTCGCCTGTTCCTCTTCATCATCTTGCCGAGGGTTGCCTTCACTTTTGGGGTTTTTGACCTGCTCATAAATTCACCTTCGGGGGAAAAGCTAACCGATATAGGATTGCTGCGCTTCCTTCTCGCGCTTTTCATGGCTCTTTCTCCTTTCATATGCATCTTGGTAAATCTTCCACACTTTCTCTGCCGCTTCAGCCCGCAAGATCTTTACCACGACGTGCCGAGGGACTGGCATGGACAGGCCCTTTTCAGGCCTGTAGTCTGCAAGCACAATGTCGCCTATCCTGACCCTTTGAGCTATTTTAGGGCTTACGACCATTGTAAGAACGTTCTCATCCCACATCCGCATAGTCACCTGGACGCTTGAATCAGATGAAATGACTCCCTTTTCTTTTGGCGAAAGAATCGCTACTACTTTCCCTGGGTGATACATGAAACCATCTCCTTATTTTCTCCTAAATTCAATGGAAGTTTCCTTTCGCTGTGACATCCTTGCAAGAAGGGAATACAGCTGCTCGTCGCTTATCTGCCCCATGCTCCTTCCTGATTGCGCAATGTAGGCAAGGGAATGCACCACCTTTTCGTAAAGCTCTGGGTTTGACAGGCGCACATTCATCATTCGCTCATAGGCCTCATTTGAGAGCATCTTGCGCAAGAGCTCCTTTTTTTTCATCTCAATTTGCAGCTTTTGGAGCTTGGCTTGAAGCTGCTGTTGGGCCTCTTCATCTGCCTCCTCTTCTTCCATTCCCTCAACCTCAAATTGTCAGAAAACTTCCTTTGCCGCTGAATCAAGAAGCTTTTTTCCTGCAGGGGAAATCTCCCTTCCCTTCTTTTTCTTAACCATGAGCCCAGCTGCCTCAAGGGCCTGCAGCCCTTTTCGGATTATTGAGCCTCCTGCCTTTCGCTTCTCTTCAGGCTTTACTCCCCGGACCTTTCTCCCGCCAAAATGGACTCGAAGCCTTTCCACCCCAACTGTGCCTCGGATATATGCATTTCGCAGTATGGCAGCGAGCCGAATATACCAAAAGTCCTTTTGCTGAGGAAGGCGCTGGCGATGTGCGCCGCTTTTGACAGTGCCGATGAATTTCGGGGCAGGAATGCCCATTCCTTTGAGCTTTTCGGCAACCCTTTTGATAAGCTTGTTCGGGGTTACGTCATAAACTGTTACCATCTTTACACCTCTTGGGAGAATACTACAACAAAACGCGAAAATCTGTCGCAGCAGCCGACCGAGTCCGCCGTCTAATAGAGTGGACAAGGGTATTTAAAGATATGGGAGGCTTGGGCTGATTTTGCTATGTTAAAAAGCCGTTTTTTTTGGAGTGTTTTTTTTCCCTTTCCCTAGTGTAACTTTCGTGCTTTTCGTAATTGATTTGGAATTGCTGGCGCAGGTAGGCAAGCATAGCATTGGTTGCTGAGATATATCTCGACCTGTCGAACTCTTGGGAGTAAATGGCGCTCGCATATGCCAAAGAGATGTATTTCAATATTTTTATTGCGAGGTTGAATATGTCCCTGCTCGCGCCTGCATAAGTGGCCTTGTCAAATATCCTAAAACGTTCTGCTTCGCTTTTGGCAGAATGATACTCTTTCTGGACTTCCTCGCTTGCAACCTGTCCAATTATAACGCTACAAATTTCAGCTGCCACGCTGCAGGCAGAGGGGCCAATCTTTTTTCCCTCAAAGAGGCTGGAGTCTATATTCAATATGGTCTTGAAAGCTACATCGCCAATTGCATTTGTGATATTGGCGTTTAGCTTTTTTTCTGTATTTGAAATTTCAGATAAAAGCGCTGGGTCTTCGTTGATGGAAGAAACTGCCATGCTGGTTGCTTTGGAAAGTGTTTTCTGGTCAGGCCGGGCAGAAAGAGGAGGGGGATAAACTTCTCTAAGAGAAAAGCCAGTTTGATTCGGCTTTTGGGCAAGCATGAATTGATTTCTTGCTTAATATTTAAAATAACGTGATGCTCCGCAAGAGCAGCGGTATTCTGCGCTTCGCCTCCTTTTTTTCAGGCGCACCGAAGCATTCAACCCAGCCACCAGCGGCACGCCGCATTTTTTGCAAAATAGGGCTTTTTGTCTTGGGCTTAAGCGGCAGTTAAAGCGCGTTGAAAGCTTGCGCGCCAAAAACACATAACGGCGGGCATGGACCTCTTTTCCCTCTTTCAATGCGCGGCAAGCCATGGAAAGGAGTATGTCAATCCTCTCGCGGATTAATTCCTGGATTCCACCTTGCTTTCGCTTTTTTGCTGCCATGGTGCTGATTTGGTTTTCTTCAATAAAAAAGCTGCGGTTCTCCGCTCGGAACAGAAAATGGGCCCGACGAGATTCTTAAGCCAAGCAGGGGCAGAAGGCAAACGCGCCTTGCTTGAGAACTCGTGACCTACAGCTGTCCAAGACACTTTGCGAGAGCGTGTCATATAAGACATGCGTCCATCCAAATGCAAAATGCATTTAGAGGATGCCGCTCTAACCAGCTGAGCTACGGGCCCGTTTTCATTTGAGAAAAAGGGTTTAAAGCCATTTGCTGCTGCTCATCTTAGCTTTTTAAACAGGATAAGCAAGGAGAGGGTGGAGAATGGCATGGCGAAAAGGACGAAATATAGGACGCCGAGAAGAGGTATGAACAGAGGCAAAGACAGAAGGCAAAGCGCCACTGCCCATGCAAATATGTCTGCTGGGTTTTTCAGCGCAAGTCTGGCAGAATGAAAAGCTGCTGATGCTCCCCTTTTCCCGCCAGTGCAGCAAGAAGGGAACACAAGGACAAAAAGAAGTGAAAGAAGCCAGCTGATTGCAGCCCCAGCTAAAAACAATACTGTGGCAAATAGCCAGCTTTCTGAAAAGAAAGACGCCAAGGCTGAAAAGGCAATAACAGGGAAGGCAACAACTGCAGCTGACAGAAGGACTGCCATAAAGGTTGCGTTGGCGTGCGAAGGAATAGAAAGAAGAAAGTCCCATGGGGAATGCTTCTTCTCAGCATAGATGGAATTTAGCTCGCCAAAATAGGCCCCAATTGTCCCGCATAAAACCCAGCTGAAAAACAGCAGTATTGCAAACATTGCCAAAGCTACAAGGACAAGGGCGGCAGCATCAAGGCTTGCAGTTGGCAGTGAGAATAGCTTGTTAAATGCCCCCACGCCTATAATGCCGCTTGCAAGGAGGATGAAAAAGGCCAAAAGAAAGAGCACAGAGGCTATAATAAAGCTAAGGATTGAAGGGAGAATGAACTCTTTTGGCTTCTTTTTGAATTCACCGAATGCTTCTTTAAATGAGGCAATGGCATGGCGCATTGGAAACCACCACTGCCCTTTCTCCGACAACCTATTTAACCCTTTAGAGCCATGAAGAGTGCAAGAGGCTTATGGAAAACATATTCCATGAATATTTTGTCAGCCCGATTTTTGAAAGGTCTGGATACAACCTGGTCAATACTTCAGTCTATGCAGCAATTGCGTTGGCTTCTCTTTATGTTATCTGGAAGGTGCTCAAAGGCAAGGGATATGATTTTGGCAGCAGGGAATTCTTGTACGGCACTGCTGCCTTTGTGCTGTTTGGTTCTACCTCTCGGGTAATAACTGACTTGTGGGATGCTGGCTTTGTCGCAGAGGCGGCTAAGCAGAATGGCTTTTATTATGCTCTTTATTCCTCTGGGCTGTTTGAGTATGGATACCTGACAGTGACTCCGGGGATTTACATAGTGACTGCTGCCCTTTTTCTCACCTCAATAGCTCTTGGCATGGCAATGAGAAATAATAAGTTCCCTGTTTTTGTTGGGGGAATTTTGTGGCTCTTGTGCCTTGCTATCCTCCTGCCTTTTGCAGCGCACTTTGAATTTTTCCTATTGGCAATTGCAGTTGCCTGCATAGTCTCTTTTGCTGCCTTCCACCTGCTCGAGCACGCCACAAAAGCACAGGCAAACCTGCATGAAAAGCTTGCAATATCGGGGCAGGCCCTTGATGGAGCTGCCACTTTTGTAGTCATTGATGTTTTCTCAAAGGCAAGCGGAAAGGTTTATTTTGAGCAGCACGTCATTCCATCCATTATTGGCGCTGCTACTCCCCTTGGCTTTCTGCTATTCTTGATTGTCAAGGTGGTGCTCGCATCAGCAATAGTCTATTTGCTGCGCAAGGAAAAAATAGAGTGGGGCGACAGGGCGCTGGTGCTGGTGGTTGTTGCGATAATGGGGTTTGCCCCTGGTCTGCGCGACATTTTGAGGATGCTTTGCGGAACCTGATTGGTTCATTTGAAGGGACCTTCAGAAAAAGGGCTTTTTTGAAATTTTGAAGGATTGTTCAAATACTCTTTCAGTGCATTTTGCACGTGATTGGAAAGCTTTGGGAAATTTGGGCCTTCAACTACGCGCTTGATTTCCACAGAGGCGTTGCTCTCAATAAGCAACCTTGCCAGGCTAACCTGCATTTCGCGAGGGACTTGTGCCTTGCAAAGGGCAAGGGTGGCATCACATAGCCTTTTGCTTAGAAGATCTTGGCTTTTGACAAATGGATTTTTTTGGCTTTGCATCCCACTCACTTTTTGGGATGTAATTTGCAGAAGGGATTAAAACCCTTTGCAATATTCTTGGAAAACCTTCCAACACCAACTATTTTTAACTCCTTGCTGGCAAGGAAAAGACAGGCTCCGATAGTCTAGCCCGGTCAAGGACGCCGGCCTTTCATTCCACACGCCCTTGCAAATTTGTTGGCAGGGACCTTAAGAAAAGAAAGCCGGTAACCCGGGTTCAAAGGCTTTCGCTGGCTCCTGCGCCAGCAAGCTGGCATTCCCGGTCGGAGCGCTCTTTTTTCATTTCATGAAAGGTCATAGACCAATATTACTGCCTTGGACTCGCCAGGGTTGCTTGTTTGCAAAGAGATGGAATTCACATAGACTAAGAATTTGGCTCTGCCAGCGGAAAATTTGGCCCCCTTGTTCGCCGGAATGCTGCGCATTGCAATCGGATTGCCAGAAGAGTCTTTGACCGAAACTATTGCCTCCCTGTTGTTGTCCGGAAATGCGCTTATTCCATCCAAGAAGACAGAGTAAGGAACGTTGGCTATGGAGAAGTGCAGTGGCTGCCCAATCTTCAATGAAGCGCTTGCCAAGGTTGGCTTGCCTGAAGGCAGCGGGACAAGCTCTTTGGTGCGGCCTGCACTGTCAGGCCTGCCTCTCACTTCATAAATTGAGAGGGCTGCCCATTTTGTATTGAGGGTTATATCAGGGGCTGTTTCCTCAGCATAAATTGCATAATTGGTGCCTTTTAGCTCCACCATCCTAAAAGAGCCGACCGGGATTATCAGCCTTTTGATTTCAGCTCCACCCATGTCTTGCACACTTACCATGGCAGGGCTCTTTTCTTTGCCTGATGAGCCAAGGTCAAGCAAAAACACCCTTATCTGCCCTGCATCAATGGTTTGGCCCAGGCTGATAGTTCCTTCTTTTAAGAAAAGGTCTGGCGAAGCACCGCCATCTGCCGAAGGATTGGCTTCGTCGCCAGCTTGGATGGCGGACAATGCGTCTGGGCTGCCTGCCACCCTGTATATGCGAATCTTTGCCCACCCAGCGGACAACGAATAGCCCCTCTGTGCTTCTTCTACATATACAAGGTAGGTAGCACCAGATGGAAGAACGACCTTTTCGTAATTCTTCGGATCGAGGATAAAGCTTTTGACAAGCCTGTTGCTTGTGTCATAGGCCTCAAGCTGAGAGCGAACATATGCTCCGATGGGACCTTCCTTAATGTCAACCAACTTGACTTTTATCTCTCCACTGTAGCTTGCGCCCAAGTCCAATACTCCTTTGAAAATGGGCTGGTCCTGGTTGTCAGAAGATGGCGGCTGCGGAGGCTGGGATTTAGACGGCCTTTGAAGATTGCAGTCCGAAGAAACCTTTATCCAAACCCCTTTGCCGCGAGAGAGTTTAGGAGAATACACATATGTCTTTGAAGGAGTGTCGTAATACCATGGCCCGCTTGCTACCTTGCCTTGGCAGGTGCCAATCACATCTGCAAAATCAACAGATTCCCCTTCTGAAAGAAAGGGCTGGCCGACTTGGTTCCAGCCTGCATAAAGTATATCCTCATTAAGAACATCGTCTGGCCTGCTGCTTGTAAATTTTAAGATGCATGCGTTGCGAGAATAAACCCAAGCGCCGTTAACAGAAGAAAGCGTCTTGCTCTTGGAATATGCCTTGATGGAGGGGATGTATTGGTAGAAGTCGCCTGTAAAGTCGCAACCTGCCGAGTCAAGCGAGTCGTAATAATAAAATGGCGAGGACACTAGATTCCATCCAGGATAGAGCTGCACTGAGGCAGTGGCAGAATTTGCCAATAAAGGCAAGATGCCCACGAGCAAAAACGCTACAAAAAGAGAATTCTTTTTCATGAAATCACCTCTTCGCTGTCATTTTCACTCTGGCGGAGGAGGAGGCAAGTCCCCCCCTGAGCCTCCAGGGTATGCAGAACTTCCTGTGCTGCCTCTTTCCCCTCCTTTCATGCCAATGGTTGTATTGTCAGTTGAGTTGGGGCTATAAGGCGGATTGAGGATTTCCACGCAGCCTAAAAGAAAAAAATAAGCCGCCAGCACTGAAATGAGAACGGTGCGCAGGTCCATATTCATGCTTTCCCTCATGAATTTAAATTCCTTCTAGTTGGGTGGGGGTGATGGCGGCATGTCCTCTGTGCTGCCTCCAAGCTTGCAGCTTGCTGCCACTTTTATCCAGTAAGCTTTGCCCGACTCCAATGTTGAAGAATAGGTATAGGTAGGCCT